>CAZDEJ010000020.1:0-22365 GCA_964504395.1 uncultured Halobellus sp. | reverse complement strand
ATCTACCGCCGCGCGCTCGACGAGGACCTCCTCCCCGGCCGCTCCATCGAGGGCGTTGCCACCTCGTGCGTCTACGCCGCCGCCCGGATGGCGGGTGTGCCGCGATCGCTCGACGAGATCGCGGAGGTCTCCCGCGTCCCGAAAAGCGAGATCGCACGCACGTACCGATATATCGCGCGGGAACTCTCCCTCGAGGTCAAGCCCGCCGACCCCGAGCAGTACGTGCCCCGGTTTGCCTCCGAACTCGGCCTCTCCGACGAGGCGAAACTCCGGGCGCGCCAACTCCTGAAAAACGCCAAGGAGAAGGGCGTCCACTCCGGGAAGTCGCCGGTGGGGTTGGCCGCGGCCGCGGTCTATGCCGCCGCACTTTTGACCAACGAGAAGACGACGCAGGCCGCAGTGAGCGAGGTTGCGGACATCTCCGAGGTCACGATCCGGAACCGATACCACGAGCTCTTGGAAGCCGAAGAGAGCATCGGGATCGCGTAGCTCCGGTCGCTCCCCACAGCCTGACGGGTCCGAACAGTTTCCCTACGTTTAACACCGAGCGTCGCATCCGCCGGAGACGTGAACCGACCGAGCAGACGCGCGGTGATCACGACACTCGTAGCCGTTCTCGGCGCAACCGTCGGGATCGCCGGCGTCGGACACCTCTACCTCCGACGGTGGCGGCGGGCCGCGGCGTGGTTCGTCGCCGTCGTCGGGGCGACAGTCGCCCTGGTGGCCGTGTTCGCGCTTCCGGGGATGAGCGGTGCCGACCCGGCGTCGGTCGCCGCGATCGAGCCCGCGTCGCTTCCCGGTGTCGTCGTGTGGCCGGTGTTTACGCTGTTGCTCCTGAGTACGCTCGACGCCAACCGGCTCGCAGCCGCGACGCCGACGGCGGCCGGCGACAAGCCGGCGTGTCCGTCCTGTGGGAAGGAACTCGACCGGGAGTTGGGCTTCTGTCCGTGGTGTACGGCCGAACTCGAATGGGTCGACCCCGGAGCCGACGCCGAGGAGTGAGTCCGGGACGGCGTCACTACCGGCCGGAACGGATGGCGGAACGCTGTCCCGCTACTTCTCGATGATGCTCTCCTCGACGGCTTCGCCGAAGTGGCGCGCGGTCCGCTCGTAGAAGACGAGCACCTCGTCGTCGACGTCCAGATCCGTGACGGCGGTGCGGCCCTCGCGAGTGTGGATCTTGATCGTCTCCGCGTTCTGAAGGAGCGTCTCCACCCGGTCGCCGTCGACGTCGGCTTCGATCCGGAACATCGGCCGCTTCTCGATCTTCACCCGGCCGACGACCGCCTCCCGTGTCTCCCCCTCGCCGTCGACGATCTGAACCTCGTCGCCGCTTTTGAGTTCGGAGAGGTACGTGGTCCCGCCGTCAGGGGTACGGGCGTAGGCGTGGACCGCGCCGGCGTTGACTCGGAAGGGCCGAGCGGCGACGTACGGCGATTCGGCGGTTTCGGCGTGGACGAAGAAGAGCCCGCGGCTCATACTCCCGACCAGCATCCCCTCGTCGTGCTCCAGCAGGCTCCCGGTGTCGACGCAGACACGATCCGCCATCCCGGCGCGCTCGACGTCGGTCACGGTGGCCCACCGGAGGTCGAGGCTCTCCCGTTCGGCGTCGTCGCGGACCTCGACAGTCCGCCGGATCTCGTCGGGATCGTCGGAGTCCAGGAGGACGCCGTCGGCGCCGATCTCCAGGGTCTCGAACGCGGTCTCGGCCTCCTCCGCGGAGGTGACGCCCGCGATCAGGTCGGTCTCCTCGCCGATCCGTGCGATGAGGTTTTCGAGGGGGATGATGGTCCAGTCGTCGCCGATCACGATCGTGTACTCGGCGTCGGCGGCCGCGGCTTCGGCGAACGCCTCGTGCTCCTCGGAGCGGATCCGGACGTAGGCGCCGCCCGTTCGGTCGTCCTCGCGCCGAAGCGTGGTGAGGTCCGCGGATCCCGAGAAGTCGTTCGGGAGGTCGACGGTCCCGTCACCCTCGCCGCGCTTCCCGACGACGTGCGCGTCGGGGTCGGTGTCGACACCCCCGTTGGTGCCGAGTTCCGCCGCGGTTACCGCGTCGTCGTCTCCCTCGCTCGAATCACCCGAGCCACCAGTGTCGCCGACGTTGTCGATAAACGTGGTCTCGGTGTCCGTGCGAAACGCGGCGACGGGGACGTCGCCGAGGTCGCGGACCCGCCCGACGTCCGCCTCGTCGACGAGCACCCAGTCGACCCCGGCCTCGAGCCCCGCGGTGATCCGCCGCTTCCGTGTCTCCCAGTCGCCGACCGTGTCGTCGGCTTTCAGCCAGACGGTTCGTGTCATCTTGTGGGTCCAGACTCGGCGGGTGCGCTTGAACGTGGCGACTCCGGCTACCCGCCGGCGGCAACGTGTTCGGCTGCCGACTCCAGCTACCCGCCGGCAGCAACGTCCTCGACTGCCGACACCGGTTTCGGGGCTGCGGGTTCCCCCTCGGGGTCGCGGAGTCGACGGTGATACCACACCACGTCGTGCCACTCGCCGAGTTTGAACCCCGACTCCGGGAAGGTGCCGACGCGGTCGAACCCCTGCTGTTCGTGGAACGCCACGCTCTCGGGGTTCGGAGTCGCGACCGCGGCGTACGCCGAGCAGTAGCCCTGTCGACGGAGCGTCCCGAGCAGGCGATCGTAGAGCCGAGTCCCGATTCCCGTATGGTGACTGTCGGGGGCGACGTAGACGGAGGTTTCCGTTGTCCACCGGTACGCCGCGCGGTCCCGAAGCCGGCTGGCGTACGCGTACCCAACGACCTCATCGGAGACGGTCGCGACGTACCACGGATACGCGTCGGCGGTTCGCTTCTCGCGTATCCTCTCGGCCACCGCCGCGACCGAGGGAACCTCGGTCCGGAACGTCACCGGCGAGTCGCGGACGAACGGCGCGTAGACGTCGTGGACGCCGGCGGCGTCGTCGGGGTGAGCCGGGCGGATCGTGACGGGTGCCCCGGCCGCATCGGACCCGTCGTCGGCGTCGGCACCCGAACGGACATCGTCGCGCATACACACCGTGAGGAGCCGACGAGTAACCCGTCTTGCGGTTCGGGGCGATACGCGACGTCGCCGGGGTGCCGACCGCGGAGAGTGAGCGTTTTAGGCGTCGGCCGTCTTCGTCCGGATATGATCGATCCGGCCGATCTCTCCGTGACGCTCGTCGACGGCTACGTCGACGAGCCGGCGCACTTCGGTGTGCCGCCGTACATCTCCACGTACCCCCGCTTCACGGCCGGAGCCCTCGTCGACGCCGGGGTGCCCCGGTCGCAGGTCACCTACCACACCATCGACGAACTCCGTGACGATCGGGGCAAGTGGGCCGACGTCGCCGATGCCGACCTCCTGATCTACATCGGCGGGATGACCGTTCCCGGGAGCTACGTCGGCGGCACGCCGGCCGAACCCGACGAAGTTCGCGAACTCGCGTGGGTCGCCGAGGGAGTGTCGGTGATTGGCGGCCCGATCCGGTTCGGGGTCGGCGAGGAGAACGCCGGCGCCCAGGAGATGGAGCGCCAGGACCTCGACTACGACTTCCTCGCGATGGGCGACGTCGAGGCTGCGGCGTACGACCTCGTCGATACCGGGCTCGAAGGGTTCGAAAACCGGTACCGCGACACCGACGAACTCGACCGCTGGGCCGAACGCGGCGCGTTCGTGGTCGAACAACACCCCAACCACCCCGACTACCTGATCTGTGAACTCGAGACCTCCCGCGGGTGCGCCTACCGGTGTTCGTTCTGCACCGAACCGATGTACGGCGACCCCGACTTTCGGCCGCCGGAGTCGGTGGTCGGCGAGGTGGACGCGCTCTCGGATCGGGGCGTGCAACACTTCCGAGTGGGGCGGCAAGCCGACATCCTCGCGTACGGCGGCGACGGCGAGGCCCCCAACCCCGACGCGCTCCGCCGGCTCTACGGTGGGATCCGTGAGGTCGCCCCCGACTTGGAGACGCTGCATCTCGACAACATGAACCCCATCACCGTGGTGAACTGGCCCGAGAAGTCGAGGGAGGGGATCCGGATCATCGCCGAGCACAACACCCCCGGTGACACCGCGGCGTTCGGCCTGGAGTCCGCCGATCCGGTGGTCCAGGAGGCAAACCACCTCAACGTCACAGCCGACGAGTGCTTCGAGGCGATCCGGATCGTCAACGAGGAGGCCGGGTGGCGGCCGGGCGAGGATCCGGCCGAGGCCCCGACGCACGGCGATAGCGAGGCACCACGCGCCTCGAACGCGAGCGGTGGAACCGCGAGCGACACCGCGAACCGGCTCCCGAAGCTCCTGCCCGGGATCAACCTTCTCCACGGCCTCAACGGCGAGCGCGCGGAGACGTTCGAACACAACAAACGGTTCCTCCAGCGTGTCTACGACGCGGGGCTGATGGTCCGCCGGATCAACATCCGGCAGGTGATGGCGTTCGAGGGTACGGAGATGTCGGAGGCGGGCGCGGACATCGCGATCGATCACAAAACGCGGTTCAAGCAGTACAAACGCGAGGTCCGCGAGGAGATCGACCGGCCGATGCTCCGGCGGTTGGCGCCGATCGGGACCGTGCTGCCCGACGTCCACCTGGAGTATCACGAGGGGGGCCGGACGTTCGGCCGGCAGTTGGGGACGTACCCGCTCTTAGTCGGACTTCCGGGTGAGCGCGAGGTGGGATCCACGATCGACGTCGCGGTCGTCGACCACGGCTACCGGTCGGTCACCGGCGTGCCGTACCCGCTAGACCCCAACGCCGCCTCGATGGACGAACTCACCGCGATCCCGGGGATCGGTGACAGTACCGCCGGTGACATCGTGGTCAACAGGCCGTACGACGCCGCGTCGGCGGTGCCGAGCCCCGAGATCGACTTCGCCACCTTCACCGGGGGCTACCCGAGCAACGGGCGGTCGAACGCGGACTGACCCGGAGTGCTGTGACGCGCGGCCACCACCCGTACAGGTCGGTACTGACTGACAGTCGGCCATCGCGACCCCTGGAGGGGTTACACTTCCTCTTCGATCACTTCACCCACCGCGAAGTTGGACTTGACCTCGCTGACCTCGATCTTGACGCGGTCGCCGACCGCGGTGTCGGGGACGATGATCACGTAGCCCCGCTCGACGCGGGCGATCCCGTCGCCCTGCTTGCCGATGTCCTCGATCTCGACGTACCGGAGCTCCCCCGGCTCGACCGGAGGCTGCGGCTCCGAGGTCGGCCCGTCGGCGTCCGTCGTCTCCGACGTCGATTCGGCAGCGCGGGAGATGAGAGCGACGCGGTACGTCTCGCCGGGATCGATCGACCCCGTCTCGACCTCGCGTTTGGGTACTTCCACGACGTACCGGTCGTCCTCGTCGCGAACGTCAGCGTTGAACAGACACAGGAGTTTATCTGAGATTTCCACCGTAAGACCTCCGCCGGAACGTCTCAGCCGACGAATAAAGTACTACCGCCCGTGTGGTCGCTCCCGTGCGTGGCCGCCGTCGTTCCGGACGGGCCCGGGTTCACCCGAAGTCGCCGAACGTCGTCTGCAGTCCCGCGGCCATCGTCGACTTCCGGCGGAGCGTCGGCATCGATACCGGCAGATGCTCCGTGACCCCGCGGAGCGCCGCCTCGAACGTCTCGGCGGTGCCGTACTCGTCGTTGTCGAAGGCGTTACGGACGGCCTCCCGGACCTGCCACACGCCGACCGGGCCCCAGTAGTCCTCCGAGGCGTGCCGGACGACGAGCGCTTTGGCCTGTCGGTTCCGTTCGTCGAGGTGTTCGAGTACGCCCAGCCGGGCGGCGTGGTACGCCCCCGCAGTCTCCTCGACGTAGCCCGTTCGACCCTCCGACCCCTCACGGTCGGCGGCGAGGTACATCCCGGCCTCGGGATCGGGGTTCCAGACGCTACCGGGGGCTTTCAGCTCCACCAGTTCGTGCTCCCACTCGCCGGGCGCGAGCAGGATCCAGAACGCGTTCCCGAGGAACTCGTTACGGTGGATCTCCACGGTGTCGATCCCGGGATCGGTCCGGATTCGCCCGCGAAGGTACTGCCCGATCGTGTCGTCGACCGCGGTGATCGACCATCGGGTCGGGACCAGCCGTCGCTGGTCGGTCCGGCCGAGCGCGCCCGCCGACAGGATCGTATTGATGTCGTAGACGTCGAACCCGCGACGGTAGAGGTAGGTGATCGCCCCCTCGGCGTTCCAGTCGTCGTCCTCGAGGGTCTTCTCGACGAGTCGGGGGACGTGGGGGTTCTCCGCGAGTTCCGCGGAGGTGGCGCGGGCCCGCGGCCCGACCGGTGTCGCCACGTCCTCGACGCCGACGTCCAAGTCGACGTCAGGACGCTCGTCGAGCCCGATTTCGACGGTGACTGGGCGGTCCGCGATCGCGACCTCGCGTTGCGTGCCGAGGAAGCCGTTCCAGGAGTCGGCGACGCTCGTCACTTCCTGCGGTCGGGTCGAGTTGAGCAGCGAGGTCCGTCGGGCGAACACGTCGGAGATCGACACCCCGTCGTCGTACCACGCACTGGAGGTTTCGAACTGCGCGGCATCGTCGTCGTGGCCGACCGGCGAGAGCACGCCCGTCGACACGCGGGGGTAGTTCGAGGTTCCCACGAAGATCGACGGCGAAACGCCACCGTACAGCGAGTCACCCTGGACGGTCTCCTCGAAGCGGTCCTGGAACGTCTCGAGGTGGTCCAGGATGTCGTAGGACTTCTTCTCGGCGAGTCGCCGACGCTCCGCCCGCTCGTCGCGTTCGAGGTCGACGTACTCGTCCAGTTTCATCGCGTGAGTCTGCGGGATCGACGAACATGATAATGTCGGTCATATCCGCGCCACGGCCAGCAGACGGGACCCTGCGGGTGTCGTAACGACGCACGGGGTATCGCGCGGGTCGGATGTGACCGGTGGTCGGCGACCATGGCCCGTATCACGTCTCGCGCTCGTCGATCCGGATCACCAGGGTCGGGGTCTCGGTGTTCTCGACGACGCGCTCCGTGACGCTGCCCAGGTTCGCGAGTTTGTCACGTCCCGACCGGCCGTGGGTCCCGATCACGACGAGGTCGACCGGGGTCTCGGCCGCGTACTCCAGGATGGCCCGATACGGGACCCCGTCGCGGACGGCGGTGGTGCAGTCGATACCCGCGGCCGCTGCCCCGTCGGCGACGGCGTCGACCGCCGCCCGCGCGTCGTCCTGCAGCGACGCCTTCAGCTCGGGTTTCTGTGCCTCGTCCGCCGCCAGGTAGAGCCGTCGATCGACAACCGAGAGCGCGTGGATCGTGGCGTCGCGTCCCTCGGCGATCTCGACTGCGTGATCCAGTGCCAGCTGTGTGCCGTCGCTACCGTCCGTCGGAAGGAGGATACGGTCGTACATCTCGCCTCCGGGTTCGGAGAGTACCTATTTCAATGGTCCCCTACCCGACCCGGCTCCGGCCGGTCGCCCGACTCACGCCCGCCGACAGCGTATTGTCGCCGCCGGCCGGACGTCGGACATGTGCACGTTGACGCTCGGGTGGCGCGTCTTCGACGACGCGCCGGTCGTCGTCGCCGCGAACCGCGACGAACGCTTGGGTCGGCCGTCGGAGCCGCCGGCGGTCACCGGTGGCGACCCCTCGGTCCTCGCGCCGCGGGACGCCGAGGCCGGCGGAACCTGGATCGGTGCCAACGAACACGGCGTGCTCGCGGCGATCACGAACCGGTGGGCCGACGTCCCCGGTGGCGGCGACCGCTCCCGCGGACTGTTGGTTCGCGACGTGCTCGATGCGGCGTCCACCCACGAAGCCCGTGAGGTCGTCGACGACGCACTCGGGACCCACACCTACGAGGGGTTCAACCTGATCGTCGCCGAGGTCGAGGGCGCGGCCACACCCGGTGACCCGACCGCACTCTACGTCGAGTGGGACGGCGACCCTCACGTCCGGCGGCTCGATGCCGGGATTCACGTCGTCGTCAACGTCGGTATCGACGGCGAGTACGTCGAGCCCGGTCGGGAGCCCCGCCGCGGGGCCGAGCAGGCGGCCAACGCGACGCGACTCCGGGACACGCTGCGACCGACCGTCGGCGAACCCATGTCGACGTGGCGGTCCCGCGCGGCCGAGGTCCTGGGTGATCACGACTACGGCGTCTGCGTCCACGACCCCGAGCGCGGGTTCGGAACCCGATCGTCGTCGCTGTTCACGCTGCACGCCGACGGCACCGTCGACGTCCGGTTCGCCGACGGACCGCCGTGCGAGACGGCGTTCCGCCGGGTCGAAGGCCAAGTTTAAGCGACTCGGAAAGCCACGTACATGTATGAGCGTGAGCGCTGCGGAGGCCGACCTCTCGGAGGACGAACGCGAAGGGTTGGAGCTCATCCGGGAGACGGGTGGGATCCACCAGAGCGACTTCTGGAAGGAGCTGGACATCTCCTCGCGGAAGGGCAGCCGGATCGCCGACTCGCTCGCTTCCCAGGGGCTCATCGAGCGCGAGGAGACCGTCTACAGTGGTCACAACACGTATCACCTCGAACCGGCGGCTCGGGACCTCGAGTTCGGACTCCTCATGGCCGGGGACATGCTCTCGCCGTTCATCGGCGAGGAGGAGGTCAACCACAACAGCGACGCCTTCTCGCAGTGGCTGATGAACCTCGCTTACGAGGAGTATTGACACCGACCGTTTGCTGCGGTCGCTCCCTGACAAAAGCTCGGTCAAAAGCCTTCGTCAGCCCCTTCGGGGCCTCCTCGACCCGCTCACTCCCTGCGGTCGCTCGCGGCGGGTGACTCGTCCGTGTTTCCGGGTTCGGTTTTGATACTATCCAAGGCGTTACGGACGGATCGTCATCGTGTTTGTTTAATGATACTATAACCGAATGAGCAGTGAGAGTCTGTGTGCGAACGTACCGCTGGTGTTTTTATAAGATTTCTTAGCTTTCGTGGCGGCGTGCTGAATACACAGCGCGAATACAGCAGTTTTGTTTACCAGGGGGTTTCGACCGAGTCCCGTAGCACGAGGATGCCAGCAGCGAACGCAAGGCAACCCGCAACCGAAACAAGAGATGGCCCGAGTATCATTGGTTCGAACGGTCGGGGGAGCGAGACAGACCGTTGCGCAATATGATAATGTGGCAGAACGGCATACCCCAGACCAAGGACACACAGAAGCCCTCCTTTCGCCCGGTTCCACGGAAGAACGAGAGCCACGCCACTCGCCACGGTCGGCACGCTGAGGAAGACGAGTTCGGCAGGCGCGACTCCGTAGCCGCGTGTAACAAACCCGATAGCGGGTATCATAGTTGCGTCGGGACCGGGGGCCATCCACGGAAAGTAGCTGCTGACCGCCAGCACAACAATGGAGGCTACTGTGAGAGCTATGGGTCCACGTGTGGTGGTGCCCATACCGAGTTGGCCTGTCTCGCCAGTAAGTCTCTTCTGCTTATGATCGGCCTACCCGCTCCATCGGTCACGATCGTACCGACAGACACTGGGAAGTGTGGATCGGTGGCGCTGCATATAACACGCGAGTCTCGCACGATGGTATGGTCTATTCGAAACCGAAGTCGTTGGTCGTTGTGAATACGACAGTGTTGATTGCGATGTGTGACAGGCCAGCGCGCAGATTTATCATCGTGCTCTTCACAAGTCGGTAAAGGGAGTAACGGATGTGCGGGGAGCAGGCCTCGCTCGACACCGTTCTCGATGCTGTCTATGATCTTGGATATGACGGCATTGATCGGACTGAAGCGTTTCCAGACGAAGCAAGCGGACAAGTCGCACTCCCTGAACAACATCGCCGGGAACCCCCAGAAGGACTACGGCGCTTTCTCCCGCGTGTCTACTGCGATGCAGGCAGTCCAGACCTCGTCCCTGATGATCTCCGCGCGGCTGTTGAAGAGTACGGCTGGACTGTCCAAGCGATGGGACGGGACGGCCAGGTGGTAACGGTTGTCATCTCAAAGAACGGTGTGTAGTGGGTGGACGTCTCCGGCCAAGTGATCTACCGATATTGTTGTATCACCAACGGACGCCAGTCGCTGCATTGATGTTCCGTATTCAGCAGTTCGTTCTTGGCGGATTCCGAGCAGATAACGGCCCGGTGTGATACAGCATTCGTTTGTAGTGAGCGATTCCCGTGTAGGTCCATGACACCCTCGCCGTCGGCTACAGTCACGTGACGGACTTCGATATCCTGTGGCGCCGTTCGTCTTCACGTGATCATAGCTGACGGCATGATTTGGGTCACCTGTAACGCACCGTCGAATACGGCGACGGACTTCGAGAACCGTCACACGCCGAACGCCGGTGGCGACCGACAACCGGAGAAGGGGCGTACCACCGGAAACCGAAGCTCTACGACGCCGCGGGACTACTCCCCGGCGCCGGCGTCGCCGTCGACGTCCTCGTCCCCGGCCGGTTCGAGGTCGTTCGCGGCGATGTACTCGGCAATCTCGTCGTTGTCGAGTTCGACGAACGACGCCGAGTCGGCCTCGATCGTCGCCACGTCGACGCCGCCGGCTTCGAGTTCGTCGTCGTTGGCCGACGCGATCGCCCGCAGCGCCAGCCCGACGCCGTCGTCGAGGCTCAGATCCTCGTCGTAGTTCTCCTCCAAGTGCTCTTGGATGTCACTGCGGTCGGCCCCGATCGAGACCGCCTTCCACTCGTAGGGCGTCCCCGAGGGGTCGGTCTCGTAGAGCCGCGGATCGCCGTTCTCGACGCCACCGACCAAGAGCGCCACGCCGAACGGCCGCGCGCCGCCGACCTGGGTGTACTGCTGGATGTGGTCGGTGATGTTCTTGGTGAGCGTCTCGACGCCGACCGGTTCGCCGTACCGCAGCCGGTTGACCTGCGCCTGGCGGCGGGCGAAGTCGATGAGCTGGCGAGCGTCGGCGACGTGGCCCGCCGAGGCGATCCCGGCGTGGTCGTCGGCCTTGTGGATCTTCTCGACGCTGGTCGGCTCCATCAGGGGGGATCGCGACCGCTTGTCGGCCGCGAGCACGACCCCGTCGGGGGTCCGGACGCCGACGCTCGCGGTGCCGCGCTTGACCGCCTCGCGGGCGTACTCCACCTGGTAGAGACGACCGTCGGGTGAGAAGATCGTGATTCCACGGTCGTATGCCTGCTGTTGGGCTTGTCCCTGCATAGTATCACTCAAAATCGAGCCGCGTCGTGCCCACGAACCCGTCCCCGATGTCGACGTCAAGGCGCGTCTCGTGGACGACAGCAGGGCGGGATTCGTTCTCGAACACGACGTCTCTCTGTTTGTCCGCTCGGGTCCGGCCGTTCAAATACCTTTCCTCACAGGCACGCACGGTCCCCGAAATCCCGCGGACGCGGAGCCCGACCGGGTGGTCCCCGACGGCTGCCAGACACGCGACCGCGGCTCGCGCCCGGTCCGCCCGCCCCCGGCGGGTCCGGATGATCGCCTCGCCGTCGCCCGCGGCGAGGTCGAAAGCGAGCACCGTCAGGTCGGCTTCGGCGCTGCCGACGTCGCCGTAGAGGTCCTGGGCGGCGTACCAGAGTTCCCGCTGGAACGCTGCCCGATCGAACGCGGCGTCCGGCCACGTTTCGATCCCCACGGCTAGATACCGCCGCCGGGACCGGAGGTGCTTCGGGAGGTGTTTCATTCGTCCCCGCCGCCGACACTGACCCGCTCGCTCCTGTTGCCGAAGCGCTCCGCCACCAACACGCCGACCTGATCGTGGACGCGGTCGACCGCGACCAACCCGAACCCCTCGTCGGTCAACGCGTCAGCTAAGATCCCGACCGTTGCGGGGTCGTCGACGTCGGGGTCGTAGAACGGCTCGTCGGGATCCGGCTCCCCGAAGAGCATCACGTCCCCGAGTACGAACCGCCGGGGGTTCAATCCCGCGATCGCCCGGATCGCCTCCCGCTTTTCGTCGTCCGCGAGGTGGTGCATCGCGAAGTTCGAGACCACGATGTCGACGCGGGCATCGTGAGCGTCGGCTCGAGGTGTCTCCGGCGACTCGGCGCCGGCCGCAGCGTCGTAGTTGGGATCCCGGAACCGACCCTCGCCGAAGGTGACGTTGTCGAGTCCGGCCTCCGCGGCCTTCGACCGAGCTTCGTCGAGCATCCCGGCGCTGATATCGCGGCCGACGACCCGGCCCGCCGAGGGGGCGAGCGCCAGCGCGATGGCGCCGGTGCCCGTGCCGAGGTCGAGGACGACGTCGTCGGCGTCGGGGGCGGCATGGTCGACCACCAGGTCCGCACACGCCAGATACGCCGTCGAGTCCTGATCGTCGTCGTAGGACGCCGCCGCGGCCGAAAACCGCTCGGCGTGGTCCTCAATCGGTTTCTTCATACCGCCCACGTTCGACACCGGGGGCAATGAACGACTCGGACCGTCGAGTGCGGTTTCGGGCCACGAGGTCGCCCCACGCCTCGAGTCCCCGCCGGACCCACTCCCCGCCGAGCCCGATTTCGTCGCCGACAGCAGCGAGTTCCCGGGGCGCACGAAGGTGGAGGTGTGACTCCGCCGCGGCGCTCACGACGTGCGGCGTGTCGTAGTGGTCGAGAATCCGCTGTAGCCGGCGGAGTTTCGCGAGGTGGCGGACCCGGCCTCCGCCGCGACCCCGGAGGGCCGGGCCCAGGTTCGCCTCGATCCGGACGCCGTTCGCCGCGGCGGCTTTCGCGAGCACGTGGTTGACATCGCCGTCGCTGTCGCCGCGTCCGTCGTGACCGTCTCGCCCCCCGCCAACGAACGGGCGGGTGAGAACGTCGACGCGGGGCTGCTCGACCGCGAACCGGTTCAGCGAGTCGGTCCCGCCGCGGACGCAGATCACGGTCCGCTGGGTGCGGGCGTTCCCCACCGCGCCGCTCGCGTGCTGTGGGTCGGGGGCGACTACCTCGACGGCGTCAGCGAGGTCTGTCGGCAGGGACGGACGGACCCGCTCGTAATCGGGATCGGCCTCGACCGCGCGGACGATCACGCCGTCGTACCCGTACCGGTCGGCTGTCTCCGCGAACCGGGCCGCCGTCGTCTCCCCGTCCGGGTGGGCGTAGACCGCCTCGTACATACCGTGGCCGACGCGGCCGGGGCGTATGGCCGTTACGGATCCGCCGGTCGACGCCGCCGGATCACCCGACCAACCGCTGTGCCGTATCCGTCAGCGCGGCGGCGGCGCGGCGGACGTCGGCGACGTCGACGTACTCGCGGTCGGCGTGGGCGACCGCGCCCTCGGCGTCGGCGAGGACGCCCGGGCCGAACACCACCACCGGTGCGGGTGCGAAGTACGACGCCTCCGTTGCGGCGGTAAAGGGCCGAACCGCCCCCGACCCGCCGGCTCGCTCGGCTGCGGCCGCAAGCGTCGTGACGAGGTCGTGACTCGGGTCAGTTGCGAACGCCTCCAGGAACGGGGTCGGCCGGTCGGTCAGGGAGAAGTCGACGCCGAGGACGTCGGGAACCGCCTCGCGGACGGCCGCGGTCAACTCCGACCGGAACGCCCCGGCCGTCTCCGGCGGTACGCTCCGGCGGTCGAGCACCGTCTCACACCGCGCGGGGACCTGGTTTGTCGCCGCCCCGCCGGTCACGGTCGTGGGGGTGAGCGTCGCCGGGCCCAACTGGGGGTGGGGGTCCCGGTCGGCATCGAACCTCCGAACGGCGGCGAGGGCCGCTTCGAGTCCCGCGACCGCGTTCGCGCCCGACTCGGGTTCGGCGGCGTGGGCGGCGGTCCCGGACAGCGTCAGCGTCCCCTGGAACCGGCCCTTCGCCGCGGGGCAGACGTCGAGTCCGGTGGGCTCACCCACAACGTACAGGTCAGCGTCGAGGTCGAGCGCCGCCGCGCCGGTCGAGAGCACCTCCTCGTCGGGCGTCACCGCGAGCGTGAGCCGGGCGTCGTCGCGCGGTTCGACCCCGAGAAACGCCGCCAGAAGGGCGGACAGCGGTCCCTTTGCGTCGCAGGACCCGCGACCGCGGATCCGGTCCCGGCCGGCTCCGTCCCCCCGCTCCCGGGAGAACGGCACGTGTGGGGAGACGGTGTCGACGTGGGTGTTGAACACGAGGTGGGTCGTGGCGTCGGCCGCTTCGGCGCCCTTCGACGCCAGCGTGTTGCCCGCGTCGTCGACACGGGCGTCGGTCCCGTGCGCGCCGACGGTTTCGACGAGGAGTTCGCGCATCTCGGCGACGTCCTCGTTCGAGGCAAGCGGGACGGCCCGCTCCAGAAACGCGACGGGGTCGAAGCCGGCCGAGTCCGGGGGCGTGGTCGGATTGCCGGGCATCTACGTCGACCGAACGACCGTCTCGAGTTCGTCCTCGAATTCCAGTTCGGCAGGGCCCGCGAGCGTCGCCGACCCGTCGTCGGGCACCGTGATCCGGAGGTCGCCGCCGGGCGGGGCGACGGTCACCGCGTCGTGGCCGTCGAGGTGGCCGAGCCGCTTTGCGACCGCTGCGACCGCGACCGCACCGGTGCCACAGGAGCGCGTCTCGCCCTCGACGCCCCGCTCGTAGGTCCGCTGGCGGAACCGGGGCGTCGCGTCCGCGTCGCCGCCCGCTCCGTCGGCCGCGGGGTCGACTCGTGACCCCAGCGTGACGTTTGCACCCTCCGGAAAGACGTCGGCGTACCGGACCGCGGGGGCGACGGTGTCGAGGTCGACCGCGTCGACGTCGTCGACCAACGCGACAGCGTGGGGGACCCCGGTGTTCACCGCGGTCACGCGCAGCCCCTCGACGGCGTCGTCGACGAGTTCGGTATCGCGGGACAGCGGGACCGCCCGCGGCGCGAACGCAGGGTCGCCCATTTCGATGGTGACGTCGTCCCCGTCGATTGTCGCACGGCGGGTCCCCGCGGGCGTGTCGATCATCAACGCCGTCGCGCCCGTTCGCTCGGCGGCCCACGCGGCGGCGACCCGCGCGCCGTTGCCGCACATCGCCGCGATCGAGCCGTCCGGCTGGACCAGCGTCATGACGACTCTGGGCGGCGAGTACCCCGCCTCCAGGGAGAGAAAGAGGACGCCGTCCGCGCCGGTTCGGCGCGAGTCTTCGTGGCTCACGCCGGTCTCACGGTCACAGTAGGTCGTCGCAAACGCCGGCCGGTCGGGGATCGACTCGGTGGCGTCGACGACGATGAAGTCGTTCCCGGTACCGTGGTATTTCCGGATCGGTATCTGGTGGTGGAGGACGCTCATCGTTCCAACCCCGTGAGGTCGGGGATCGTCTCCCGTCGCCGCGCGAGCCGGACGGTCGCCCCCGACCGCACGACCTCGGCGGGTCGCGGCCGGGAGTTGTAGGTGCTCGACATCTCGTATCCGTACGCTCCCGCGTTCCCGACGGCGAGGACTTCCCCCCGCTCGGGCCGCGGCAGCGGTCGCTCGTCACACAGTACGTCCGCCGACTCACATATAGGTCCTGCGACCGTGACGGGCGTGGTCTCGCGGGCCTCGCCGGCGTCGACGTCGGCAGAGAGGTTCCGGATCGCGTGGTGGGCGTCGTACATCGCGGGTCGTAGGAGGGCCGTCATCCCCGCGTCGACGCCGACCACGGTCGCGTCGCGCGCCTTCTTAACCGTGTTCACCCGCGTCAGGAGGACGCCGGCGTCGGCGACGACGTAACGCCCGGGTTCGACCGACAGGGTTGTCTCGACGTTGCCAAACTCCGCCCGGCAGTCCGCCGGACTGCGTCCGGCGACGTCGCCCAGCGCCTCCCGCGTCGCCGCCGCGACCGCCTCGAGATCCAGCGGTGGCTCGGCCGGCCGGTAGGGCACGCCGAACCCGCCGCCGACGTCCACGAACTCCAGGTCGCCGGTTCGCGATCCGATCTCACGTGCGAGGTCGCCCATCCGCGACACCAACTCCCGGTGCGCGGAGAGGTCGTCGCCGGAGATCCCGCTGCCGGCGTGAGCGTGGATGCCCACGAGGTCGAACTCGCCGGCCCAGTCCTCCGCGCAGTCGGCCACGCGCTCGATCGGGATCCCGAACTTGGCGTTGGCGCCGGTTTGGACCTTCTCGTGATGGCCCGCGCCAACCCCCGGGTTCGCGCGGACGCAGAGCCGGCCGTCGAACCCCCGATCCCGGAGCCGGTCGACCGTGTCGGCCGCGCCGACGGTAATCGTCAGTTCGGGGTGTTCGCGCCACCGCTGGACCACCCGATCCAGGTCGCGGCCGGGGGGGTTGACCGCGGTGTACCGGATCCGCTCGCCCGTGAACCCGGCGTGGAACGCGCGCTCGACCTCGCCCGCGGAGGCGCACTCGGCGTCGAAGCCCGCCTCCCTGACCGTTCGGAGCACCGACCGGCCGGTGTGTGCCTTTACCGCGTAGCTCACGTCCGCGTTCGGGAACGCCGTCCGGAGTCGCGTGCAGTTTTCCGCGACCCGGTCGCAGTCGAGCACGTACAGCGGCGTGTCGTACTCCGCAGCGAGCGCTATGAGGTCCTCGGCGTCCCACTCGGCGAGGCGGCGAACCGCCGGACCGCCGTCGCCGACGGGGGTCATTCTCGAAGTGCCTCCTCGCGCCGGGTGTTGTCGAGGGTGTCGTCCTCGATGTCGAGGGCGACGACCGCGGGTTTGTACGCCCCGGATTCGAAGAGGTCGTGATCGCTCAGCGACGACTCCACGTGCCGCGTGAACGCCCGGCGGTTCGCGGGCAGGTGGCCGTAGACGATCTCGTCGGTCACGAGGTCGTAGACCGGAATCCGCGGCGTGAGCAGCGTGTTCTCGCCGACGACGGTGTTCTCGCCGATGTGGAATCCGGAGGTGACGCGGCACCCCGCTCCCAGCGACACGCCGTCCTCGATGATGACGGGCGCGTCCTCGACCGGCTCCAACACCCCGCCGATCAGGGTGTTCGCGCCGAGTTTGACGTTCTCGCCGAGTTGGGCGCACGACCCCACGGTGTCACACGAGTCCACCAGGGTGCCGTCGCCGACGTGGGCGCCGATGTTGACGAACGACGGCGACATCATGATACAGTCCGAGCCCAGGTACGCCCCGCGCCGGATCGCGGTCCCGTCGGGAGTGTTTCTGGTCCCGCGGCCGCCCAGGTCGTCAGTCGACCGCAGCGGCAGCACGTCGTAGTACGAGACCCCGCCGTACTTCCTGGCCTCCGTCTTCCGGAGGCTGAAGTTCAGGAGGATCCCACGCTTGACCCACTCGTTGACCCGCCAGGCGTCCGGGCCGGTGTCGCCGACCTGTTCGGCCGCCCGGATCCGGCCGGTTTCGAGCCCGTCGAGGAACGCGTCCAGCGTCGATCGAACCGCGGAGTCGGCGGCGTCTTCGACCCTGTCGTTCCGGTAGCGCTGCCACAGGTCTCCGATGTCGGATTCGAGTGTCATCGTGCGTCTCCGTTGGTTCCGTCGTCGCCGTCCGGGTCCAAGACGGCGTCGAAATCGTATCGTCCGGGGTCGCGGCCCGCGAGCCACGCCGCGGCGTCGAGCGCGCCCGACGCGAAGATGCTTCGGGAGCCCGCACGATGCGTCAGCTTCAGGACCTCGTTGTTGCCCGCAAGCAGGACCTCGTGTTCGCCCGCGACGTCGCCGGCCCGGCGGGCGTGGACGCCGACCTCGTCGCCGGTCCGGGGCTGGTCGCCCACGCGGCCGTAGACGCGGTCGGCGTCGCTCCCGTGCTCGTCGCCGGAGCCGCCGCGCACACCCCCGATGTCGTCGAGGAGCGTCACCGCGGTGCCGGAGGGCGCGTCACGCTTGCCGTTATGATGGGTTTCGGTCACCTCGATGTCGTAGCCGTCGAGCGCGGGCACGGTCGCCCGGACCGCCCGCCGGAGCGCCGCGACCCCGCGGGAGAAGTTCGAGGCCTTCAGCAGCGGCACGCGGTCGGCGACGGCGTCGAGCGTTGCCGCCCCGTCCGCGTCGTACCCGGTCGTCCCCACGACGACAGCGACGTCAGCGTCGGCGGCCGCTTCGAGATAGTCGACGCTCGCCTCGGGCATGGTGAAGTCGACGATGACGTCGATCGCGTGTGTCTCAAGCGCCGAACCGAGGTCGGCGTCGGCGACGACGGCGTCGGCCGTGCCCGGGGCGTCGCCGCTCGGGACGGTCTCGGGCGTCCGACTGGCCGCAAGCACGAACTCGACGTTGTCGCGGTCGGCCGCACCGGCGATCAACTCCCCGCCCATCCGGCCGCTCGCGCCCGTGATCGCGACGCGGAGCCCGGCCATCACGCCGCCTCCGTGGGCTCTACGCCCGCTTCCGACGTCCCGTCGAGCGCCGCGAGGATGCGTTCGAGCTCCTCGCGGGGCCCCTCGGAGAGCTCCGTGAGCGGCGACCGGAGCGTCTCGGGCGCGTGGCCACGGATCGCCATCGCGGCTTTCACCGGGATGGGGTTGGTTTCGACGAACAGGTGGCGGAACAGCGGGGACAACTCGAAATGGCGTTCGCGCGCGCGGCTGAAGTCGCCGTCTATTGCGGCGTCAACGAGTTCGACGGTCCGCTCCGGTTCGACGTTGCCGGCGACGGAGATGACCCCCCGGCCTCCGAGCGAACAGACGGAGAGCGTGAGCGCGTCGTCGCCGGAAAGCACCGCGAAGTCCTCGTCGCGGGTGTGTTCGATGACCGTCGAGATCTGTGCGATGTCGCCGCTTGCGGCCTTGTACGCCCGGATGTTCTCGTGGGAGGCGAGGTCTGTGACCGTCTCCGGCTGGATGTTCTGCCCGGTTCGGCTGGGAACGTTGTAGACGATCTGTGGCAGGTCGACCGCGTCGGCCACCGCGCGGTAGTGCTCGGCCAGCCCCGCCTGTTCGGGCTTGTTGTAGTACGGCGAGATCAGGAGGAGCGCGTCGGCGCCGGCGCCGGCGGCCCGCCGGGAGAGATCGACCGCCTCGTGGGTCGAGTTCGATCCCGACCCCGCGATCACGGGCACGTCGTCGACGGCTTCGACGACCGTTTCGACGACTTCGACGTGTTCGTCGTGGGTGAGTGTGGCGCTCTCGCCGGTGGAGCCGGCGGGCACGAGTCCCGCGACGCCCGCGGCCTCCAAGCGCTGGGCGTCGGCGGCGAGCGTTTCGTGATCGATGCGTCCGTCGGCCGCGAACGGCGTGGTCATCGCGGGGAACACGCCGGTGAAATCGAGTTCCGTCATTATGCTGTGTATGTGAACCGTCTGTGTAGGGTCTGTCGGTCGAGCGTCGGTTGGGCGCGGCTGTGCGCCGTCGGGGGGCCGCCACGGACGGGGATGTCACTCCCGCCCGAAGCGTTACGCTGCGCGTTTTTTGGGGAAAACGAGAGTGCCACACGCCGCTGACGAGCGGGTCATCCTCGTCGCGACCGGCGTGACACGTATCACAGTCGCTGGTACAACAGCCCGAATAATATACGTTTCGCAACCGTAGCCGACGGACCGGACATTCATGTAAAAGGCCGCCCCCAGGGACTGTATGACTGAGATCCACTCGACGCAGCGGGTTGCGATGCTCGCCGACGCCCAGAACCTGTACCACACCGCACAGAGCCTCTACTCCCGAAATATCGACTACTCGGCGCTCCTGAACAAGGGGGTCTCGGGTCGGGAACTCACCCGGGCGATCGCGTACGTCGTTCGCGCGGACTCCCCCGAGGAGGAGAGCTTCTTCGAGGCCCTGGCCGACATCGGGTTCGAGCCGAAGATCAAGGAGATCAAGACCTTCGGCGACGGGTCGAAGAAGGCCGACTGGGACGTCGGGATGAGCCTCGACGCGGTAACGCTCGCGAACCACGTCGACACGGTGGTGCTGTGTACCGGCGACGGCGACTTCTCCCGACTGTGCTCGCACCTGCGCCACGAGGGCGTCCGCGTCGAGGTGATGGCGTTCGAGGAGTCGACCGCCGAGGAACTGATCGACGCCGCCGACACCTTCCTCGACCTCTCCGAACGGCAGGAGACGTTCCTGCTGTAGGCAGCGGCCGGCGCCCGGAGCCTACAGTTCCATATCCGAGGCGGAGTCGACGTCGAACCGCGTGATGTCGGGGTCGCCGGCGAGCAAGTCGGGGAGCGCCGCCTCGAACGCCGCGAAGTGGTCCGACTCGACGTGCGTTTCAAGCGCCGCTGCGTCCTCGTACTGCTCGAAGAACCGAAGGAGGTTGCCGGCCCCGATGTCGGTCGCCGCCCGGTAGTTGATCACGCCCGGTTCCTGGTTCGACTCTGCGACCATCATCTCCGCGAGGTCCAGCGCCTCGTCAAGTTCGGCGGGATCGATCGGAAAGACCGCGTGGAGCACGATCATCGTCCACGATGACGAACGGGAGCCGGCCACAAAACGTCTGATATCCCGGAAGTCGACGCCGTTATCACCCCGGCCGGCTGCGACGACGCGAACCCGACCGGCGTCGAACCGTGGTGTTCTTGCCGCCCGCACCGGAACGGAAAGTATGACAGGTACGGCCGCGAACGCGACCATCGAGGAGCTCCGGACGGTCGCCGACTACCAGTTCGGCGCCGGCGCCGGGGCGGCGCTGTTCCCGCCCGAAACTGCGGACGAGTTGACCCTTCACCGGTCAACCGGCGGCCGGCCGCGGCAGGTCGTCGCCCCCGAGGGCCGGATCGTCTCCTACGGCACCGACGGCCGGTTCACGCTCGGGCTTGAGGGCGGACGCCGGCTCCTCGCGGCCTTCGATCCGCCGGCCGCGCGCGTCGTTGTCGGGTCCGAAAGCGAGCCGTTCGTCCGGGACGGCAAGAACGCGTTCGCGAAGTTCGTCCGGACTGTCGATCCCGCGGTCCGACCGGGAGACGAGGTCGCGATCGTGCGTGCCGACGACACGCTGCTCGCGGTCGGGCGCGCCGAACTCTCCGCCGACGGGATGGGCGACTTCGAGTCCGGGGCGGCGGTCTCCGTCCGCGAGGGCAACGGGGCCGACGAGTAGCGGATCGGAGGGGTCACAACCCCAACGCGGTCAGCAGCGGCACACCGCTTGCGAGCGCGCCGATCAGGTACCCACCGATCGCGCCGCCGTTCAGAAGCGGGAGGCCGGCGTGTGGCCGCCCCTGCAACACCATCCATAGCAGGGTGAACAGCCCCGCAAACGTCCCAATCATCGCGGTCAGCGCCGGCACCGTCATCGCGGGGAGTCCGGGCACGCCGAGCGACGGCGTGAGCGATGCCGGGAGAAAGAAGGCCGCGCTCGCGACGATCACCGTCGGGATCACGGCGTCGCCGAGTCCGATAAAGAGGGCGTCGCGGACCTCTCCGTCCCGCGTGTCACCGTCGGGGCCGGCGGAGTCAGTCCCGCCGGGTTTGGGGGTGTCGGCGTCGCTGTGCGCGGTCTCGTCTTCGGTATGACGCTCGTCCCCGTCCGGGTCGTCCTCGGAGCCGACGTCGGCGGCGTCGTCCCGGAGCGAGTACGACAGCGTCGTCGGAACCACGAGCACGACCGGGAGGTTCAGGTCCATCACGCCCTCGGCGAGGTCGAGCATGTGCTCGGTCCCGTAGACCGAGATCGCGTCGTAGATCGCGAGCGCGGTGAGCAACACCAACGCCGGGAGCAGCCCGAAGCTGATCCCGAACAGCCCTGCCGCCCCCGCACCCATCACCACGCCGGCGGTGTCGATCACGTACCACTCCGGGTGGACGACCAGCGCCGCGGCGACGACGATCGACGCCCCGATCGCGGGTAACGGCGGCAGGAGGACCGAGAAGACGTACCACGACAACGACGCGGTCGCGAGCACCACGAACCCGCGGACGACCCACTGGAGGTCGAACTTGAACGCGGCGAGCATCGCCGCGGTCGCGACCAGAATCGCACCGACGTACACGAAGCTGTTTGTCGGATCGGAGGGATCCTCGACCGCCTGGTACCCCGCAGCGTCGAACGTCGGCACGAGAGCCAGCGCGCCGAGCTGTACGAGGAGAAAGAGGAGAGCGGCGAACCCGACGCCGGCAGCGATACGTTTTCGCATGCTCGGCCGTTGCGACCCGTCCACTATGGGGGTTGTGCTTCGGGGTGCGTGCGATGGGCGGCACTCATCCGACGTCGCGTCATTTCGCGTAGAGTCGCTCGCCCACGAGCGACGCCGCGCGGACGCCGTCGGCGGGCGTGACCGCCACGTAGGGCCGGTCGACGGGGCCGAACACGTCGACCACGCGGCCGACCCGCGACAGCGACTCGTCGACCGCGGTCGCGCCGATGTCGGGGTGGGCCGCGTCGTCACACCGGACCACGAGGAGGTGCTGGGCCGTCCGCGAGACCGTGCCGAGGCGTTGCATTCCGGTCAGTCCCGGATGATCCCGACGTAGGCGGCGACTGCCTGGACGAGGTCGTTTTTCGTCGAATCCGTCGCGCCCTGGACCAGCACGCGTCCCCGTGACTCCCACTCCCGCGGGTGGGTCATCTCCCGCTCGATGACGGCGTCGTAACCGATCTGCTGGACGGCCTGTGCGATCTCGTCGACCGTCGGCTCTTCGACCGCCGCCGGGGCCGGGACCCGGCGGCCGTCGCCCCGGGTGATCGAGGCGTCGATGTAGCGGGGCCAGACGACGTTCTCCACAGCCAT
>CAZDEJ010000019.1:0-22515 GCA_964504395.1 uncultured Halobellus sp. | reverse complement strand
AGGTCGGCTGTCGTCATCGTATCGGCTCACGCCGGGCCAGGTGAAAAAACGGCCAGGTTCACCGAAGGGGTCCCGGACACTGCTGGCCACCGGCATCCGCTCGCTCGATCCTGCGGTGTACAACCGGATCGAGTCGGACCTCCGTCGCAGGACAAAATATCTATAATATTACCTTAAGTCGAAAATATAATATTTGTATTTAACAAGATGTCTCTCTCCGGTCACGGAGTCGATTTGAACCGAGTTTTAGCTGATTATATAATTTTTAATTGTATGATAGTGTTTTGGTTATTTTGCGTCCAATATTGACCATGTCGCGGTACCCGACGGCTCGTGACGTCCGAGGAGCACAGCGTCGGTCGTGCCTGTGTGGTCGCCGCGGTGGAATGATCGACTCGATTACGGATTCACCGGCGGGACACCGCGCCGTCGGGTCGGCGGAGGTTCCCTCAGGGGTCACCCCACGAATCTCCGACCGGCAGGCCGGGCAGACGACTGCATCGTGCCCGGGGTGCGGACGAGATTGCTGGGTAACGGTAGGGCCCGACGCGGGACCGGGATCAATGTTCTAATATACAAACGTTTTGTAGCCATTTGTTGGCTACCGAACCGGGACGGACGGTCATCAGGTGGGAGAAATTAAGTATTGGCCCAATCAGAATCGAGTATGAACGTTGAGGACATCATCGGGGAGCAGTGCCGTCGCGACTGGGAGCGGACGGACCCTGCGACTGCGTCGACGGTCCGGGTCGCTGCGATCGGCCTAGGATGGTTCACCCGTGGTCGAGCGCTGCCCGCGCTCGTGGACAGCGACCGGTGTGAACCGACAGTACTTGTGAGCGGATCGATAGAAAAAGCAGATCGGATCGCCGGCGAGTTCGACGCGGTAAAGCAGACGCTCACATACGAGGAATACGCCGATGGCGTCGGCACCAACGCGTACGATGCGGCGTACGTTTGTACACCTAACGCCTTCCACTTGGACCACGCCACGGTCGCCGCCGAGCACGGCAAGCACGTCCTGTGTGAGAAGCCGATCGAGCGCGACAGCGAGCGGGCTACCGACCTCGTCGCCGCCTGTGACGATGCGGACGTCGAACTAATGATCGCCTACCGGATGCACACCGAGCCGACGGTCCGGCGGGCCCGGGAGCTGATCGACGCGGGGTACATCGGCGAACCGGTGGCCGTCCGCGGGGACATGTCCCAGCGGCTGCTCGAGCGCGTCAACCCCGACCCCAACCAGTGGCGACTCGACGCGGACCTGGCCGGCGGCGGAGCGCTGTTCGACATCGGGCTCTACCCGCTCAACACCGCGCGGTTCTTGCTCGACGCCGACCCGGTCGCGGTTACGGGCACGATCGGACGGGCCCACAACGCCTTCGACGAGGTCGAGGAGACAGTAGCGTGCTCGCTGCGCTTCCCCGGGGGGGTCACGGCCGCGTGTTTCGCCAGCCACAACGCCCGGCAGGCTAGCAGCATGAGCGTCACTGGAACCGAGGGACGGGTGCGAATCGAACCGGCGTTCTTCCAGGACCAAGACCGGAAACTCGAACTGTCCCGCGGGGACAGTCGCGCGGAGGTCGTGGTCGAGCGTGTCGACCAGATGCGCGAGGAGTTCGACTACTTCGCGGATCGGCTCCGTAGCGACGCCGATATCTACCCCGACGGCCGCCACGGCGTCGTCGATGTCGAGGTGATGGAGGCCGTCTACGAGGCCGCCGACCGCGATACGTGGGTCGAGGTGTAACCGGAGACCGAGGAGAGCCGGGAAAACTGTCGTCTACGCGTCAGTAAACCCGTCGTGGAAGCCGACAAGTTTCTTACGGGAGAAGTGCTCGGCGGCGTACTTGATCCCCTCCTTCCCGACGCCGCTGTCTTTAAACCCGCCGTAGGGCATGTGATCCGTCCGGAACCCGCTGACCGTATTGACGTTGACGCCGCCGGCGTCGATGTCGTCGGCCGCCCGACGCGCCCGGTCGATGTCCTGGGTGAAGATGCCGGCCTCCAGCCCGTAGTTGGTGTTGTTGGCCTCCTCAATCGCTTCGTCGAAGTCGCTGACGCCGATGATCGGAACTAAGGGGCCGAACGTCTCCTCCTTCGCGGCGGGCATCTCCGGGGTCACACTCGAGAGGACCGTCGGCTCGAACACCCGCTCGCCGAGGTCGCCGCCGTAGTTGCCGCCGGTCTCGACGGTCGCGCCCGCGTCGACCGTCGCCTCGCAGAGGTCAACCACCGTCTCGAACTGCTCGTCGTCGACCATCGCCGACACACTCGTCGACTCCTCGAAGGGGTCGCCGACCGACAGCGACTCCACGGCGTCAACGGCGGCCTCGACGAACTCGTCCTCGATCGTCTCGTGGACGATAACCCGCTCGACGCTGTTGCACACCTGTCCGGCGTTGGAGCAGGCGCCTCCGACGACCGCTTCGGCCGCTTTTTCAATGTCGGTATCGTCCCACACGATCGTGGGGTCGTTGCCCCCCAGTTCCAGCGTGACCTCCTTCATTCCACTGTTGTTCGCGAGGTACTTTCCGACGGGAGTGCTCCCGGTGAACGATATCGCTTCCACCGCGTCGTGCTCCAAGATGACCTCGCCGACGGTCGACCCGCTGCCGGTGACGAGGTTCACCAACCCGTCGGGGGCGCCGACCGCCTCGGCGGCCTCTTGGAGGTACTCGAAGAGGAGCACCGAGACCAAGGGCGTGTTCGAGGCGGGTTTGCCGACGACGGCGTTGCCCGCCGCGAGCGCGGGGCCGACCTTGTGTACCATCAAGTTGATCGGGAAGTTGAACGGCGTGATCGCCGCGACGACGCCCAGCGGCTCCCGCTGGGTGAAACAGTGATCCCGGGTGAATCCCTTCTGGGCGTCCATCGGGACGTACTCCCCGAACATCCGCTTCGCTTGTTCGGCCGACAACTGCAGCGTCTGGACCGCGCGGTCGACCTCGCCGCGAGCTTCGGTGATGGGCTTGCCCTGCTCGCTGGTCAGCACGTTCGCCACGTGGTCGGCGTCGTCCTCCAGCAGTTCGGCGGTCGTGTCGAGGAGTTCGTACCGCTCGTAGGCCGACAGCGTCGACGCCTCGTGTGCGCGTTCGGCCGCGTCGATCGCCGCCGTGACCTGGTCTGCGGTCGCGAGCGGAACTGAGCCCACGCGGCTCCCATCGTAGGGGTGGATCACGTCGGTTCGGCCGTCGCCGTCCACCCACTCGCCGTCGATCAACATCGGTTTGTCGAGACGCGCTGCTGCTTCCTGACTCATGGTTCTTAACTCGGTCCACATCGGTATTAAGTCTGGCCCCTCGATCCGGGGGCGTCCCTAAGGTATAAAACCGCGGTCACCGAGTGGTAGGACATGAATATTTCGGGCACGATCGTCCCGATGGCTACGCCTATCGCCGGCGACGGCGTCGACGAGGTGGCGCTCGCGGAGTTCACGCGACTGCTCGTCGATGGAGGGGTACACGGGTTGTTCCCGGGGAGTTCGATCGGGGAGTTTCCCAGCCTCACCGCGGAGCAACACCGAACACTCGTCGAGACGGTGGTTGAGGCGGCCAACGACGGCACCACCGTGATCGCGGGTTGCTGTGCCACGAGCGTCGGTGAGGTTCGTGCCCGGATCTCGACGGCGGCGACGGTCGGCGCTGACGCGGCTGTCGTCGTGACGCCGTACTACCTCTCGACGACACAGGCCGGACTCCAGCGGTTCTTCGAGCAGGTCGCGGCCGACGCGCCCCTCGATCTGCTCCTCTACAATATCCCGGCACTCACCGGCAACGAACTCTCGGTCGACACCGTGTGTCACCTTGCCGACCTCGACACCGTCGTCGGGATGAAAGACACCTCCGGCGACTTGGGTTATCAGTACCGCGTCGTTGAGGAGACGCCACCGGAGTTTCTCGTGTTCCAGGGGTCGACCGACATCGCGGACGCGGCGCTGAACCTCGGTGCCGACGGGTTGATTGCGGGCCCGGCGAACGTTTTCCCCGCCGAACTCGCGAAACTATACGACGCTCACACCCGCGGCGACGACGCGACAGTGAATCGGATCCTGCGGGAGGTTGTGGTCCCGCTCGTCAGTGCCTACGACGACATCCCGACCGCGGCTGCGATCAAGCACCTCGTCCGACAGGACGGACTGTCCATCGGCGACCCCCTGCCGCCGATCGCTCCGGTCTCACCCGCCGAGGAGGATCGACTGGAGGCCGCCTACCGGGCGGTCATCGGCCGGGCGAACAGGTAGCCGCCGGGAGTCGATCGCGAATGTGACGTGTCCGTTTCCGAACCGGGCAGTGCGGCGAGTGGGTCGTCTCGAAAGCCGGAGTTGGGAGACTACGCCTTTCCCACGCCGGAGGTCATCCCCTCCACGATCTTCTGCTGGAAGAAGAACATGAAGAGCAAAAGCGGGATCAGCGAGAGGAACACCGCGGCGGTGATCGTGCCCCACGGCGTGGAGAACTGGTTGCCGAACAGCGCGATTCCGACCGTAATGGTCCGCTTCGAGTCCTGGGTCATGAACGTGAGCGCGAACAGGAACTCGTTCCACGCGTAGATGAATACGATGATGGCCGCCGTCGCCATCGCCGGCATCGATACCGGGAGAATGATCCGGAACAGCACCCCGATCCGCGAGAGGCCGTCCATCAGCCCCGCCTCCTCCAAGGAGTCGGGCAGTTCTTTGAAGTACGCCTGGAATATCCAGACCGCGAAGGGGAGCTGGAACGCCGCGTACGGCAGGATCAGCCCGAGATACGTGTTCAGCCCGAGGAACCCGCTGACCGCGGTGCCGTTCAACTGGATCGCGAGGCTGTACAGAGGTATTAACCGCGAGATGAACGGCAGGAGTGCCGTGAACAGGATCAAAAGCAGGACCGGGAGTTTATACCGGAATTGCAGTCGCGAGAGGGAGTAGCCCGCCAAGGCCCCGAGCACAAGATCAAGGATGGCGGTCCCCGACGCGACGATGAAACTGTTGAGGAGGTACTGCCCCACCGGGCGTTGCGCCAGCGCTGTTCGGTAGTTCTCCAAGGTGAGCGGGTACTGCTGGACGACACTGATTCCCCCATCAAAGGAGATCGTGTACGGAAGGTACTCGATCGGGAACACGAACAGTTCCCCGGAGGGTTTCAGCGAACTGATCAGGATCCACAGCACCGGGAACATTGAGACGAAGACGATGGCCAGGATAGAACCGAAGTACCCCAACCGCTTGCCGACCTCCCAGAACGCGATATCCTCCAGCGTGAGGTCGCGGACACTCATCTCACCGCACCTCCGGCTCGTAGAGCGTCGTGACGTATATCAGCGCAATCACTAGCGCGAGCAGCGTAATCAGGGTCGCGGCCGCCGAGCCGATCGCGAATCCGCCGTTGGTCGGCCCGGGATTGTTGTACGCCGCCTGCTGTGCATACAACACCAGGGTCGAAGTCGCCTCCCCCGGTCCACCACCGGTCAGCCCGAACGGGAGCCCGAACGCCTGAAATGCCGGCAGCGTCCGGAAGATGAGCGCGACCAGAAGCGTCGGTTTCAAAAGGGGAAGCGTGATGTCGCGGAACTGTCGCCATCGGGAGGCGCCGTCGATCCGGGCCGCCTCGTAGAGTTGATCCGGAATGCTCGACAGGCCCGCCAGCAGGATCAACGCCATGAACGACGTTGTCTTCCAGATGGTGATCCCCGTCATAGTGTACAGCGCGATGTCGGGTTTCGAGAGGAACGGGAACGGCTGCGCCAGGATCCCCAACCGGACGAGGATGTCGCTGATAACGCCGTAGTCCGGGTGGAGCATCCATGCCCACACCTTTGCGTTGATGACGGTCGGCAGCGCCCACGGGAACAGGATCGCCGCCTGGGCGACGTACTTGTATTTGAACTCCTTCTGGAGCAGGAGCGCCAGCCCGAGCCCGAACACGAGTTCGACGGGGACGCTCACGAACGTGTAGAACATACTCACGCCGAAGGCGTTCCAGAAGCGGGTCTCCCCGATCGGAAACAGGACCTGCCGGTAGTTCTCGAGGCCGACGAACTCCCGCTGCTGGCCGGGAAGTTCGATCACGTACCCCGTGTGGAGGCTGGCCCAGACCGTGTCGAGGATGGGGTAGAACGACAGCCCTAGAAGGAACAACAGAACCGGCGTCAGCAGTACCGTCGCCAGCTCCTCCTCGGTCAGCCTGAGCTCGCGATACCGTCTGAAACGGGCGCGGAGTCCCTCCTTGCCCGGTCGCGCGATGGTGTCCTGTACGTTTGCTGTCGAATCCGCCATTACTATTGGATGTTACCGTACGTCATTATAAATGTGCGTGTTCACGCGGAGAGAGCAGGCGCGCGGCCCGGAACCGGCCGACCCGGTCAGGCGTTGTTGATTTCGCTGTCGATCTCCGCTTGGGCGTCGTTCAGCGCTTCCTCGGGCGACTTGCTCTGGGTGAGCGCGCGGTTGCACTCGGTGTACACCAGGTTCGAGAACTGGGAGTACTGAGCGGTCGCGGGTCGGGCGCTGGTCTGTTGGAGTATCTCCGAGAAGATGTCCAGGTTCCCCGGCTTGTCGTAGTCGCTGTCCTCCCAGTAGCTGTCCTCGTAGAGTTCCTGACGGACCGGCAGTCGGCCGTGTTCGCCCGACAGGATCTCCTGGGCCTCAAGCGTCCCGGCATACTGTGCGAACTCCTGGGCCGCGGCCGTGTTTTCGCTGAAGGAGTTGACGAACAGGCTCCACCCGCCCAGACAGGAGTTGTTTGCGTCGGGGTTGCCCTCGGCTTTCGGCATCGTCGTCACGTCGAAGCTGTCGGTGACGGGGGTGTCGTCCTGGAACAGTCCGTACGCGTACGGCCAGTTGCGCATAAACATCGTTCCGCCCTGCTGGAACGTCTGTCGGTTCCCGTCGGTCCCGCTAGAGGGGATCGAGTCGGGGGTGACTTCGTGTTCGTAGATCAGATCGACGGCGTGTTGGAGCGCCCGGATCCCCTCTTCTGAGTTGACCACCAGGTTGCCGTCACCGCCGCGGATGGAACCGCCGAAACCCCACAGCCAGTTGAGCCACATAATCGTCAGCCCCTCGTTCGCGCCACCCTGCCAGATGTAGCCGTTCTCACAGCTGTCGATCTGGTTTTGAGCCTCCTGTGCGATGTTGACGACCTCCATATACGTCGACGGCGGCTCGTCGTACCCGAGCTCGTCCAGCCAGTCGCTCCGGTAGTAGAACCCGTTAGCGTCGGTGTACATCGGCATCCCGTAGGTACTGCCGTCGAGGGTGACCGCCTCCACCGGCGTCGAAAGCATACTGTTCATGTTCCCGTCGGGGTCGGAGACCTCCGCGGCCCACCCGGCGCCGACGAACTCCGCCGGCCAGACGACGTCCATCATCCCGACGTCGAAGCTGCCGGACTGGGCGGCGAACTGGTTGACGTAGTACTCGCGGGTCGAACTCGACTCCGCGGGCGTCCCCTGCGTTTCGAGCGTGGCGTCGCCCGCCGCGTTGAACTGCTCGGCGAAGTCCTGGGCTGACGGCTCGAACGACGAGATGTGGACGAAGTTGATCTCGCCGGAGACGCCGCCGCCGTCGTCCATCTCTGTGCTGCTGTCGTCGTCCGTGTCGGTGGCGTCGGTGTTGCCGCCACTGTCGCCCCCGTCGTCGCCACCACCGCCGGAACAGCCTGCCAGTGCGGTACCACCGGCGACTGCGATTCCCTGTAGGATACGACGCCGCCTGATCGGGTTGTCATCCGCTGCCATGGTCTCACGTTACAGTTATCCACCATTTATAATTTGGCATTTTAATCGTGAGATTCGGGGGGCGGAGCCAAGCCTGCCGGATTCCAGCCGGGCGTGGAACGAGCGCTTCCGGCTACTCGGCGTCGGTCATCGCGGCGACCTCCGCCCACACGTCGTCGTCGACGCTGACCGCCTCGGCGTCGGCCGCACCGGTCGAGGACTCCCCGGGGAGCCGGATCGCGTCGAACCCCGCAGCGGTGTCGCCGGCTTTCAACTCCGCGACGAACTCGTTCACCCGGTCTGTGAACCCACTCCCGCCGAGGGCCTCGGGGTCGATTGCGAGGAACAGGTCGCCCTTCGTGCACTCGTCTTCGGTGTGGTACGTCCCCGTCACGTCGGTCCCCATCGCAGCGCCGACGAGTCCGCCGGCGAGGATCTCGACCGCGATTGCGAGTCCGGACCCCTTCACGCCGCCGAACGGCCTGATAACGCCGTTCAACGCCGCCTCCGGGTCTCGCGTCGGATTGCCGTCGGCGTCGAGTGCAACCCCGTCCGGGAGCGAGTCGCCGTTCTCCCTGGCCCGGAGGACGGTCCCGCGGGCGATGCTTGACGTCGACATATCCAGGTTGAACGGCGGGTCCGTCGGGATCCCGACCGCGATCGGGTTCGTCCCGAGGATCGGCTCGGCGCCGCCGTGGGGCGGCATCGCCGGCTCTGTGTTCGTGACCGCGATCCCGACGTAGCCTGCCTGCCGGACCACGTCGGTGTAGTAGCCGAGCATCCCGAGGTGGTTGGTGTCGTGAACGCCCACGGCGCCGATACCGTAGTCGTCGGCCCGCGCGGTCGCCTCGCCCACCGCCTCGCGTGCCACGACCGGACCCAGCCGGGAACCGCCGGAGAGCGTCGCCGCCGCACTCGCGTCGCGGACGACCTCAATGTCGCCGTGGGGATCGACGTTGCCGTGTTCGATCCCGCGGACGAACCGCGGGAGGCGGAGCAGGCCGTGCGACTGTTTGTCGCGGGCGTCGGCGCTCACGAGCACCGCCGCGGTCGTCGCCGCGTCGGCCGGCGTGATGCCGTGGGCCTCCAGTGCCGCGGTCGCGACGGCCTCGGCCCGCTCGCGTTCGACCCGCATTACGTCGAGGGGCCGATCCGATGGATGGCGAACTGGCTCTCACCTAGCGCTTCGCTCATGGTGAGTTTTCCGTCGACGATCCGAGTGAGGTTGTTCCAGAGCTGGTCGGCCGCCCAGTCGTAGTCCTCGTCGCCGACCAAGGCCTCACTCACGTCTATGTCGGTCTCTTCGGGCACCCGCTCGCGGCTGTTGGGGTTGCCCGTAATCTTGATCGTCGGCATGATCGCGTTCGACAGCGTGTGGCCCTGTCCGGTCGATATGATCATGAAGTGTGCGCCGCCGGCACCGATACCGGTGACCGACTCCGCGCCGTGGCCTGGAGTGTCCATGATGTACATTCCGGAGTCGTCCGGGATCTTCGCGCCGTAGTCGACGATGTCCTGAATCGGGCCGTGGCCCGACTTCACCAGCGCGCCCAGCGACTTCTCCTCGATTGTCGTCAGTCCCCCGTCCATATTGTCCGGGGTAGGCTGGGCGCCGCGGACGTCGTAGCCGGTCGCTTGCAGGCGTTCGTCCCAGTGTTCGACGCGGTCGAGGATATCCTGCTTGACCTCGTCGTTCACTGCGCGATCCGCCAGTTCGTGTTCGCCGCCGAAGAACTCGGCCGTCTCGGCGAACACGCCGCGACCGCCGTGGTCGTCGATCAGCCGCCACACTGCCTTTGCGGTGGCTTTGTGCTGACACAATCCGCTTGTGGTGTCGGAAGTGGCGCAGTTGATCCCGAACGTGAGGTTGGAGTAGTCCGCGGGAACTCGGCGCTGTTCGCTGGCGTCGAGCACCATCTCTTGGGCGGCGTTCACGGTCGCCTGCAGCGCGTTCATTACACCCTTCTCCTCGTGGATGTTGATCGACGCGCTTGGCCGTCCGGTCTCGGCGATGTCGCCTGCCAGTTCGTCGCCGTCGACGATCTCGCCGGCGTGAGCCACCACCACGGTCCCGTAGACGTTGGGGTGGGTGCCGTACCCGAGCAGGGTCCGGTAGGTCTGGAACACGTCTGGTTTTGTCTGACACCGGCCCAGCGGGTGAGTGATCGGCACCGTGTTCTTGGTGATCTCGGCCGCGCGCTCGACGGTGTCGTTGGCGTACGGCGCCGTCGAGATGATCGCTACGTGGTTTCGGATGCCGACACTTCCGTCGTCGCGTTCGTACCCCAAGAACTCGCTCATGCTTCCGCCTCCGCTGCGTCGTCGCTCAAGTCACCGCGACCGTAGTTGGACTCAACATTGTGAACGTGGACCCACGCCCCGGCGTCGATATCCTCGGTGGCGTTTCCGATGCTCTTGCCGTACTTAACGACCGTCTCGCCCGCCGGGATGTGCTCAATAGCGAGTTTGTGACCGAACTCAACGTCGGCCAGTGTCTCAAGGGTAACTGTCCCGTCGCCCACGGCAATCGTGAGCGTCTCTCCCGCTTCGATCTCTCGCAACGCCGTCGCGACGTTGTCCTCGGGCTCGACTACCTGGATATGTCGTTCTACCATGCGCGTCCATGGGATTATCGGGAGGCTACAAAGCGTTTACGTCCACGTGGTGGCGTCGTGAGTGGCGGGATCGTCCCGCAGAGCCCTCCTACGAGGTACTATCCCGAATTACCGCGTGTCGCCGACCCGTGTCAGCGATGGGCGGCGATCGGCGGCGCTACGCCGTGTCGTACTGATCACTCCCGTCTCGTACCGCAGAGCGCCACCCCCGCTGGCGGTGCTTGACGGTACACAATGAGAGCAATCAGTATCAGAGCAGAACCGTCACCGCCAGATACGCCAACCCGGTGACGACCAGAAACTGTGCGAGGACGACAGTGATTGGGGTGAGTCCAGTCGCGCGGAGACGTCGGGGGTTCAGATCCATTCCGAGCCCGACGAACGCGAGGGTGAACAGCCAGTCGCTGACGGTCGAAAGCGACGTGCGCGCGCCAGCATCCAGCAGGCCGGCGTTGGCGATGAGCACCACCGCTAAGAATCCGACCAGAAACTTCGGGAGCCGGTACCAGACCTCGGTCGCCTGTGGGCGGTCGTCGCCGGCGGCGGCGTGGGTGACGGCGTAGCCAACCGCGAGCACGCCGATGAACGTGTTCCGGACCAGTTTGGTCACGGTCGCCCACTGTCCGGCCACGTCCGAGACCGCGAACCCGACTGCCGCCGCCGGCCCGGTGGAAAAGAGGCTGAGTCCGGCCCACACCCCGTAGACCGGATCGGGCAACCCGAGCGCGATGCCGACAGTGGGGAACACGAGCAGGGTCGCGGCGTCGAACAGCAGCACGGTCCCCGCCGCGTACGTGATGTCGCTCTCGTCGGCGCTGATGCTCCCGGCGACGGCTAAGACCGCCGACACGCCGCAGACGCTCGCACCCGCCGACAGGAGCGACCGGGTCGTCGGTTCGACGCCCGCCGCTCGGCCGACCGACTCCCCGAGCACGACCCCGAACATGACCACGCTGGCCGCCAAGACGACCACCACGGGGCCGGTGTCGACGAGTTGGGTCACGGTCAACCCCGCTCCGAGCAGGACGATCCCGGTCTCCAGCAGGAGTTTATACCGGTCGACGCCCGCCCGGATCCACCCCGGGAGGTCGACTGCGGCCGCGACGGCGACCCCGGTGACGATTGCGACGACGAAGGGGCTGAAAGGCGTGATTCGTCCGACCTCACGAGCCACGGCGCCGAGCACAGCCAGGAGCGCCAGCCCCGGGAGCGCCCCCGGGGCGGTGTCCCGATTCATCAGACCACGCCGACGCCGTACAGGAGGGTAATCGCCACGCCGACGAGCGTCGCCTTCCAGCCCCGATCGACCGATGCGAGACGCCAACGGACCCGTGAGAGCGTACCCCCGGACCCGTCGTCCGGTGGCGTCCGGTTCTTCATAGACATCCTTTGGTTGGACAACATCGTATATAAACTACATCATATTCGCCACGGTTGCGCCGGGTCGCGGCTACACGCCGTTGACGACGTGCTCCGGGTCGCCGCCGGTCAGAGCGTCCCGGACGATGCCCGCGGCCCGGCGGCGGCGGTCCTCGCCGGACTCCTCGGAGTACCACGCCACGTGCGGGGTCGTGACGACCCGCGGGTCGTCACGGAGCGGGTGGTCGGCTGCGGGGGGTTCTTCGGGGAAGACATCCAACCCGGCCCCCCCCAGTTCCCCGGCTTCGATGGCGTCGTGGAGGTCGTCGACGTCGACGATCGGACCACGCGCCACGTTGATTACGACCGCGTCGTCGTCCATCCGCGCGAACGCGTCGGCGTCGAGCAGCCCGCGGGTGTCGTCGGTCAGCGGCGAGTGGACCGTCACCACGTCCGCGCGACCACACAGGTCCTCGAAGCTCGTCAAGGTTGCCGGGTCGTCGGCGAGGTCCTCGGCTTCGAGGAACGGGTCGCTGGCGAGGACGCCCGCACCGAGCGCGGCCGCCCGGGCACCCACCTCGCGGCCGATGGCGCCGTAGCCGACGACGCCGACCGTTCGGGTGGAAAACCGGTGCAGTGGGGCGCCCGCACCGCGGTCCCACTCGCCGGCCGCTACTGACGCATCGTACTGTTTCAGCCCGCGAGCCAGCGAGAGGGTCAGCGAGAGGGCGTGAGTCGCAACCTCTTCTAAACAGTAGTCGGGGACATTGGTGACCGGGATCCCGCGGTCGGCTGCGGTCTCGACTGCGATGTTGTCGACGCCGATGCCGTACCGGGCGATGACCCGACAGTCGTCCATCCGGTTGATCACGTCGGCGTCGATGTCGTAGCGGAGATTGAGCACCGCGTCGGCCCCAGCCAGCCGTTCGTCGGCGTCGGCGGGGACGTCACCCACGTCATCGGCGAGCTCGACGACGTTCGCGACACCTTCGAGCACCTCACGTTCAGCCCTCAGGTCGGCGAAGTCGTGATCGGTCACGATAACCGTGTGATTGGTCATATCACGAGCTCCGAGCCGTCGGTGAGATACTCCGCAACTATGTCGCGGTTCAGTTCCACGCCTAGCCCCGGCCCCTCGGGGAGGTCGATGTAGCCGTCCTCGAGGATCGACCCCGACTCCCCTGTCCGAGTGACCATGTCGTTCCACCACGGCACATCGCGGGCGTGCCATTCCATACACAGGAAGTTGGGGATCGCGGCCGACACGTGGGCGCCAGCGACCGTCCCGAGCGGGCTGGAGATGTTGTGCGATGCCACCGGCACACCGTAGAGGTCGCAGACGGTGGCGATGTCGACGTACTCCCCGAGCCCGCCGCACTTGTTCACGTCGGGGGCGGCGATATCGAACATCCCCTCGCGGGCGGCGTGGTTGAACTGATCAGTCTGCACCAGGTTCTCGCCGGTCAGGACCGGAGTGTCGAGGGCGTCGGTGACGCGGGCTTGGGAGTCGGTCTTCTCCGGCGGCACGGGGTCCTCGATCCACGCCAGGTCGAACCGTTCGAGTTTCTTCCCCAACCGGATCGCGGTCTCGGTGGTGAAGTTCCAGTGGAGATCCACCCCGAGGTCGATATCGTACCCGATCTCGTCGCGGACGGCCTCGATGAGGCTCACTTTGTGTTCGAGCGCCGCGTTGTCCATCCGGCGGTTGGCCTCGTCGTAGTCGGCGTGCGTGGGCACGTCGAGGTCGAACTTCAGCGCCTCGAACCCCTCGTCGACGACCGCCCGGGCCGCGCGGGCGTACGACTCCGGGGTGTAGACGTCCTGCGGGTCGTGTTCGCTGGCCTCCCCCAGTGACTCCCCACCGTGGGTGTCGCAGTAGATCTTGATTTCGTCGCGGTACTTCCCGCCGAGGAGTTCGTAGACCGGCACGTCGAACAGCTTCCCCTTGATGTCGTAGCACGCGGTCTCGATTGCGGTGAACGCAGCCTGGCCGATCCGGCCACATCCGGTGTACCGCTGCTCGAGGAGTTCCCGTATCCGGTCGGTATCCAAGGGGTTCTCCCCCACCAGATCCACGTCCATCCGGTCGGCCATATCGAGGGCGGCCTCCGCGCGGAACGTTTCTCCGAGGCCGTAAACGCCGGCGTCGGTCTCGACTTTCACGATGCCCCAGGTAAAATTGCCCGCGATCGCCATCGTCCGGATCCCGGTGATCGACACGTCGCGTTCCGGGGGTCGGTGCGTCTCCTCCGTTCCCATGTCCCGCCACGGGACGCCGCCGCCCTGTGGGATCCGGTAGTCGGGTTGCTCGCCGCCTGTCATTACTTGGGCTGTCGTCGATTACACCATTAAACATTGTGATGCCCCAACCGGTTCGTCACTCGGTGCGAACGGTAGCGCGGGCGACGGCGGGGTATCGGTCCGGGACCGACGGATCGCCGGTCAGCTTGAGCGTGTGGCGCCCACAAACGTCCCCGGCCGAGCGCCCGACTGCGAGTTCCAACTCACCCGGGACGACCCGCCGTTCTCCGCTGCCGTCGTGTCGTGCGAGCGTTGCGACCGGCAGGTCGAACCGGGCGGTTGCCCGCTCCCCAGCCGCGAGGTCGGCCCGCGCGAAGCCAACGAGCTCCCGCTCCGGGCGGACGCCGCCGGCCTCGAACGGTCCGGCGTACAACTGTACGACTTCGGTCCCCGGCCTGTCGCTCACGTTCTCGACGACGACGGAGGCTGTCGTCCGGCCGTCCGTCGGGATGGGATCAGGCTCGACCGAGAGGTCCTCAATCGCGAACGCGGCATAACTCTCGCCGTGGCCGAACGGGAACAGCGGTGATCCCTCGGTAAACACGTATTCGCCGCGCGAGACGGCATGCTGCCGGTAGTGGATCGGGAGCTGTCCGACCGTCCGCGGCAGCGAGACCGGGAGGCGGCCGCCGGGGTCGGTCCCGAACAGTGCGTCCGCGATTGCGGGTCCCCCTTCCTGTCCGGGAAGCCACGCGAGAAGCGTCGCGTTCGCGACCTCGACGACGTCCGGGAGCGCCAGCGGCCGCCCGCTTACGACGACGACCACGAGCGGGGTTCCAGTGGCGGCGACACGGTCGATCAGCTCGGGCTGTCGCCCGGACAGCCCCAGTTCGGCACGGTCCAACGCTTCCCCGGCCGTCCCTGGAGAGTCCCGCTCGACGTCGATCCCGGACCGGCCGCCGGCGACGGCCACGGTCACGTCGGCGCCCTCGGCGGCCGCGACGGCGGCAGCGAGGTCGTCGTCCGGCCCGGCACGGACGCCGCAACCGCGGGCGTACCCGATGTCGGCACGCTCTTGGAGAGCCGAACGCGGCGTGACTACGTCGACACCACCAGGCGCGTTCTCGGCGCCCGCGTATGAGTAGTTCCCGAGCAGGCTCCGGGGGTCATCGGCGTTCGGGCCGACGATAGCAATAGATGCGTCAGCGGAGAGCGGGAGCACGCCGTCGTTGTGGAGGAGGACCTGCGACCGGCGGGCCGCCCGGCGGGCGAGCGACCTGACGGCGTTGGACCCGAACGCGTCGCCGACGGTGGTAGGGGTCGGAGCGGGCACGCGATCGCCGAACAGCCCGGCCGAAGCCTTCTGTCGGAGGTGTCGACGGGCTGCGGTTTCGACGGCCGACTCCTCGATCACCCCTTCCCGGACGGCGACCACGAGGCGGCCGCCGAAGCACTCTGTCTCCGGAAGTTCGACGTCGACGCCGGCCCGCAGCGCGGCCACTCCAGCCGCTTGCCGGTCGGCAGCGACCCCGTGGTCGTCGGCCAGCAGCCTGATTCCACGGCCGTCGGAGACAACGGTCCCATCGAAGCCCCACTCCTCGCGGAGCACGTCGGTGAGAAGGCAACGGCTCGCGTGGCAGGGCACGCCGTCGACCGTGTTGTACGCAGCCATCACCGACGGGGCGCCGGCGTCGATGCCCGCGCGGAAGGGGAGCAGGTCGGTGTCACGCATCTCGTGCAGCGAGGCGGTCGGGCGGGCCCGGTTCCGGCCGCCAGCGGGTCGGCCGTGGCCGACGAAATGTTTGAGCGTCGCGTCGACGCCGGCGTCCGAGAGGCCGGCGACGACTCGCTCGGTCATTGTCGCCGTCAACCTGGGATCCTCGCCGAAGGTCTCCTCGATCCGTCCCCAGCGGGGCTCGACCCCGAGATCCGCCACCGGCGACAGCGTCACCCGACAGCCGACCGCGCGAAGCTGTTCGCCGATGGTTTCGGCAACCGTTTCGGCGAGATTGGGGTCCCAGGTGCTCGCTATTCCGATTGCCTGCGGGAATACCGCTCCCCGCCGCCCGGCGTAGCCGCACACGCTCTCCTCGCGGACGAGGGCGGGGATGCCATGAGGCGTCTCCGACCGTAGAAACGACTGGAGGTCGGAAATGACCTCGGCGAGAGAGTCGGGATCGAGCCCGCTCTCGCGGCCGACACGCGTCACCCGACCGATCCCGTGAGGGATCGCCTCCCGCGCCCGGTCCGGGGCGAACGCTCCGTCACGCAGGACCGAGCCGATCCGGACGCTCCCGAGCTGTGCCACCATCGCCTCCAGCGACATCCGGCCGAGGAGTGCATCGATGTCGAGCGCAGAGGTCATGCTTTCGTGAATCGTCCAGTCATTGATAAACCGCCCGGCGAAAGCAGTGTAGTTTTAATCATGTGCCACGCGACTACTACGGACGATGACCACAGAACGCGTAACCGTCACCGGCGTGTCCGACTACGTCGTCAACGGCGACACGATCACGTTCGATTGCGAGACGGCCGCGCCCGATCCTGTCACACCGCGGACAGTACCTGTGACGCTGACCGTCTACGACCCCCGAACTTTTCGGTTCGAACTTCGGGCAAACCCCGAGGTCCCGGCCAACGAAGAGTACCCGAAACTCGATACCGACGCCGTCGCGACCGATGTCGACCCCGAGGCGACCGAGGTCGAAGGTTCGCTCGTGGTCGACACCGGGGCGCTCCGGATCACAGTCGGCTTGGAGGAGTGGGCCTTCACCGTTGCCGACGCCGACACTGGGGAGGCGGTCTTTGAGGAGCAGCGGTCAGACTCCGACGTGTTTGGCCGCCAGCGCGTCGCTCCCCTCGGGTTTACCCAGAGGAAGCTCAACCACAACCCCCGGAAGGTGACCGAGACGAGCACCGCATTTGAGCTCTCGCCCGGCGAGCGGATCTACGGTGCCGGCGAGCAGTTCACCGACTTCGACAGGCGAGGCCACGAGATCGAACTCTGGCACGAGGAGCCGCTGGGCACCGAAACCGCGCGAGCGTACAAGAACATCCCCTTTCATCTCTCGACTGAGGGCTATGGAATGCTTCTTGATACGACCGCGCGGGTAAACTACGACTTCGGCTACGAGTCGACGGCCTCGGGCACGATAGCAGTTGACGACGACACGTTCGCGTTCGTGTTCTTCTATGGCCCCGAGTTCCCCGAGGTCCTCCGGCGGTACACCGCCGTCACCGGCCGTCCCGACCGGCCGCCGAAGTGGTCATTCGGCACCTGGATGTCCCGGCTGGGGTACGAATCCCGGGATGAGTTGGAAGCGGTCGCCGACCGGCTCCGCGCGGAGTCGGTCCCCAGTGACGTGCTCCACCTGGATCCGTTCTGGATGCGGGATCGCTCGTCCTGCGACTTGGAGTGGGACACCGACCAGTTCCCCGACCCCGAAGGGATGATTGAGGGGCTACGGGAGGACGGCTTCCGGCTATCGCTGTGGGAACACCCTCACGTTCCGGTCGGCACTGACGCGTTCGCCGAGGGGGTTGCCGAGGGATACTTCATCTCCGACGGGACCGGGAGTTCGTACGTGATGGACCACACCTGCCAGGGAGACTACCGCGGCGCGCTCGTCGATTTCACCGACCCCGACGCAGTGGAGTGGTGGAAGGACAAACACCGGCGGCTGCTTGAGCAGGGAGTGGCGGTGTTCAAGACCGACTACGGCGAGTACGTCCCCGAAGACGCCGTCTTCGACAACGGCAAGACCGGAGAATCGATGCACAATCTTTACCCGTACCTCTACAACGAGGCAGTCTACGAGGCGGTCGAAGAAGTCAACGGCACCGACGAAGCGGTGGTGTGGGGGCGGTCGGCGTGGACCGGGAGCCAGGCGTTTCCCATGCACTGGGGCGGCGACCCCCAGACCAGCTGGAACGGAATGAGCGCCGCGCTTCGTGGTGGGCTGTCGGCGTCGCTGTCGGGGATCACGCTCTGGAGCCACGATATCGGTGGGTTCCGGGGGACGCCCTCGTCCGAACTCTACATCCGGTGGGCGCAGTTCGGGCTGCTGTCGTCGAACAGCCGGTGTCACGGCACCACACCCCGGGAGCCCTGGGAGTTCGGATCCGAGGCGCTCGACATCTTTCGGGAGTACGCCGAACTCCGCTACCGACTGCTGCCGTACATCTACACCGCCGCGGAAGTCGCAGCCCGGACCGGGCTGCCGGTGGTCCGGCCGCTCGTGTTTGGGTATCAAGACGATCCCGCAACCCACACCATAGACACCCAGTACTCGCTGGGGCCGGACCTGCTGATCGCGCCCGTATTCGGCGCCGACACTGAGCGTGACGTCTACCTGCCCGAGGGGGAGTGGCGGGACCACTGGACCGGCGAGTACCACAACGGCGGCCGGTGGATCACCGTCGACGCTCCGCTGGACCGACAGCCCATGTTCGTCCGGGCGGGGAGTGTAGTCCCGCAGCGCGCAGCGACACAGCGGACACGACCCGGCACGCCGGACCACATGGAGTTTCACGCGACAGTTGACCGGAGTGCGACGACTGCGGAGGGCCAGTTCTACGACGAGGACACCGACACAATGATCACAGTCACCATTGAGCACGACGGCGGGCGGGTCGTGGCCGAGTGGGACGAGGTGAGCGCTCAAACCACCACCATCGTACTCCGGACCGCCGACCGGGTGGCAGCCCCGACGACGTTCGTCGTCAACGGGGAACCGCTCACTCGCGTCGGCGAGGATCCGAACGCGGGCGAGTGGGTCGTCCGGGACGACGGGTCCGTGGTGGCGTTGCAGTAGGCGACGGGTCGGAGGCTGAACGGAGAAGCGGGGTCCAGGCCCCCGGCCTGACAGCTAGGGACTACCGTCACGATGAGGAGATTTATTACGCGAGATGCAAAACGTGTGCCAACGAAACAATGGGTCGGCTAGACATAACGCAACTGACGAAGACGTTCGACGAGGGTGAGAACGTGATCGTCGCCGTCAACGAGCTTGACATCACGGTTGAGAACGGCGATTTCCTCGTCCTCGTCGGGCCATCCGGGTGTGGGAAGTCGACAACGCTCCGCTGTATCGCGGGCCTCGAACGGGTCACGTCCGGACGGATTCGGCTCGACGGCCGCAACATCACCGACGCGAAGCCGAAAGATCGGGACATGGCGATGGTTTTCCAGAACTACGCTCTCTATCCGCATATGACCGTCCGGAAGAACATCGGGTACGGGCTGAAGATCACGACCGACCTCGACAAATCCGAGATCAACGACCGGGTTGAGGACACCGCGGAACTCTTGGAAATCCCGGCCCTCCTCGACAAGAAGCCGAAGGAACTCTCCGGCGGTCAACAGCAGCGCGTTGCCTTGGGTCGGGCGATCATCCGCGAGCCCGAGGTGTTCCTGATGGACGAGCCGCTGTCGAACCTCGACGCGAAGCTTCGGACCACGATGCGGACCGAGATCCAGCAGCTCCAGCAAGAGATGGGCGTGACGACAATCTACGTTACCCACGACCAGACGGAAGCGATGACAATGGGCGACAAGATCGCGGTCCTCGACGGCGGCGAACTCCAGCAGCTCGGCACGCCTCTGGAATGTTACCACGAGCCCACAAACCAGTTTGTTGCGGGATTCATTGGCTCCCCATCGATGAACTTCATCGACGTCCGGCGGAACGGAGACATCCTTGAGGCCAACACCTTCGAGTATCATCTATCCCCGGATACCGTGGACGCGGTCACGTCGGCGTCGAACCGGCTCACGATGGGGATCAGGCCCGAACACATCGAACTCGGGACTAGCGAGGAGCGAAACGCCGTTCCAACGGAGATTGAGGTCGTTGAGCCGATGGGTGAGACCACGTACGCCTACTTTTCGGTCGATGACAAGACACACACCGCAAGCATCAGCGGTGAGCGCCGTATCGCTGCCGGAGAACAGGTCAATGTAGCGTTCCCGGAGAGTAAGATTCACTTGTTCGACCAGGCTGACGGCGCGGCAATCAAAAACAGCAACGTGGAGGAGCTGGGCGAACTCACGGACCGCCCCACACCCTGAGCTGACGGGTGTCGCCCCGCTTCGTCTGCCGTTCGCCCCTCGCGAATGTTTAAATTAGACCTGTACTAATACTCCGACATGGATGACGGAAAGGCCTCACAGGGGCGTCGGGTTCAGGCGGTCGAGATCTCGTGTGAGCTACTGACGACGCTGGAACGTCTGGGCGGCGCAGGGATCTCGGAGCTTGCGGCCGAAGTCGGCCGCTCGAAGGCGACGGTTCACAGCCACTTGGCGACGCTGCTTAATCAAGAGCTCGTGGTGAAGCACGGCACCGAGTACGCCCTTAGCCTCAGGTTCGTGGAACTCGGCGAGCACGCCAAGTCCGGAGTCGACATCCACGATATCGCGGGCGATGAAGTACAGCGAGTGGCACGAGAGACCGGTGAGGTGGCGCAATTCATGTTTGAAGAGCACGGAAAGGGAGTGTATCTGCACAAGGCGCGCGGAGAGAACGCGATTCAGACCTCCTCGTACGTCGGGAGTCGGATGCAACTCCATTGTACGGCACTTGGAAAGGCCATCCTGTCGCAGTTTCCGAGAGAGCAGGTCGGGGAGATCATCGACCAGACAGGGCTGCCCCGACACACAGCCAACACGATCACGAACCCCGAGGAGCTGTTCGCGGAGCTCGATACGGTGCGTGAGCAGAACGTCGCGTTCGACGATGAGGAAGTCGTCAAGGGGCTCCGGTGTGTCGCCGCACCGGTCACTGCCGGCGATCGGGCCGCCGCGATCAGCGTCTCAGGGCCGACAAGCCGGTTCAAAGGTGACCGGTTCCACGAGACCCTTGCGGAGTTGATCCGCGACGCCGCGAACGTGATTGAGGTCAACGCGGTCCAGGTATAGTCGTTTGCGAGAAGCGAACACGATGAGAGCCGGCCGGGCAGTACGCCATCCGAATCCCGGGGGAGGCGCTTCTTACATGAGCCATAGCAATAGGCGGACGCGGCGTTGATCTTCCGGCGACCGACCAGCTAATAGCTGATACGGCTGTGATGGTCTTAAACCGGACCGTTCGGTTTAGCGACTCCAGTACTCAGTGAGCGGAGCTCAAGCGGTCTGTTGAAATCGAGCCCCCATGGGTAGTATTCGCGTCTCGTAAACGGATTATTCCGGCATCAACGTCAGTACAGCGTACACCACTCGGACGCGGGATTCCAGGAACAATGGGTACAGTTCGGGACTGGGACGTGTAGCCCGCTGCGGGGGTTGGTTCTATAATCGTGCGTAATGCAGCACTAGATAACAGATGTACGATTGTTATGATAGATTGTTTGCTCCTCACGAACGCGTTGACGAACTGAACGCCGATCAGCGGGCAAAGAATTATTACTGGCATCTATTAGTATCAATATACATGTCGAACGTCGTCGTGACTGGTAGCAACGGGGACCTTGGGCAGTGGGTCGTCGGAGCACTGTCGCGGGCCGGGTGGCAGGTCAGATGCCTGGATCACTCACACCCTACCGCCGATCTACCGGCGGAGGTGACTGCGATCGAGACCGACCTCACGGACACTGGAGAGACTCTGGAGGCGATCCTCGCAGCCGACCCGGACGCGGTCGTCCATCTCGCCGCAGTAGGACCGCAGTACTACGCACCTTCCCGCGTGTATGGAAACAACACCCTCGCAGCGTACCACGCGCTGACCGCGGCGGGAAGAGTCGGTGCCGATATCGTGTGGACTTCCAGCGAGGCCGTGTACGGCTGGGTGTTCGCCACGGGCCAGGTCCTCCCCGACGAACTTCCCGTCAGGGTTGAACACTCCTGCCGGCCACGGAATCAGTACGGCGTTTCGAAGGTCGCCGCGGAGGTAACAGCCGAGGCGGTGGCCCGCCGATACAACGTCTCGGTCACCACGATCCGGCCCTCCTGGATCCAGTATCCGGGCACGTACGAGTGTACCGACAGCGACGGCGAAGACTTGGTGGGCAACTTCTGGTCGTACGTGGATGTCCGCGACATCGTCCGACTGATCCAGGCGGCACTCGAATCCCCGCCGGAGGGTGAGACGACGGTTCAGGCCGCCGCCATTGACAATTACGTCGGTCGGCCTACCTGTGAGTTGTTTGCGGACGCGTTCGAAACGGTGCCAGCCCCGTGTGATATCGTTGGGACTGAATCAGCACTCTCCACCGCGAACGCGGCGACTACCTTCGACTGGGAGCCCAAACACACCTATCACCAGGCGGCGACCGACGACGTGGGCCCCTGGGACCCGTGGTAACGAATTCCGGGAAGTGACCGCCGCCGTAGTGCGAGCCATGCTCCCGCGATAGCAGGCTATCTACCTATACACTATCTTAATATTGAATATTACTATTCTGTATTTTACATTTGTATTACTAGCTCAGGCCGCATCAGATCACTCTTTTGTCGAGTCCGCATTTCAATTATCGCCTCGAATAGTATGCAATATTCTTGTTATTTATTCGTAGCTCCGAACAGGATCGGACAGGCTCGAACGTCCCGACTCACTCGGCCCGCTCGAACCGGTAGGTCAGTACCGCCTCGGTGTCGTCCCACGTG
>CAZDEJ010000018.1:0-22791 GCA_964504395.1 uncultured Halobellus sp. | reverse complement strand
CCCGGTCCGAGTGTGCGTGGGCGTGAGGGTCTACGCCGACGATTCGGCCGCCTTCGTCGGCGTGACCCATACCACGAGGCCGTCCTCGCGGCGAACGATTCCCGTGATGAGCTCCCCGCGATTCATCGGCGGTTCCTCGACGTCGTCCATCGAGACGCGGTCGACCTGGTGGACCGCGTCGACGAGCCACCCGACCGCGGCGTCGTCCTCGAAGCTGTCGGCGTCGAAGATCACGATCCGTTGGGCCTCGCTCCCGGCGTCGACGTTCAGCAGGGTCTTCGGATCCACGATAGAGGTGGTGCGTCCACGGAGGTCCATCACGCCCCGCACGAACTCGGGAGCGTTCGGCACCGGCGTGACCGACCCCCGGTCGACGATCTCGGAAACGTAGTCGATGTCGACGCAGTAGGTCTCACCGCCTAACTCGAACTCGAGCATCTGTACCGTGCGCGCGGTCTCGTCGGCGTCGTCTGCGGCGGATGGCGCCGACGCGCCCGCCGCGGGGTGTTGGTTCGACATGTGGGTGGAGCCGGCGGCGCGGGCCGCCGGGAGCTACCTCCAACGCCGGACAGGTCGCAAATAAAGGTACGCACACCGTTATCACGAGTGATTTCTGCCGGGGAGTGCTTAAGTTGGTGAGTTGGGAACCCGAGACTGAGATGAGCGGACACGAGCACTCCGTGGTTGGCCGTCTACCGGCCGCTCGGTCGTGCGGCGTCGGTCCAACGGCCGGGATACGGCCGGACGGCGTCACGATCGGGTGGCGACAGCCGACAGGTCGACCCCGCGGGGGCGCTGACCCGAGTGGGGGGAGATGGTAATGAGTACAACCACCGGGTCCGGCGAGGGAGCGACCCGGGCGGTCGTCGTCGACGACTCCCGGTTCATGCGGACGCTGATACGCGGACTCTTAGAGGACGGCGGTATCGAAGTCGTCGGCGAGGCCGGGGACGGGTCGGACGCGCTCGATGCGGTGGTCGAGCACGACCCCGACGTGGTGACGATGGACATCGAGATGCCGACCGTGAACGGGATCGACGCCGTCGAGGAGATCATGACCGAACGCCCGACGCCGGTCCTGATGCTGTCGGCCCACGCCGAGGCGGACGCCGACGTGACCTTCGAGGCGCTGGACCGCGGAGCGGTCGACTTCGTGACCAAACCCGGCGGGGAGGTCACCTCCTCGATGCCGCGGGTGAAACGCGAACTGGTCGAGAAAGTCGAGTCGGCGGCCCGTGCGGACCTCTCTGCGACCGCGCGGCTGTCGCCGTCGGTCGACGACGGGGCCGGCGGCGGGGTGTCAGCCGTCCCCGACGCCACGGCCGGGTCGGTCGCTGCCGGCGGGTCGGGGTCGACGTCGCGGTCGACCGGGTCGGAGCCGCGATCCGGCGGCGCCGCGTCGGTGTCGGGCACGGGGTCGGCTGTCGAAACGGCAACGAGTTACCCCGAGGTGGGCACGCTCGTGGTCGGCGCGTCGACCGGCGGCCCCAACGTGGTCGAGCGTGTCCTCGCGGGGGTGTCTCGGGGGGCGAACCTCCGGGTGTTGATCGTCCAGCACATGCCCGAGGGGTTCACCGATCGGTTCGCGGCCCGCCTCGACGGGCGATCCGCCTACGACGTCCGGGAGGCCGAATCCGGTGAGCGGATCGTGGCCGGCGAGGCGCGGGTCGCCCCCGGCGATCACCACCTCGTGACCACGGGCGACCGGAACGAACGGCTCCGGCTCGAACTGACCGAAACCGAGCCGGTTCACGGGGTTCGTCCCGCGATCGACATCACGATGGCGTCGGCCGTCGAGAGCGTCGATGGTCCGCTGTGTGCGGTGCTTCTCACCGGCATGGGGCGTGACGGCGTCGACGGCCTCCGGCGCGTGGCCGGTGTCGGCGGTCGAACGATCGCACAGGACGAGGAGACGTCGGCGATCTTCGGCATGCCCCGGCGGGCGATCGAGTCCGGGCACGTCGATACGGTGGCGCCGGCCGAAGGAATCGCAGAACGCGCCTTGGAGTACTTCGCGGAGGAATGACGATGGACGACGAACTCTACCAGGAATTCATCACCGAGTCCGAAGAAAGCATCACCCAACTCAACAACGCGCTCCTCGAACTCGAATCCAACCCCGACGACGCGGCGGCGATCGACGACATCTTCCGGCAGGCACACACCCTGAAGGGCAACTTCGGGGCGATGGGCTTCGAGAACGCCTCGACGGTCGCCCACGCGGTCGAGGACTTACTGGACGCAGTCCGGCAGGATACCATCGAGGTCACACCCACCCGGATGGACCTGGTCTTCGACGGGATGGACGAGATCCTCGACATACTTCACGACATCGAGAAGAACGGGGCGTCCGAGCGGGATCCAACGGAGTTAGTCACCGAGATCCGGGCGGCCGCGGAGCCGGACGCGGGTGGCGACACCGAGGGGGTCGGTACCCACGACACCGACGCGGTGGACGATCCGGAGCATACGGACGCAAGCGAGCCGGCCGACGAAGCGCACCAACTGGCCACGGAGGTCCTCGATCCCGAGACCCCCGGCGTCGCCGGCGCCGACAGCCTCGTGCACGCACGTATCGAACTCGACACCGGCAAGATGACGGGTGTCGACGGTGGGTTGTTCGTCAGCGGCCTGCCCGACGACCTCCCGGTGGTCGGCGCCGATCCCGAACTGGACGCGATCGAGGAAGGGGCGTTCGGGGACGACTTCGTGCTCTTCGTCGCAGATACCCCCATTCCCGAGGTGGACGCGGTCCTCGCGGACGTCTGGAGGGTCGAATCGGTGTCGCTGATCGACGTGAGCGACGCCTTCGAGGGGAGCACTGGTCGGGCGGTCGACGCTGTAGGCGAGGCTCCCGCCGATGACGGCGCGGGTGGCGACGGTCACATCGGCGGCACCGCGGACAGCAGCACGCCCGCTGATGACGCCGACAGTGTGGGCGACGCGGGCCACGGGACACAGTCGGCGGAGCCCGATGCCGATCCTATCCCGGCCGACGACGTCACACCGGCCATCGGGACCGTCCCCGATGGCGACGTCGACCCCGCGTCGGCGTCGGCTGCCGTCGACGCGGTCGTCTCGGCATACACCGGCGGTCCCGACGCCAACAACACCGACTCGGAGGCGGCGTCAACGCCCGAGGGCGGGTCCGAGGTGACCGCAGCGGCAGACGCGAGCGTCGGTACCGACGACGGCGATGGTGCCGACACCGACGAGAGTAGTAGCGCCAGCACCGACACCGACGATGCCGACAGCGGTAACCGCGAGGAGTCGACCCCGTCGATCTCGGCGGTCAAATCCGTCCGGGTCGATGTCGACCAACTCGACGAACTCCACAGCCTGGTCGAGCAACTCGTCACCAGCCGGATCAAGCTCCGGCAGGCCGTCGACGGCGACACGACCGCGGGCCGGGACAGCTTGGACGAACTCGACAAGATCTCATCGAGCCTCCAGGACACCGTGATGGACATGCGGCTGATCCCCCTGAAGAAGGTGTTCGACAAGTTCCCCCGGTTGGTCCGTGACCTCGCCCGCGAGGAGGACAAACGCGTGGATTTCTCCGTCGAGGGTGAGAACATCGAACTCGACCGGACGATCCTCGACGAGATCTCCGATCCGCTGATGCACGTGCTCCGGAACGCGGTCGATCACGGGATCGAACCGCCCGAGGCCCGCGAGGGCGCCGGTAAGCCCCGGACCGGCTCGGTAGAACTCCGCGCGGAGCGCGAACACGACACCGTCGTGATCACCGTCGAGGACGACGGCGGCGGGATCAACGCCGACGTCATCCGGGAGAAGGCCGCCGAGAAGGGAATCCGGCCCGAGGGCGAACTCGACGATCTCCCCGACGAGGAGATCTACGACTACATCTTCCACCCGGGGTTTTCTACCAACGACGAGATCACGGACGTCAGCGGCCGCGGCGTCGGGATGGACGTCGTCAAGACCACAGTGGAGTCCCTGGACGGATCCGTTGACGTCGACAGCACTCTCGGCACGGGGACGGCGGTCTCGATCCGGCTGCCCGTGACGGTGGCGATCATCAGAGTCCTGTTCGTGCGGGCCGACGGCCGGGAGTTCGGGGTTCCGATCAAATACGTCGACGAGATCGCGAGCGATACGCGGGTCCAGCGGGTCGACGGCGCGGAGGTTATCGTCCACGATGACCGGATCTTCCCGCTGATCCGGCTCCGGAGGGCGCTCGGCCTGGGAGGCGACGTTGACGCCGCCGAAGACACCGACGGCGGCGGGATGACCGTCCGGATCCGTCCCGCAGACCGGCAGATCGCGCTCCGATGTGACGACGTCTCCCGGCAGGCGGAGGTGGTCGTCACGCCGCTGCAGGGCCCGCTCAAGGGCACGGACGGGCTCTCCGGCACCGCAGTGGTCGGTGACGGGAACGTCGTGCCGATCCTCGACGTCAACTCCTTGTCGATCCCCGACGGGGGGAAACGGGCCAAACGGGAGTGGACGCCGCCCGAAACGGCCGTCGAGGGCGCGGAAGCCGAGGAGGTCGCCGACTGATGGGGCTCGGAACCGACGCTCGCGACGAGGGCGGTGCCGGCGACACGGGTGGATCGCTCGACGACCTCCTCGAATACGTGGAGACGTCGCTGTCCTTCGCGACGAGTTCGTACAACCGCGCGTACCTCGACCGGCGGGTCTCCGCCCGGATGCGCCGTCGCCGGGTCGACGACTACGACGGGTATCTGTCGCTGCTCCGTAACGACGGGGACGAGCAGGAAGCGTTGCTGAACGCGCTATCGGTCAACGTCACCAGCTTCTTTCGGAACCCCGAGGTGTGGGAGGGTGTTCGGAGGGTCCTGGCGGAGCTGAGCGGCGGGCGACGGGTCCGGGTCTGGAGCGCCGCGTGTTCCGACGGCCGGGAGGCGTACTCCGTCGCGATGCTGTCGCTCGATGACGACCGTATCGACGCCGACCGCGTAGAGATCCTGGGAACCGATATCAAGCCCGAGATTCTGCGGGCCGCCCGCCGGGGCGAGTACCGCGCCTCCGAGACCAACGATCTCGAGGCGCAGTTGGAGCCGCTCGCCGACAGCGACCGGTACGTGAACCGGGCCGACGACACGTTCCGCGTCACCGACGCGGTTCGGGATCTGGTATCGTTCCGGAACCACGACCTCGTCCGGGAGGAGCCGCCGCGGACCTTCGACCTGGTGATCTGTCGAAACCTGTTTATCTACATCAATACCGACGCCAAGCAGGCCATCTTCGAGACGTTGGGGTCCGGGCTCACGCCCGGCGGCTACCTCACGATCGGGATGACCGAAACACTCCCGAACGCCGCTCGGGACCGGTACGACCCGGTTGAAAAGCGGCTCAGGATCTACCGCGACGCCGCCGACGGGGGCGGACGCGGGAGGTGAGGGGAACGTGAGACCGGACGAACGGACTGTCGCCGACACGCGCGGGCGGTTCCTCCAAGCCCTGCGTGACGGTCGCGAGGTGAACGACGCCACCTGGGCGAACGGCCGCATCCTGCTCTCGAATCGCCGGATCGTGCTGGCCGGAACCGGGGGCAAGCGGACCTTCGCCCTCTCGACGATCGGCCGGGTCGGCGGCCGATTCGACGTGAACCAGCGCGTCGCAACCGTCTCCGACTACCTCGCGCTCCAGTTCGACGACGGGGAGAACGTCATCCTCGTCGCGCCCGGGGACTACGAGGCGTTCGAGATGGATCTCTACGATGCGCTCCTGTCTTCCACGAGGTTCCTGATCCGACACCCCGCAGTCGAGGGGGGTGTGGTCCGGAACACCGAGTGGGAACCGGGACGGGTGAAAGCCGGGACTGACGCCGTCAGCGTCGCAACCGTCTCCGGAACGTTCGTCGAGATCCAACTCGACGACATCGGGGATACCGACATGGGCCGGCGAACGGTCAGGGAGGAACAACGGGAGGTGATAGCGGTCGAACACTCCGACGACGACGGCACGAGCGTCGAGACCTACGTTTCGGGGCCCGAACGCGCGGTCAGCATCCTGCGGTCGCTGCTGGAGATCGGCGACGAGCAGACCGAAACCTCGCTTGACCTGTCACAGCAGGACAAACAGGTGCTAATGGCGCTGTACTCCGGGGTCTCGCCGTTCGACATTCCCTCGTTTCTCGGGATCGATGTCGATCAGGTCGAGGAACTGTTCGTCCGGCTTATCGACCACGAGGTCCTCGACGAGGTCCGGGTGCGACACGAAGTCGAACTCAACGCCCGCGGGCGGTCGATCGCGGCCGACGCGATCGACGAGCAGGGCGCGGAGATGTGACCGCAGTCCGAACGGTCGCACGACAGGTCACCCCCGAGCGTGCGCCAGGATCTCCTCGCGGGCCTCCGACGCACACTCGCGGCTGCCCCGCGAGAAGTGAAGGGTGTTAGCGTTGACCGGATCCGAGAGCAACCCCCCGCTATCGGCCGGAACGTCGACCTGTTCGATCTGGATATAGCCGATGGTGATCCCCGTCGAGAAGTCGACACCCGTGATCTCCTCGGCGGGGATCGTTCGGTCGTCGAAGCGCGACCGGTCGACGCGGTGGAGTTCGACGCGGTCCGGGTAGACGGCGAGTGTTCCGTCTTGGAACTCACAGATCGTAACGGCGTCGGGGTGCGTGTCGGCGTCGGCGTCGGTGTCGCCCGCCTCGCCGCCCGAGTTGTCGCCGCGCCACGGGAGGTTCACCATCGACAGCACGTACTGCGGGAGAGCGCAAAAGCGTTCGGCAGCCGGGCGGTCACACGGGAGTTTATGTATGATCCCGCGGCCAAGCCCGGCGTGACCTGAAAGCGGCCCTGCGCCGGGTCGCGGGTGTCCGGCACGTCGGCGCAGGGAAGTCGGTGTGCCGGCTGTTCGCTACGTATCCTCGCCGTCCGCCCACGCCGCGTCGGAGAGCGTCCGCTGGACCGCCTCCTCCCCGACGGCCGCCGCGAGCGCCTCGAACCCCCGACGCTCGACCGGATCGGCGGCGTCGGCGACCAGCCGCGACACGATGAACTCCGGCGTCGACTTCCCGATCGTCCCGAACCGGGGCTGGTAATCAACCTGTAGTTCCAGGTCCTCGGTCAGCCCCTCCGCGAAGATCCCGTCGATACGGGCCGCCGACGGGAGCGGACTCAGGTCGTCGGCGAGGTGGGTCACGTACACGCCGAGTGCGCCGCGGTCGACTGTCAGGTCGACGAGGCCGTTGAGGAGGTCGGCCGCCCGGCCGGGTTCGGTGATCGCCTCGAACTCGTCGACCAGCATCAGCGTCCGATCACTCGTCGACAGCGGCGGGACGATCGACTTCAACGTCGACTCCAGCACGCCGGCGTTGAAACTCGCGTGCCGGCGGTGGAACACCACACTGTCGAACCGGCCGACGGCGGCCCCCTCGGCGGGGACCGGAAGCCCCATCGACGCAAGCAGCGCCACTTGCGCGAGCGTCTCGAGAAGCGTCGTCTTGCCGCCGGAGTTCGCGCCGGTCAGGACGGCGACGCGGCTCCCCGACGGCAGCGACTCCTGGGAATCGGACGGCACCTCCGAGTTAACGTTCGCAAATCCGTGGGAGCCGACCGCGTATGTGACGGGCTGTGCCTCGCCCGAAAGTGCGAGATTCCGCGCGCCGACCACTGCGAGGCCGTCCTCGACGAGGCCCGGACGTCGGAGATCGTGTTCGGCCGCGAACCGACCCAACGAGAGGTCGAACGCGATCTCCGAGACCGCCGACACCGCGACCGCAACGTCTTCGCGTGCGGCCTCAACCGACTCGCGGAGTTCCGCAGCAACGGTTCGCTCGCGGTCGTCGACCGCGGAGTCGAGTTCCGAGAGGAGGTTTCGGAGCGATGTCGACGCGAAATCAGCCTCATCCCGAGCGTCGTCGGTGACGGCGCCTTCGACGCGTCCCCTGGGGACGTCGGTCTCTCCGGCGACGTACTCCACGAACGCCCCGCGGAACTCCTCGAAGCTTCGGACGCCCCGCTCGCGAACGGATTCGAGAACATCGAGCGCACCGCGCTCCAGATCCGTGACAGCGTCACGGCGCTCCCGAAGTCGGTCGAGTTCCGCGTCGGCGCCCGGAGCAACTGCCCCGTCGGAGCTGACGGTCCCGAGCGCGTCAGCGGCAGCCGCCAAGGCGTCGTCGTCGAGATTGTCAAGCGCCGAGAACGTACCGCCGTCGAGTCCCGCGGTCCGGAGTTTGATTGCGGTTTCGACTGCCGCCCGGTCGGAGCCGCCGACGTCGTCGTAGGCCTCGAACGCCGACTGGACCGCGTCGCGCTTGGCATCGTCCAACTCGACCCAGACGTCACGTGCGGCCGACACGCGATCGAGTCGTCGCTCCCGGTCCTCGGCCGACGGCAGCGGGGTCAAAACGCGGATCCGATCGGCCGCGTGCGTCGTAAGCGCGTAGTTGCTCGCAAGGGAAAGCAGGTCGTCGTAGACCTCCCTAGCGTCCCGGGTCCCGAGCGTCTCGATGCCGTCGGCACCGTTGGCTCGACGCAGGATCCGGACCGCCCGCCCTCGTGGGATTCCGGCGTCAGCGAGGCCGCGGATATCCGCGGCCTCGATCGCGTCGAGGGCACGTTCGACACCCATCGATTCCCGGAGTTTCTCGCTGGTCTTGGGCCCGATCCCCCAGTAGTCCTCCAGTCGCATACCTCCGTATCCGATAGGGGTACACTGTATCCTTTCGGTCCGCTCCGGCGGAGTGCGGAGATCGGAACGACTCCGGCGCTACAGCGAGGAAACGCGCCGCGATCGGGCCTCCCGCACCGACGCGCCCTCCCGGATCACATCCTCACACCGCGGGCAGACCCGTGCATCTTCGAGTCCTTCGGGGGCAAACACCCTGACGTAGTCCCGGGAGACGAACGATCCGCAGTTCTGACACTCAGGCATCGTACCTCACCTCGCCGACGTTTCGATCGGACATGTTCATTCGAACTTACGTGCGAGATGTAACTAACACAACTCCCTACGTAGATAGGGAAATCGCCGAGGCTCGGTAAGGGGCAGATATTTGAGCGTGGCACCGCCGGGTACAGATACTCAAATGGTTGCTGATGGCTCCTCTGCGGCGAAGGGGGTGGGCGCGGAGCCGACGCCACCACCCGACCAGCCGACCGTGCTGGTCGTCGACGACGACAGGGCGCTCGCGGATACGTGTGAGTACTGGCTCCGCGAGGAGTACGATGTCCGCGTTGCGTACGGCGGGACACAGGCCTTGGAACGGGTCGACGACAGCGTCGACGTGGTCCTGTTGGACCGGCGGATGCCGGACGTCTCCGGTGACGACGTGCTCGAGGAGATCGACGCGCGCGGACTCGACTGTCGAGTGGCGATGATGACTGCCGTCGCCCCCGACACCGACATCGTGGAGATGCCGTTCGACGAGTACCTCGTCAAACCGGTCGACGAGGAACGCGTCACCGAGGCTGTCGAGGAGTTGTTGGTGCGGGCCGAGTTCGACGACCGGGTCCGGGAGTACTTCGCGCTGGCGTCGACCGAGGCGGTCCTCGACGGCCGCGAGGTTCGCGACCCGACCGCGCTCGACGAGTTGACCGACCGGGTTCGGGAACTCCGGGCCGAGCGGGAGTCGGAGATCCGCACACGGGAGCGGCAACTGGAGCGGACACGCCGGATCAACAACCTTCTCCGGGAGATCGACCGCGGTCTCGTGGACGCGACCACCCGGACCGACATCGTAGAGACGGTATGTGACTCGTTCGGGACGTCGCCGTACGACGGCGCGTGGGTGGCCCGATACGACGAGGCTGTCGGGAGCGTCGAGTGCGAGGCCGCAGCCGAAACGGTCGCGTCACCGTTCGGCCGAACCGGGGGCGACTCGGATGGGAAAACAGGAACCCTCGACCCCGAGGCGGCGGTGAGGCGGGCGATCGAAACCCGGTCACCAGCCACGGAAGCGGTCCCCCCCTCGGCGGCGGCTGCGGTCCTCGCCGATCCCGACCCGGCGGGTGCCGGCCGGACGCTCGTGGCCGTTCCGATCGATTATCGCGAGACCGTGTACGGCGCCCTCGTGGCCTACGTCCGGGGCGAAGTCACTGACGAGGAAGTGTCGATGCTCGGGGATGTCGGGGAGACGGTCGGAAACGGGATCAACAGCGCCGAATCGAAGCAACTGCTCTACGGGGACAGCGCGGTCGAACTGGAGTTCGAGCACGCCGACACCGGCGACGTCCTCGTCGACCTCGCGCGGGAGTTCGACACCACCGTTCGGCTCGAGGGCATCGCGCCCGTAGACGGCGGCGTGGTTACGTGTTTTCTCGTCGTTGCGGACGCCGACCCCGAGGCGGTACTCGGGAACGTCGTCGCGCGGGATGCGGTCACCAGCGCGCGTGCCGTCTCCGAGGAGTCCGGTGGGACGCTGTTCGAGCTCCGGTTGGCCGACGCGTCCGCGGTGGTAACGCTCGTCGAACTGGGTGCCAAGGTGGAGTCGTTCACCGCGACCGGCGGGACGGGACGGCTCGTGGTTAGGGTCCCCGCGGGATCGGACCTCAGAACGTTCACGCTCGGGGTGCAGTCGCCGTTCCCCGGGATGTCGGTCGTCGCGAAGCGGGAAGTCGACGACGACATCCAGTCGACCTCGTCGTTCCGGCGGCAACTCGAGGAGAAGCTGACCGACAGACAGCAGGACGTCATCGAGACAGCGCTCACTGCCGGCTACTTCGAGTGGCCGCGCGGGAGCACCGCGGAGGAGGTTGCCTCGTCGCTCGGGATCGCCGCACCCACCTTTCACGAGCATCTGCGGGCGGGCGAACGGAAACTCATCGAGTCGTTTTTCTCGGAGACCGGGGAACGGGTCGGACGGAATCGGGAGGAACCAGCCGTAGACGACTGAGCCGCTATGCGTTGTTCATCCGCTGGCTCCGGGTGTCGCCACAGGCACGACACTCCGTAACCCGGTAGGGCTCCCGGGAGAACGCTCGGTTCGTCTCCTTCGTGCTCTCGGTCTTGAGTTCGATCGACACCGCGTGCGGCGTCCGCGCCCCACACTCCGCGCACTGCTCGGTCAGTTCGGTGACCGTCGACTGGCTTTTGGACATTGTTACTGTCTATACAAACACAGGGTAGTGTATTGTCACCCGACCCTACAGTAATAGGGCTGCGCTCGCGTCACAGGGTCGCCCCGCCGTACGCGGGGGGAGGCGGGCGGATAGGGGAACCGAACGGGAGGACTCGACCGGTCACCCACCGGCGCTGCCGCCGTCCCGTTCGCCGGCGTTGCCGTTCGGCGTGTCGTCGTGGTCACTGTTTCCCGTCTCGTTCCGGTCATCATCATTGTCGCTCTCCTCGCCGTCTCCGTCGTTTTTGCTATCGTCGGCCTCGTCGTCTCCGCCGTTTTTGTTACCATCATCGTCGGCCCCGCTGTCGTCCTCACCGGCAAAGCGGTCACGAACGGCCGCCCGATCGACCGTCCCCGACACCGTCCGCGGCATCGACTCGGCAAACCTGATCGCCTTCGGGAGTTTGTGGGCCGCAAGCCGGTCGCGAGCGAACTCGAGCACGTCCTCGCGGTTGAGAGAGGAGTCTACCCCCGGCTCCGTGTCGGAGTCCGGCGTCGACACGCCGGATCCGGGGACGACGAGCGCCGACACCCGCTCGCCCCACTCGGCGTCGGGGACGCCCACCACGGCCGCCTCAACGACGTCCGGGTGGGCGGCGAGCGCCGTCGCAACCGCGCCCGGGTCGACGTTCTCGCCGCCGGTCACGATCCGTTCGTCGAGCCGATTCAACACGGTGAGCGACCCCGATTCGTCGAAAACACCGATGTCCCCGGTGTGCAGGCCGAAACTCCCCCCGGTTACCGCCGGCGTGCCGTAGTACCCCGGGGTGACGGTCGGCCCGTCGACAACGATCTCCCCGGACTCCCCCGCCGGAAGCGGGTCGCCGGCGTCGTCGACGATCCGCACCTCGGTCAGAAACAGCGGGCTCCCGACGCTCTCGGGGGTCTCGAAAGCCTCGGCGGGCCGGGCGGTCGCGATCTGTGAGGCGGTCTCGGTCATCCCGTACGTCGGAAACACCGGTACCGAGTAGTCACGACACCGCTCGATCAGTTCCGTCGGTGCCGGCGCGCCACCCAGAAGGACGACCCGGAGCGACTCCGCGAGCGTTCCCCGGCGGTCGAGCATCCGGCGGAGCATCGTCGGAACGAGCGAGACCGCGGTGGCGTCGTAGCTCTCGAGGTCGTCCGCGGCGTCGCCCGCGTCGAACCCGTCGCGGAGGACGACCGTCGTCCCGTAGATCGGCATCCGGAGGATCGGCGAAATGCCGCCGGTGTGGTGCAGCGGAAGGGTTGCCAACCACCGGTCGTCGGGGGCGAACCCCAGCCGGAACGCCGACGCGGCCGCGCTGGCGAGCAGGTTCCCGGTCGTGAGCCGGACGGGCTTTGGGTCGCCGGTCGTACCCGACGTGAAGAGGATCAACTGCGTGTCGTCCAGCGACCACGAGGCCGGGGAGACCGACTCGGCTGTGACCGCCGACAGCGGGTCGATTCCCCCGCGTTCGGACTGGTCGACGGTCGCAACGGTGATCGCCCCTCCCGGCGTGTCACCGGTGGCCCCCGTGTCGGCGCTCCCGTAGTCGAGAGCCGCGACGGCACCGGCTACCGCTCCCTCGGTCGTATCGCCACAGATAATGGTATCGACGTCGGCGGCAGCCACCTGCGTCGAGAGTTCCCGGGCGGTGAGTCCGTCGCCCATCGGCACGAGCGTCGCCCCGAGCCGCATCGCCGCGTGGATCAGGCAGGCGTACTCGACACACGGCCGGAGGACCGCACCGAGGTGTGTCCCCGTGTCGACGCCGACTGCGGCGAGCCGGCCCGCCAAGTCGTCGACGAGCGTGTCGAGGGTGCCGAACGTGTAGCTCGTGTCCGTGGTCGCGTCGGCCAGCGCCTCCCGCCCCGGGTCGATCCCGGCGCGGTATGAGAGCCAATCGCGCATACTGAATGAACTGGCGTCGGCGACCGTCTAAACTGTACGGTTCGCTCCGTCGCCGTCGGCCGCCACGAACTCCACCAACACGCCGCCGGTCGAGTCGGGGTGGAGGAAGGCGACCTCGTGCCCCCACGCGCCCGGTCGAGGGGTGTCGTCGATAGGGTCGATCCCGTGGTCGCGGGCGCGGGCAAGCGCCGCGGCGATGTCGTCGGTCGCGAGCGCGACGTGGTGGATCCCCGATCCGTTGCGATCGAGATACCGGGCGATCGTTCCCCCATCGTGCGGCTCCAACACCTCGAAGTACCCCGCCTCGAGCCCCAGAAACCGGACTGTCATCCCGTCGAAGCCCTCCTCGTGGACCACCGACGCGTCGAGGAGCCCCCCGAACGTCGCCGCGAGGGCGGCCCCGTCGGCCGCCGCGATCCCGAGGTGGTGAAACGACAGCGACATACCCGGAGTGCGCCGTGGGGAAACATAAACTACCGGACAACGGGGCCCGGCCGGGTGCCGCCGTCCCCGCGCTACAGCCGGGGTCGGTACTCGCCGAACTCCTCGCGGAGGACGTCGGAGATCTCCCCGACCGTGGCGTACGCCTTCACCGCGTCGACGATCGGCGGCATCACGTTGTCGTCGCCGGCGGCGGCCGTTCCGACCGCCGAGAGCGCCGCTTCGACGGCGTCGTCGTCGCGATCGTCCTTGACCGCGTCCAGCCGTTCGACCTGGCGGGCTTCGTCGTCCTCGTCGACCTCCTCGACGTCGACGTGTGGCTCCTCGTCGACCTGGAACTCGTTGACCCCGACCACGACCCGATCGCCCGACTCGATCTCCTGTTGTCGCTCGAAGGCGACGTCCTGGATCTGGCGCTGTACCCACCCCGACTCCACGGCGTCGAGCATCCCACCACGGCGGTCGATCTCGTCGAGGAGGTCGAACGCCTCGTCTTCGAGGTCGTCGGTCAGCGACTCGACGTAGTAGCTCCCCCCGAGCGGGTCGACGGTGTCTGCGACCCCCGACTCGTGGGCCAGGATCTGCTGGGTTCGGAGCGCGGTCCGCACCGACTGCTCGGTCGGCAACGACAGCGCCTCGTCTTTTCCGTTGGTATGGAGACTCTGTGCGCCGCCGAGAATGGCCGCAAGCGCCTGGTACGCCACCCGGACGATATTGTTCTCGACCTGCTGGGCGGTCAGCGTCGACCCGCCGGTCTGGGCGTGAAACTTCAACTGCTTGGATGCGGGATCCTCGGCGCCGAACCGGTCGGCCATGATCTCCGCCCACATCCGCCGGGCGGCCCGGAACTTCGCGGCTTCCTCGAAGACGTTGTTATGGGCGTTGAAGAAAAAGGAGAGCCGCGGCGCGAAGTCGTCGACAGCGAGTCCGGCGTCGAGTGCGGTCTCGACGTACTCGATGCCGTTTCCGAGAGTAAAGGCGATCTCCTGGGCCGCCGTCGACCCCGCCTCCCGGATGTGGTACCCCGAGATGGAGATGGTGTTGAACGTCGGGGTCTCGGCCGCACAGAACTCGAAGATATCGGTGATGAGCCGCATCGACGCCGCCGGCGGGTAGATGTAGAGGTTCCGCGCGATGTACTCCTTCAGGATGTCGTTCTGGATCGTCCCGCGGAGCTGCTCGCGGGGGACGCCTTGGCGGTCGCCGATCGCGACGTACATCGCAAACAGCACCACCGCGGGGGCGTTGATCGTCATCGACGTCGACACCTCGTCGAGGGGGATCCCGTCGAAGACGACTTCCATATCGCGGAGGGTGTCGACCGCGACGCCGGCCTTCCCGACCTCGCCGGCGGACATCCCGGCGTCGGAGTCGTAGCCCTTCTGCGTGGGGAGGTCGAACGCGAGCGACAGCCCCGAGGAGCCCTGGTCGATGAGATACCGGAACCGCTCGTTCGTCTCGGCGGCGGTTCCCATCCCGGCGTACTGCCGCATCGTCCACAGCCGCCCGCGGTGCATCGTCGAGTAGACGCCGCGGGTGTAGGGCTCCTCGCCCGGGAACCCGAGGTCGTCGTCGTGGTCGAGGTCCGAGACGTCGGCCGGGGTGTAGAGCCGCCGCACCGCCTGGCCGCCGGTGTCGGTGGTGAACGCCTCCCGGCGCTCCCCGAACCGGTCGAGCGTGGGGTCGAGGGTCTCGGCCTCCCACTCGCGTTTCCCCGCCCGGATCTTCTCGAGGTCGTCGGGGTCGAACATACCGCACGCGAGCGTCCGGCGGCTATTGAACCTGTCCGACGGAGCCAGCGGGCGAGTCAGCGTAGCGACGCTGTGCGGGACTCCACGGTCGGGTTGGGATGGATCGGTGCCGAACCCGGGATTGAGGGCGGGCCCGGACCCGATCCGTCTTCCGGCGAAACTACTGATACCCATGCGCTCCGACTTCGGTTCGCGGTCCGGTGTCGAGTGCGACGGCGAACCCCCGCCAGCGTCGACAGGTCGGCGCTGAACCGGATGGCCACGGTCGCGTCCCTCCTGAACGGAGTGTGCGGATCCCCGGTCGGGTATCGCGTCGGCGTCGATCCGGTGCTCGGGATACGCCCCGTGGCCGGCGACGTCGTGAGCGCCGGCGTCTCACTGTACATCGTCGCCGAATCGGCGTACCTCGGCGTCTCGCTCACGACACCTGTGAGGATGCTCGAGAGCATCACAGTCAACGTCGTGGGCGGGTCGACCCCGGCTGTCGGCATGCTCGCCGACGTCGCCTGGAAGGCCAACGAGCACAACGTCGGACTCGGAATCCGGGACCTCGCCGAGCCGGTCGATGCGGACGGTGGGAGCGCCGTAGACGGGATCGAAATCCCCGTGCAGGACGACGGGTGATACTGTTGGCTATACCGACGTGAAGATGTTCGATACCCCGGGTATCGAAATCCGTCACGTGACGATAGCCGACAGCACGAGACACGCGCTGCCGAACGGTCCCCGGCGGACCTGTCGGACGTGTCCCGCACCGACGCGGGGAGCCCGGCTTGTGATTTATGACTGTGGCTGGCAAAAATCGGTGTATGGCCGAGCATACTGACGTCAAGGCGGTCCGCGGCGGCCGGATGACCGACAGCGAGGTCGACGCGTTCCTCAGAGCACGGGGGACGGGCATCCTCGCGCTGGCCGACGGCGGTCGGGCGTACGCGATTCCGATCTCGTTCGGCTACGAGACGGGGCGGGCGGTCTTCGCCTACTGGCAGTTCGGCCCCGAGGGCGAGAAGAACGACTATACCGACGCGACCGACCGGGCGTGTTTGACGGTCTACGACGTGGCGTCGGAGCGGGAGTGGCGGAGCGTCGTCGCGCGGGGGCCGCTCCGGGAACTCCCCGCCGAGGAGTGGGCCGATCTCGGCGGCCTGATCGACGACAACGCGTTCTCGCCGGACTTCGCCGGGGTGAGACCCCGGCAGCTCTCGATTGCCGGCTACGAACTCCGGATCGACGACGCCACCGGCTTCCGTCGGAGTCCCGAGCCCGGGGACGGCTCCGACGGGCCGTAACCCGGTCGTCGCGACCGCGCTCGGGGCGCCGCCGTCCGGGCACCGACAGCCGTGGGTCGTGCGTGAACCGCCACGAACACCGCGTGTTCGCCACGCTTTTGCGACCAGCCGTCCTGAACTCGGACAACCATGTTCGGTGGAGGCGGTATGAACCCGCGGAAGATGAAGCAGATGATGGAACAGATGGGGATCGACGTCACCGAACTCGACGTCGAAGAGGTCGTTATCCGGACCGGCGACGAGGACTTAGTGTTCGGCGACGCCCAGGTCACCCGGATGGACGCCCAGGGTCAACAGACCTATCAAGTCGTCGGCGATCCCGACGCCCGGGATCCGGGCGCGGCCGCCGGAGGGGGTGGCGACGCCGACGCCGGAGGCGATGACGGGATCCCCGAGGACGACGTCGCCCTGGTCGCCGAAAACGCCGGCGTCGACGCCGAGACCGCGCGGGAAGCGCTCGTGGAGACCGACGGGGACCTCGCGGCCGCCATCGCGGCACTGGAGTGAGCTACCTTCTCGTTCACGACGATCGGGAGTACCTGCGGGCGCCGGGCGACGAACTCCACACCGACCTCGGCGTCGTAGAGATCCCCGAAGACGTCGACCCCGGGACCGTTCTGGAGACGCATCTGGGCGAGCCGTTCGTGGTGCGTCGGCTCCGCGGCCCCGACCTCTTTGCTCACTTCGAGCGGACCGGCGCGCCGATGATGCCCCGCGACGTCGGGTTGGTGATCGGTCACACCGGGATCGCGGCGGGCGACCGCGTGCTCGACGCGGGGACCGGAACCGGAGTGCTGGCGGCGTATCTCGGCCGGTGTCACGCCGACGTGACGTCCTACGAGATCGACGGGGCGTTCGCGGACGTCGCGCGGGAAAACATGCGCCTCGCCGGCGTCGCAGAGCGCGTCGACGTCCGGACCGGCGACCTCACGGAATGCCTCGACGACGCGGCCGAAGCGGGGCCGTTCGACGCGATCACGCTCGACACCGGCGACGCTCCCGAGGTCGTCGCCGCCGCCCCCGATCTGCTCGCGCCGGGCGGTTACGTCGCCGTCTACTCGCCGTTCGTCGAGCACAGTCGGGCGGCCGTCGACGCCGCACGCGAGGCGGGGCTGGTGGATACTGAAACCGTCGAGACGATCCAGCGGGAGATGGACTTCGGCGACCGTGGCTCCCGACCCTCGACCGCGGGCGTCGGTCACACCGGCTACCTGACGTTCGCGCGGAACAGCGTTTGACCTCCTCCCACGGCTGAAGCCGTGGGCTTTCATCTCGAACAGCGTGTAACGCGGTAGCGGCAGAACGGCTATGCAGCGAACGGCCGGACGAACTTCTCCGGGCGGGACGTCGCGTCGGTACTCCCCGATTTCGGTCACGAGCGCGTCGGTCGCGACGGAAGCCGCCTGAAGATGTGCTACGAGTCGCCGGACACCGACGAGGTACGTGTCGTCGCGATACTACTGAACTCCGAGGTTGAACTACCGACCGGGACGCTGCACTCGATCGCCGACCAGTGCGACGCCGGAGGCTTCCAGGCGTGATGTGAGAGGATCGACGAGTATCGCTGACGCGACGATCGGACCGCTTCCTGGCCGATCCGGACAACGCAGGTCCCGACGCCCGTGGGGACCGGCTCGATCGCTCAGTCGGTGGTAGTCACCTGATCGATCGCATCACCGCAAGGAGATCGTCTCTGCCCTCGTTGCGATCGAACGACGCCGATCCGGGCAGCGACAGCGGATATGCACCCCCGCCGAGCAAGTACTCATCAGTGCTCGGCCACGCTGCGAAGTACGCCTCCACCGGGATGCTGCGGTCGTCGAAGCGGGCACGAGCACGGTACCGGGTCGCGTCCACCTCGTCGCCGTCGACGTCGAACCGGTGGGTGTCGGCGCGGTCGATGTCGGAAAACCCGCGCTCTTCGAGCACGTCCACGAACGCCGCCGCCGACCGATCGGAGACGAGCCGACTCAGCGCCCGTGACGGCGGCTGGGTCGGGCGGATCCGGAGCCGGCTCGCGAAGGCGAACCGCCACGTCGTCTCGGTGCCGGTCGTGGCCGCGAGCCGCTCGCGCAGCTCCGTGTCCTCGTAGATTCGCGTCGTCGCGGTGACGGTCACGACCCGGACGTCGAACGGCGTCGACGTCTCCTCGGAGACGAGCTGCCACGACTCGGGAACGTCGAGTTCGGGCGGCGGGACGGCTGCGGACACGACTATCAGTTGGTTCGGCGCCGTTTTATACCTGGGTCCGGGGACACCCGGATTGCACGGCGCTCAGTGGTCGTCCTCGCGCCACTTGTGATCGCACTCGACGCACGTGAGAAATCGCGTTTCGGACTCGTCGGCCGAGCGGATCTGTTTCATCTCGTAGCGGGCGCTGTCGTGACCACACTCCGGACAGATCACCGTCGTTGTCGGCCCGATTTCGGCCTCGTCGACGTCGGACATGTCGACCACCTCGCTGCCCTCGCGCTCGGCGGTCGAGGTCATCACGGCCTCGCTGTCGGCGTCGCGGGGCTTTTCGGCCCCGCAGCTACCACAGACCCAGACGTCGTCGTCGGTCTTCATCATCGAGCCACAGTCGTCGCAGAACTCCATCGTACCCCGAGGCACAGTCCTCAAGGAGTTAAAAGCCGGGGTGATCGGTCGGTACTGTTTAGCTAGGAGTGAAACGGGAGTGAGATGTGTGGAGAGGGCCTGGGAGGCCCTCGCGCTCTGACTTGATGAGTTCGCTGTCGTTCGGAAGACGCTCCACGTCCTTCGTGATCACCAGAGAGCTTCGCTCTCTCGGGCGACAGTCCTCGTCGCTCACAAGTTCGCTCCTGTGGTCCTTGCGTCACCCGGTTTCACCGTCACCCGCTACGCTCGTGACGAGCTTCCGTTCGCTCCGCTCACGGAGACGCCGAGAGCGCGACCCCTTCCATTCCCGCCCGTTAGCGGTTCTCCGGTCGATAGTCGCTCAACTAAATCGACCGGTCGAACAACAAAAAGGTATTTCTGAGTTCCACTCATGAGTAACGTTAACACACTGAGTATGGTCACGTCGGACCAGTCAATCACGGTTCTACACGTCGACGACGAACCGGACTTTGCCGAGATGGTCGCGTCGTTTCTGGCCAGCGTCGACGAGTGTTTCAAGATCCGAACCGCACACAGTCCCGATGCGGGCGAGCGGATGCTTGGAGACCGGACGGTCGACTGCGTCGTCTCCGACTACGAGATGCCCGGACGGGACGGGATCGAGTTTCTCAGATCCGTCCGGGCGGACCATCCGAACCTGCCGTTCATTCTCTACACCGGCCGCGGGTCGGAGGAGGTCGCGAGCGAGGCCATCTCCGCGGGAGCGACCGATTACCTCCAGAAGCAGTCGGGCACCGAACAGTACGAACTCCTCGCCAACCGAATCCGGAACGCGGTCGGGCGGTACAACACCGAGCAGGAGTTTCAGCGCCGGTCGCGCGCGATCGAGACGTCGACCGACGGGATCGCGCTCCTCGACGAGAACGGCAGGTACACCTTCGTGAACCAGGCTCACGCCGATATTTACGGGTACAACGACCCCGCAACCCTTCGCGGGGAGACCTGGCGAAGGTGTTACGATGACGACCGGGTCGAGTGGTTCGAGTCCGAGGTGCTCCCCGCTGTCGAGGAGACCGGGCAGTGGCGTGGCGAGGCGGTCGGGACCCGGCACGACGGGACCACGTTCCCGCAGGAGGTGTCCCTCACCGGTCTCGATGATGGTGGCCTGATATGTGTCGTCCGCGATGTTTCGGCGCGGAAGCGCCAGGAGCGAGCGCTCGGCCTGCTGCACGACACGACCCAGAGGCTGATCACGCTTCGGGACGCGCAGTCCGTAGCCGACGCCGCCGTCGAAGCGGCGCGGACCGCCCTCGACCGGCCGCTCAGCGCGCTGTGGCTGTACGACGACGAAAGGGACCACCTCGCCCCGGCGGCCATCAGCGAGGCGGGCCGGGAACTCATCGGCGACCCGCCGGCGTACACCGGCGATGGCAGCCTGTCGTGGCGGGCGTTCCAGGACAGGGAACTTCGGGTCTACGACGACCTCGACTCGGGAGTGGAGCCGCTGAACCCCGACACGCCGATCCGGAGCGAGATCATCGTCCCGCTCGGCGAGTACGGCGTGCTGAATCTCGGGTCGACAGAAGCGGAGGACTTCACTTCGGTCGACGTCTCGCTCGCCCGTACCCTCGGGAAGACGGTCGAAGCGGCGCTGTCACGCGCGACCCGGGAGCGACAGCTCCGCCATCACCGCGACGAGCTCGAACGGCAGAACCGCCGGCTGGAACGGATCATCAACGCCATCTCACACGGCCTCCGAAGCCCGCTGAACGTGGCCACGGGGCAACTCGAACTCGCACAGGAGCACGGCGACGATCACCTTGACGACGTAGCCGTCGCGCTGGAACGGATCGAGACGTTGACCGACGACCTGGTAACCCTGGCGACCGAGAGGGAGCGCGCCAGCGAAACCGCGCCGGTTGATATCGCGGAGGCGGCCGACGCCTGCTGGCGGAACGTCGTGACCGACGGTGCGACCCTGGAGGTGGAGACGGACCTGACAGTGCGTGCGGACCCGGGTCGGCTGCACCAGGTGCTCGAGAACCTGTTTCAGAACGCGGTCGAACACGGGGGCGAAGGATCGCCGGCGGCGACCGCCAACGGGGAGCCCGAGCGCAGCGGCCTGACCGTGACGGTCGGGTCGTGCGAGGGTGGGTTCTACGTGGCCGACAACGGAACCGGCGTGCCGCGCGAGGACCGCGACCGGGTGTTCGAGACGGGACACTCCACCTCGGAGGCTGGAACCGGCTACGGGCTGAGCATCGCCCGGGAGATCGCGAACGCACACGGGTGGGAGGTCCGCGTGGTCGACAGCGATCGCGGCGGGGCGCGGTTCGAGGTCACGGGCGTCGAAACGGCCGCGGGAGCTTGACGGGGCCACTGCCTCCGAGCAGCCGCCGCACGTTGGAACGGCTTTTGTACCCCGGTGCAAACAACCGGGTGTGATGGACGACCGAGCCCTCTCCGAGGAGGCGACCGACCGCCTCGCCGACGTGGTGCGACTGCAGCCGACGAAGAACAAGGAACTGCAGAACCAATGGGGGATGGAGTCGGGCAGCGAGGTCCACCAGTATCTCGAGTCCGAACTCGGCGAGTACTACTACCGCGACGACGACAGCCTGATCCGCGCGACGCCCGAGGCCGCAGAGCTGGTCGACGTCGATCCCGGCGTCGAGGGCGGCGGGCCGGAGGACGACGGCGTCCCGACCGTGATCCGGGTACCGGAGCTACAGGCCCGGGTGTTTCAGGTGGTCGCGGGGCCGGAGGAACGCTCCGAAAGCGTGGTGAGCGTCCTCCACGAGGTTAGAGACGCCTTCGGCGCCGATCCCTCGGTCGACGACGTGCGGGAGGCGCTCCAGAGCCTCCGGCGAACGGGCGCCGTGGAGGTCGTATACCGGACGGTTCCGACGTTCCGGTTGGCCGCCGCGCGCGAGGATATCGACGTCGAAGTGGCTGACGCGTGAGATCGAGTCGGTCGAGTGCCGTTGGTCGTTCCGCCGGGTTATGGCCACAACCAGGGGGCGTATGCGCCGCCGCTCGTACTGTCGGCCATAACTACCTGAAGACGTTCGATGGCCTGAGGTATCGAAATCCTCAGGTGACTACAGCCGACAGGATCAGTCGCTGCCGGCCGGTGAGGATGGTCTCGGTTTCGTCGGCGTGGACCAGCGACATGAGTCTTTCTACAAGCAGGGAATCCCGCCCTTTATGCCGGGAGGGAATGCGACATGGTGCTGACTGACCGCTACTCGGTGGAGGACCCGGAATCCAACTCCCGTTGCGCGTGGAGTAGCATCCCGCGCCACGTCAGCCCGTAACGCTTCTTCGTCTCTTTCAGCGATTCGGACTGAAACCTGCCAAGCCGGATTCCCCTCGTAGGGGAAGCCCCGCCGCTCACGGCGGGGAGGATGTCACCCGTTACGAACACCGATCGGGAACTCCGGCGGGATTCCCACCCGCTGGGCGAACTCGTAGCGACCGGTGTCGGTGGTTTCGTACCGTGCAAGAACGCGTTCCTCGGTGGTCTCGAACCCCGACAGGGGGCGGAACGTCGCGGTCCGAACGGCCGTCGAAACCTCGGCGACCCACAGCGTCCCCGGAGTTCGATTCGAAACCGTGCGTCGATCACCTGCGCTCGTCTGGCGTGGGTCGACGCCACCGTCCAGAAGCTTACGTCGGCGCCGGCGCTCCGGAGACCGCGGTGTCCGTGTCACGACTCCACGTCGCGGTCGCGCAGCTCCCGCCCGCGAACCCACTCCCGCCGCCGGTGCAGGAGCCGTGCGATCCCCT
>CAZDEJ010000017.1:0-23521 GCA_964504395.1 uncultured Halobellus sp. | reverse complement strand
GCGTCGGGACAGTCCGGCTCAGGGGACACATCCGGTCGTGACGGCCTCGGCGGCGCCAACGACCCGGTCGAATCGGATTGCGAGCGCGCGGTAGGCTGCCGAATCCGCGATGGCTCCGTCCCGGAACGCCGCCGCGATCACGTCGGTTCGGAGGTCATCGCACCGGCTGTCGGCCGCCCGGACTCCCGCTACGTCGTCCGTGACATCGCCGGATTCGGCGGCGACACACAAGCCACGTATAGACTCGAATCCTCGAGAGTCCACCGCCGGTGGTTGAGATCGTCCCGACGTCGGTCCCGTGTGGCCGTATTTTGGACAACTACGGTCGGTATCGGGGACCATACCGGTGCTTTCGTTGGGAAGGGTATCAGTGTTAGTGTGGCGCAACCGCCGGTCGTTGTCTCCGAAGCAGCGGAGCCGCTGTCACGGCCCCGGTGTGGCTGCTTGGACCCGTCGCCGCATCGACGCCAGATACCCCGTGGCCGTCTCGTCGTCCGACCCGAGGGTGTCGCGGACGGTCCCACACCCGGCCAGCAGCCGTTCGCGCTCGTCGGGGCTGGGGACCTTGTTCCGCACGACCGTCTCGACGGTGTCGAGCAGCGCCCTGACGTCGTCGTACGCCCCGGCCGCCGCGGACGTTTCGGCCTCCTCGAGGAGTTGGGCGAGGACGTCACGGACGTCAGCGGGCAGCGGCGGCGGGGTATCGGGTGGCATTGTCGGAGTCCGTCTGCCTATGTTCCGACCGGAGGTTCAAACACTCTTCGCGGGCGGCGGCGACTCGTCGAAGGATCGAAGCCGGTCGGGGTCTTATCAAGCGTATGAGCGATGTCGACGACCCCGATCCGACGGACCTCGCACCCGACGCCGCGGCGCCACCGTCGGACGCGACCGCGACCGCAACGTTCGGACTCGGCTGCTTTTGGGGCCCGGACGCCCGGTTTGGGGCGATGGAAGGGGTCGTGCGGACACGCGTCGGATACGCCGGCGGAACGACGTCGGAGCCGACGTATCACGGCTTGGGCGACCACACCGAGGTCGTCCAGGTCGAGTACGACCCGAACCGTATCTCCTACGCCGACCTGCTCGAGGTGGTCTGGTCGGCGCACGACCCACGAGCGACAGCCCGGACGCCACAGTACCGGACCGTGATCCTCACCGACACCCTCGTCCACCGACGGGCCGCAGAGCGGAGCCGGCACGCGGTCGAATCACGGCTCGGCGACAACGTCGAGACGGCGATCGAGGATCTCGAGGCCTTCTACGTGGCAGAACCGTACCACCAGAAGTACGAACTCCGGTCGACACCGGTCCTCGGCGACGAACTCGTCGACCGCTACGGTGACGACCTGGTTGACTCGACGGTGGCCGCACGCCTGAACGGGTTCGTTGCCGGCCACGGCGACGCGGAGCGGCGGGACGCGTTCCTCTCGGAGTTGGATCTGCCGCCCGCCACCCTCGACGAGGTTCGGCGGCGAGCCTGATACTGTTGGCTATACCGAGGTGAAGACGTTCGATATCCCGGGGTATCGAAATCCGTCACGTGACGATAGCCGACAGCATGAGCCGACGGTTCGGTCACGTCGGGCCCTCGTCGCCGGCCGTTGTGGCTCCCGTCGAGTCGGGCGTAGCGCCCGAGCGGAGGGTTGGCGTCGTGATCGAGGGATGCACCCCGAACCGGCCGTGACACCGCCGCGCCCACCCCGCAACGAGCAGCGTGCCGGTCAGGAGCGCCCCCAGTCCGAGCAGTCCGGCCTCGGGACCGAAGGCGCCGCCGGTGACCCACGTCGGCCCCGTCGGCTCGGTGGTGACGAGGGAGGTTTCGACCCCGAACCCGCTCACGCCGAGGCCGTAGACCGGGCCCTGGAAGAAGTTCCACGTGATGTGGACGCCGATCGGGACGCCGAGTTCGCCGGTGACGACGTAGCCCACCCCGAGGAAGACCCCGGCGCACACGATCAGCACCGTCGAGACCACCGACGCCTCCGGGTTGTTGGCGTGGCCGAGCCCGAACACCGCCGCCGAGAGTCCCACTGCGGCCGCGACGGCGACCCGCTCGCCCGCGAACCGGAGGCCTTCGACGAGGTTTGTCAACAGCCACCCGCGGACCGCGACCTCCTCCCAGACGCCGACCGCAGCGAACAACGCCGCCAGCTTCGCCAGGTCGACGAGCACCGATTCGGGGGCGGCGACGGCATCGACCGTTAGCCAGTCGCCGGCGACGCCGACGGCCAAGATCCCGGTCTGAAGCACCGCCCCCAGCGCGAGTCCGACCCCGAGATCGACCATCCATCCGCGGTCGAGCCCCAGCCCGTAGTCCGCCACGGGTCGGCGGTCGACAACGCGGGCGAGGCCCGCGATGACGGCGATGCTTCCGATACCGACCGCCACGGCGGGGACCGCGACGCTCGTAACACCGGCAAGTCCGGCGAGAGCGCCGCCGAAGAGCGACGAGACGGCGATGCCGGCGGCTATGACGGCGGCGCCGAGCACGAGCCGGACGCCGGTGGTCGGGCGCCGTTCCGCCGGATGCCAGAGCGCGCGCCGGGCCGCTTCGATCGCGTCCATGCCGTCACTATGATTCCGCGGCCATGTATGCTCGGGGCTGTGCGCGCCGGCGACCCCACGAATCGGAAGCGGGTTAGGCCACGTGGACGGCCCGGATCGACAGCTCCCGGCAGACGTGGGTCACGTGGTCGCTGTCGACGTCGCTGACGAGCAGCCGCTCCGCGACGCTCCAGTCCCAATCGGCTTCCAACAGCTCCTGGAGCGCGAGCAGGTCGCCGACGGTCCCGACCGAGGACGCCCCCGGCTCGACCGCGACGAGGACCGCCGTCTCGTCGGCGAACCGGTCCGTCTCCCGAAGCGCCCGGAAGGCGTCGGCCTTGTCGATCCCGAGCTCCGCGTCGACTTCGCGGTAGACGTACGGAACGCCGTCGTGGTCCGGGAACTCCTCGGGGAGCTCCGGGTCCCGCGAGGTGAGACAGACCGCGTCGAGGGTCGCGTAAGCCCCCTCGTCGCCGACGGAGAGCCCGACCGGTACGTCGATCCACCACTTTCCGTCCGGCGACGCGTCCGACCGGACGAACGCGTCGAGCAGCGCGCGTCGATCGCCTGCCATCTCGGATCACTCGGGTATACGGTGCCGGGGGTACTGATACTGTTGGCTGTAATCATGTGAAGACGTTCGATGCCTCGGGGTGTCGAAACCCGTCACGTGACGATGGCCGACAGCATTGGTATACCTCCGCTCCGGCGAGTGCCACTTCGGTCCTGAACCCGGGTACGAGGCCGGTGTTCGAGCCGCTCACCGGCCGACGGCCGCCGGTCGACGTTCCCGGCTCGGGCAAGCCTGTGCGAGGGGGCGGCCGTGCGCCGCTGCCCCGATCAGTACCTGTGGCAGCCGGCGTCGGATCGCGGCTCGTCGGATCGGAGTGAGCAACATATGTATACGGGGGAGCATAGGTTGACGTATGGTGCAAGAACACGAACAAGACGGAACGGACGTAGAGATGAACCCCATCGGCACGTCGTTAGTCGGCGGCTTCCTCGGCACGGTGACCGGACTCAAAAAGGGCGGCGCCGGCGGCGCCCTCATCGGCGGACTGGTCGGCGGAACTGCCGGCTACGTTGCGGGCGCAGCGGCGGAGGAAGGCTCCCGTCCGGAACCGAGTGTTGACGTCGACCCCGTCACGATTCCGACCGGGGACGAGGAGGACGAAGACGATGCTGATGAGGCTGACGGCGAGGGCGAGGCAGTCGACGACGACAGTGACGCAACTCACGGCGACGACGCGGAGCACGATGACGAGGCTGAGGCCAGTGACGATACCGACGACGAGGCTGAGGCTGGCGACGACCACGAAGCCGACGGATAGGCTATGCTGGCGGTCGGTCGGACCTAACTCGGTCGCCGTGGGTCGTCGGGACAGCGACGAACCGGGGCCGCCGGCCGAGTGCCCATCGACCGCGAGCGACACCGTGGGGCGGGTAGCTCCCATCCGCCGTGGGGCCAGCACGAACAGAACCCACTTTAGGATCTACGGCCTATGTTACGGCATGACCAAGGGCGGAACCGGCGCCTCGCGCCGGGACGTGCTGAAGGCCGCCGTCGCCGCGGGCGGCGCATCGGCGCTGTCGGCGTGTCTCGATGTCGCCGAGGAGGACGATCCCGTGCCGACCGGCCCCGACGACCTCTCGGCGCTTCCGGAGCGACAGCACGCCTGGAACGACCGCGTGCGGACCGACGACCACGGCAACACCCTGTTGCCCCGTCACCAGATCCTCCTCTACCTCTCGCTGCCCGAGTCGGGACCGCCGGACCGCGCCGACCGGAACGTGGTCGAGACCGTTCTTCGGACGCTCGAGCGAGCGTACGAGCGGAGCCACGATGGACTGTTGGTCTCGATCGCGTACTCCCCGCGGTACTTCGATCGGTACGAGGCGTCGCTGCCGGCGTCGATCGACCTTCCGGAGCCGCGGGGACTGTCACCGTTCGAGTCGCCGACGCTCGACCGACAGGACGCGCTGTTGCACTTGGCCTCGGACCGCGCGGCGGTCGTGCTCGCGGCGGAGGCGGCGCTCACGGGCGCGGAGGCGAGCGTAAACGGCGAGCGGATGGCGGAAACCCTCACCGACACCCTCGAAGTGACCGACCGCCGGACCGGGTTCGTGGGCGCCGGGATGCCCGCCGAGCGACAGGACGGGCTCGCGGGGATCCCCGACTCGAACCCGGTGCCCGAGGAGTCGCCGCTGTTCATGGGGTTTATTGCCGGGTTTCGGCAGAACCAGGCCACGGAGGAGTACGTCACGCTCGCGTCGGGGCCGTTCGCGGGCGGGACGACCAAACACGTCTCGAACCTCCGGATGCGGCTGGACGACTGGTACGGCGAGCAGACCTACGACCAGCGGGTCGCGGAGCTGTTCTCGCCGGCGCACGCCGACCAAGGGTTGGTCGAAGGTGTCGGGGCCAACCTCGGCGACGACAACGGGGTCACACCGGAAATCATCGATTCGCTCCGCGACCACGCCCGGAAGTCCGCCCGCGTCGGCCACGCGCAGAAGGCCGCCCGCGCCAACCGCGACGAGGAGGGCCGGGTCCGGACGCTCAGGCGACACTTCGAGTCGACCGACGACGGCGAGGCGAGCCTCCACTTTCCGAGCCTTCAACGGGAGATCTCCACGTTCGAAGCGGTGCGCGAGGCGATGAACGGGACCGACCTCACCGACGAGCCGGCGATCCGCCAGCGGGTGAACAACGGGATCCTCGAGTACGTCTTCGTGAAGCGCCGGGGGAACTTCCTGGTCCCACCGCGGTCGGTGCGAGCGCTCCCCACACCCGACGGCCGGGTGCCGGGCGTCGAGTGAGGCGGTCGGGCCGGAGCGCCCGGCAGGCCGGGGGCGCGCCGATCACCCGGTCGCTTCGAGTTCGGACTGGACGGCCGCGTCGACCGCCTCCCACTCGTAGCCACGGAGTCCGCTGCCGTTCACGAAGACCGTCGGGGTGCCGGTGACGCCGCGATCCCGGCCGGCCCGTCTGTCGGCCTCGACGACCGACCGATACGGCTCCTGGTCGGCCGCCGCGGCGACGGCGCACCCGTCGATGTCGAGGTCGTTCGCGAGGTCGTGGACGATCCGGCCGCCCGCCTCCGACAGCTGGCCCTGGTTGTCGTAGATGCCCTCGGCGAACGCGAAGAACGTCTCGGCGTCCGCCCGCGCTTGAACCGCCCGGGCGGCGGAGGCAGCGCGCCACGACCACTCCTCGTCGACCGGGATCGGGAAGTCGAAGAACCGATATCGGACCTCGCCGGGGTCGACGTACTTCGACCTGAGTTCGGGATAGACCTCCTGAGTGAACGTCTGGCAGTGTGGGCAGGCGTAGTCCTCGAAGACATCGACTGTCACGGGAGCGTCGTCGGTGCCGAGCGCCGGCCGCGGGAGCGACGATACGGCGTCCAGTTCCCCGACGTCACACCCCTCGGGAAGCGCGCTCGCCGATCCGCCGAGGCACCCAGCCGTCGCTCCGACCGCGGCGGCGCCGACCGCAGTCAGGTAGGTCCGTCGTGTAGTGGGCATGTCCGTGTGCACGGCGTGGTCATGTATATACTCCCGGTCGTCCGGGCGGTACTGTTTCGGGAGGGTACCCGCCGTCGAGGGCGGCGTGTACGGGAGTTCGGGAGCGTGACCCCGTCGATCTACCTGTTGGCGGGGGTCCGGCCGGTGATACTGTTGGCGATACCCACGTGAGGAGTTCCGGCACCTCGAGGTGTCGAGATCCGTCACGTGAGTATCGCCGACAGTATACGCACCCACGACGACGGGGCGACGCCGGGTCGGTGACACCCCGTCCGGGGGAACCCGGGCGGGCGTATCCGAGGGGTCGGAGACCGGTGGCGCCCCGTTGTCGTCGAGTTCGGCCTTCCCACGGCAGTGTCGACGCCGAACCAGTCGACTTTTTACCGCCGCGCGTCGCCGTCGCGTATGGAGCACGAAGAGGACGACGCCGTGATACTGCACGACAAACACAGCGAGTTCGACGGTCAAGAGGGGACGGTTACCCAGGTCGTCGAGACGATGTTCGGCGACGCTACCTACACCGTCGGGTTCGACGACGGCCAGGAGGTCGGGATCGCGGCCGACCAGCTCGAGCCCGCGGACGCCGACAGCGACGAGGAGTAGACGGGTTTTCCCGTCGGCGGTGTGAATCGTAGCTATGCCCCGGATTCCGTTTCACTACGTCGACCTTCGCACCTTCTGTTACGAGACCGAACAGGTCACGCGGGTCGAACGCGCCCTCCGAGCCGTCCTCCCCGAGGAGTTCGAGGTGACACGAGTCGAAAGCGAAGGGCACCACGGCGACCGGATCGTCGTCCTCTCGGCGCGGGTGGAGAACGCCGACGGCGTACGGTACGTACTCACACGGTTGGCGGAACTCCCCGAGTTCGAGCGGTTGCTCGACGAACTCGACGACCGGGTCACTGACAACACCGAACTGTTCCTCCGACTGGACAAACAGGCCGCGTTTCGGGGGGAGATCCGGCGCGGCGACGGGATCACCCTGCGGGCAAAGGTCGAAGCGTACCCCGCGACCAAGGAGGCCGCAGTCGAGAACGCCCGCGAGGCGCTCGACCGCGCGGAGGCGCTCGATCCCGATCCGGGCGTGGAGCGATGATCGTCCCCGGCGGCTGTCGGGGCCGGATCGCCGGGACGACACTCCGGGTGGACGCCGGGCGGCAGCGAATCGACAAAAGGTATTTTGATATACCCACACTGAAACGTACTAACATATCGGCGATCCGACGCCGCCACCATACCAATGAGTTCTGAACCCCCGCTGGTGCTCGTCGTCGAGGACGAACGTGATCTGGCTGATCTGTACGCGACATGGCTGCGGAGCGAGTACCGCGTCCGGGTCGCCTATGGCGGCCGCGAGGCGATCGAAAAACTCGACGGCGAGGTCGACGCCGCGCTGCTCGACCGGCGGATGCCCGATCTGTCGGGTGATGAGACGCTGAAGGCGATCCGCGAGGAGGGTATCCAATGTCGGGTGGCGATGGTCACCGCGGTCGAGCCCGACTTCGACATCGTCGAGATGGGCTTCGACGACTACCTCGTCAAGCCGGTCTCCCGGAGCACGCTCACGGAGACGGTCGAGAACCTGCTTCTCCGGAGCACGTACGACGAGGGGATCCAGGAGTTGTTCGCGCTGGCGTCGAAGAAGGCCCTGCTCGAGTCCGAGAAGGACCTCGCCACCCTCGAATCCAACGAGGAGTACCAGGAGCTCTCCGAGCAGGTCGCCGACCTCCGGGCCGACCTCAACGAGACGCTGGCCACTCTCGACAGCGACGACGAGATGGAGGCGATCTACCGCGACTTCGGGGACGCCTTCGCGTTCGAGGACGAGTCCGACCTCGAGTAACGCGCCGTCGCCGGGACGACCCGAAACGACGGCGACGGGAGCTACTCGGAGCGGACGAACGATTCGATCCGGTCGAGCGCGTTCTTCAAATCCGGCATTCCGGACGCGTACGAGACCCGGAGATGCCCGGCTCCGCCCTCACCGAAGACCCGGCCGGGGACTAACGCGACGCGCTCTTCGCGGATCAGCGCCTCCGCGAACGCCTCGTCGTCCGCCCATCCCGTCGGACACTCCGGGAAGACGTAGAACGCACCCTTGGCCTCGAAGCAGTCCATCCCGAGTTCGTTAAACCGGGAGATCACGAAGTTCCGGCGGCGGTTGAACGCCTGGCGCATCTCCGCGATAGCGTCGTCGCAGGACTCCAACGCCTCGAGCGCGGCGAACTGCGCGGTAGTCGGTGCCGACAGCATCGTGTACTGGTGGATCCGGTTCATCGCCCCGATCACCTCCGGCGGCCCCAGCGCGTACCCGAGCCGCATCCCGGTCATCGCGTAGGTCTTCGAGAACCCGTTGAACACGGCGGTTCGCTCCCGCATCCCGGGCAGGGTCGCGATCGAGACGTGGTCGTCCTCGTATCTGAGCGCCGCGTAGATCTCGTCGGAGAGCACGAAGATGTCGTGTTCGCGGGCGAACTCCGCGACCGCCCGGAGCTCGTCGCGGCTCATCACCGCCCCGGTCGGGTTGTTGGGGTAGCACAGCACCAACACCGACGCCGACGCCGCCCCGGCGCGCTCGAGGTCGTCGTATGTGAGCGCGAACTCGTTTTCGAGCCGGGTCGGGACGGGCAGTACGTCCCCGCCGGCGAACGACACCGCCGGTCCGTAGGAGAGATACGACGGCTGCGGCACCGCAACGGTGTCACCGGGATCGACGAGGGCGCGCATCGCGAGGTCGACCGCCTCGCTCGCGCCGGTACTCACCAGGATCTCCTCGTCGGGATCGTAGGAGAGGTCATACTGCCTGACGTGGCGGGCGATCGCCGTCCGGAGGTCCTGGCGGCCCCGGTTTGCGGTGTAGGAGGTTCGGCCGCGCTCCAGGGAGTCGATCGCGGCGCTTCTGGCGGCCCACGGCGCCGAGAAGTCAGGCTCCCCGACACCGAGGGAGATCAGATCGTCCATCTCCTCGGCCAGCTCGAAGAACCGCCTGATCCCCGACGGTGGCGTCTCACGGGCCCGCTGGGAGAGGTGGGCCGACCCCGTCGAGTTCGGACCGTCGGAGCCCTCCGACTCCCCGGTACCGGCAGTCATGGCGAGACGGCGAGACGGTCGTCCTCGTCGCCGTCGCCGAAGTAGACACCGCGTTCCTTGTACGTCGTCATCACGAAGTGCGTCACCGTCTGGGTGACCTCCGGGATGGGGGCGATCTTCTCGGAGACGAACCGCGAGACGTCGTGCATCGACTCGCCCTCCACGTCGACGGCGAAATCGTAGCTTCCCGAGACCAGTCGGAGCGACGAGACTTCCGGAAACTTCGCGATTCGGGTGGAGATGTCGCGGTATTTGGTCTCGCGGTCGAGTTCGACGTTCAGTTCGACTTCCGCGCGGACGTGGGACTCCTCGATGTTGTCCCAGTCGACGACCGCTTGGTAGCCGCGGATTACGCCCTCCGACTCCAACTCGTCGACCAGCGCCTCGACCGCTGCTGCGTCGGTCCCGAGCTGTCGCGCGATATCCTCGGTGCTCTCGCGAGCGTCGTTCAGCAGCAGGTCGAGCAGCTCCCGCTTCGCTTCCATACGAACACCGAAGCGTGCCCGGTTGAAATGGTTTGCTCTCCGGGGGCCGACGCCCGACGCGGTCGGCGGCCGGGAGGCGACCGCAACGCGGCGCCCCGGTGGGAAAAGTCCAATACCCCGGGGCCCACCCTCCCGAACGATGGTCCTCTCGGACGTCTTCGCCTCCCCGCTAGGGCTCGCCGCCCTGCTGGCGGCGGTGCCCATAATCATCCTCCATCTGATCCGGCCGGATCCCCGCCGGCTCCGGCTGCCGACGACCCGGTTTCTGATCGACGCCGACGGGACGTCGTCGTCGCGGCCGCTACTCCAGCGGCTGCAGCGGAACGCGGTCCTGCTGCTGCAGCTCCTCGCGGTCGTCCTGTTTGCGACGGCGCTTGCGACCCCGTACGTGCCGGCCACGCAGTCGGAGACCGTCGAGGAGACCGTGGTGGTGATCGACGCGACCGCGAGCATGGCCGTCGAGTCCGGCGGCGCAACGCGGTTCGAGCGCGCGGTCGACGCCGCCGGTGGCGCGGTTACCCCGACCACGTCGGTCGTCGTTGCCGACACCGGGGTGTCGGTGCCGCTCCGGGGAGGGACCGAGGCGAACGCCGAGGAGACGCTCGGGAGCCTCCGACCGACCGGTTCGCCCGGCAACCTGCGTCGGGCGATCTCCCGGGCGGCCAGCCTCGCGGGCGAGAACGCACGAGTAGTCGTGTTCAGCGACTTCGCCGGCGGCAGCGAGTGGCGGAGTGCGGTCCGGGCGGCGGAAGCCAGGGGGTTTACCGTCGAACTCCGGCAGTTCGCCGGCGGCGGCGTCGACAACGTCGGGATCGTCGACCGGAGCTTCGCCGGCGGGGAGGTCACCGTTTCGGTCCGGAACTTCGGGTCGGAGACGGTAGCGCGGCAGGTCTCGCTCGGCGACGAACGGGTGCGGATCGAACTGGCGCCGGGTGACGTTCGGACGGTCACCCTGCGGGTTCCCCCCGACGGCGGCGAGGTCCGGCTGTCACCCCGGGATTCGTTCCCGACCGACGACGTCGCGTACGTGGCCGCCCCAGCCGACGCAACGGTCGACGTGCTACTCGTCGCCAACGACCGCAACCGCTACCTGGAGACCGCGCTGTCGGTCGTTGCCCCCGTAGAGGTGACACGGGTCGCACCGCCTGAGCCGGCGCCGGAGCCGCCCGACGACGCCTACGACGTGGTGCTCTACACCGGTATCGACGGCGACGCGCTCGGGGACGACCACGTCGCCGCCGGGCGGGCAGCGGTGGCGGCGGGTGGCGGCGTCGGGATCCAGGCGGGCGAGTCGATGCCCGTCGGAGCGTACGGCGACCTGCTCCTGATCGAACCCGGTACCGTCGCGTCGAACCCGACGCTCGCGAGACCCGTCGACGCGGAACTCACCCGCGGCCTCTCGTTCCCGCCGCCGGAGCGGTACGTCCGCGGGGCGCTCCGGTCGGGTCGGGCGCTCGTCTCGACGGCCGGCGGGACGCCGATCATCGCGACCGACACCCGCGACGGCGGCCGGGTGCTGTACTACGGCTACATCGAGTCGGCGTCGACGTTCAAATACGACTTCGAGTATCCGATCTTCTGGAAGCGGAGCGTGGTCGCGTTGTCCGGCCGGGAGTCGCTGTCGGCGCTGAACCTCGCGACCGGCGACCGGGTGCCGATCGAGGGTGAGACCACGGTCGAGACGCCGCGCGGCGAGGTGACGACGGCGTCGCTTTCCGCCGCCGACACGGGAGTCTATACCGCCGGCGGCGTCCGGTACAGCGCATCGCTGCTGAGTCCGGCCGAGTCGGCGGTGACCGCCCCGGACGTGGACGAGTCGACGGGGGGAGAGCCGACGACTCGGGAGGCGGAGCGGACCGCGCCCGACCCGCTGACCGAGTTCGTCGCGCTCGGCGTGATCGCAGCCACGCTAGCGGAGCTGGTCGCGCTCCGCAGGCGGGGTGATCTCTGATGGTCGCGGCGGAACTCACCGAGACGCTGTCGGTCGGGGTGGCGCGGCCGGCGTTTCTGGTGGCGTTTCCGGTCGCCGCGGCGGCGGTGTGGGCACTCCTGTATCGCGGGGCGTCGGGAGCGGCGTCGCCCCGCTCCCGGAGGTGGTTGTTCGCCGTCCGGCTCATAGTGGTCGCCCTCGTCGTACTCTCGGCGGCCGGCCCCCACACCGTCCAGCCCCGCCAGACGACGGGCGATCCGAGCGTCACGCTGCTGATCGACCGCTCGGACAGCACGGCGGTCACACCCGACGTCGCCGACCGGCTTTCGGAGGCCATCGAAGCCGAGGGGGTATCGGTCCGTCGGGTCCCGGTGGGGGCGAACGACTCCTCGCCGGTGGGTGATGCGGTCGCCGCCAACCTCGAGGAGAACGGCAGCGTCGTCCTCCTCAGCGACGGCCGGGTGACGGAGGGCCAGTCGTTGGGGGCGGCCACGGATCTCGCGCGGTCGGTCAACGCGACCGTCTCCGTCGTCGCTCCGGAACCCCGGACCGCAGAACGGTACGTGACGGTCGTCGGTCCCGAGAAGGCGAGTCTCGGGGTCGAAACCCGATTCACCGCGCGAGTCGACGGGGTCGGCGGAAACCTCTCCACGACGCTCACGGTTCGGGTAGATGGCGAGGAGGTGGCCGAACGCACGGTCGCGGAGTCGCCCGCGACCGTCGCGTTCAACCACACGTTCGGGACCAACGGTACGCACACGGTCACCGCCGAGATCGACGCAGTCGATCGGTTCTCCGAGAACGACGTCTTCAGGAAGACCGTCCGCGTGGTCGAGCGCCCGAAGATCCTGTACGTCTCCGACGGTGAATACCCCTTCCGCGAGTATCTCGGCGGGCTCTACGACGTCGAGACCGCCGACGCGGTCCCGGCGGATCTCTCGCCGTACTACGCGGTGGTGGTCCAGGACACGCCGGTCGACGCGGTCGGGGACGTCGACGGGCTCCAGGAGTTCGTTATCGACGGCGGCGGACTCTTCGTTGTCGGCGGCCCCGACGCCTTCGAGCGCGGCGGCTACCGGGGGTCGAGCCTCGCGTCGATGCTCCCGGTGTCGGTCGGCGAGGGCCAGCGCCGTGCCACCAACGTCGTGCTCGTGGTGGACGTCTCCGGCAGTGCCGAGGAGGGGATGCGCGTGCAAAAGTCCGCAGCGCTCTCCGTCCTCGAACAGCTCGGCGACGAGAACGAGGTCGGGATGGTCGGGTTCAACTACCAGGCCTACCGGGTCGCGGCGGTCGAACCCCTTTCGGAGAACCGCGGGGAACTCGAGGACAAGATCCGGCGGCTCCGGTCGGGCGGCGCGACCGACATCGCGGCGGGCGTCCGCGGCGGCGGCGAACTCCTGGGCGACCGTCGGGGGTCGATTATCGTCGTGAGCGACGGCGGCGACAACCCCGAGGAGGCTGCCACAGCCGCGGCGCGGCTCTCCGAGCGGGGCATCCGAACGATCACCGTCGGCGCGGGCGAGCGGATCAACGAGCGAACGCTCCGGGCAGTCGCGGGCGCCGGCGGCGGAAGCTACTTCCGGGCGACCGAGGCGACGCGGCTGGGGATCCTGTTCGGCGGTGCCGGCGCGGCCGGCGGGTCCGGGCTCGTCGTCGTAGACCAGCGGTCGTTCGTCACGTCCGGAGTGACACTCACGTCGTCGCCGGCGTCGTTCAACGACGTGTCGGTCCGGCGGGGAGCCGACTACCTCGTCGCGGGCACCAACGGCCAGCCCGCGCTCGCAACCTGGCGGTACGGCCTCGGTCGGGTGGCGACGCTCACCGCCCACGGCGAGGACGGCACCCTCAATGGGTTGCTCCGGGACCCCGACTCGCTACTCCTGACCCGGAGCACCAACTACGTCGTAGGCGACCCCGAGCGGAAGGCCACCGGGGTCACCGGCGTTCCCGACACCCGGGTGGGCGAGTCGACGACGGTGACGTACCGGGGACCCGACCGGCCGGACGTCGACGCACCCGCGTTCCGGCGGGTCGGCGAGGAGACGTTCCGGGCGACGGTCACGCCAACCGAACCGGGATACGTCGAGGTGCTCGACGCCGGGTACGCCGCGAACTACCCGCGGGAGTACGCCGCGTTCGGGCCGGCACCGGAACTGGATCGGCTCGTGGACGGGACCGGCGGACGGGAGTTCACCGCGGCGCAGGGCACGCGGATCGCACGCTTTGCGGCCCAGGAGGCCAGCGGGATCCGACCGGTCGAAACCGACTGGACGTGGCTCCCGCTGCTCGTCGGGGTGGTGCTATTCACCCTGGAGGTGAGCTACCGGCGGCTTCAAGTCCGTCGCCGAAGTACCACGCCCGACGGAGGCCCCCAGTGACGTTCGTCGGCCGACCCCTGAGTCTCGCGGTGGTGGTCGCAGTCTTCGTCCTCGCGGCGGGGACCGTGGGAGCGACGGTGCTGTACAGCTCCGGCGTGACGGAGGTCGAGACGCAAAACCAGCAGCTCAGGTCGCAGAACGAACAACTCCGGGAGGATCTCGCGTCGGCGAGAGACCGGATCGGAAGCCTCGAGGACAGGGTCGAGTCCCTCAAACAGCAGTTGCGCGCGACAAACGAGACCCTGTCCGACGTCCGCGCGGAACGCGACGCTGCACGGTCGGACCTCCGGGCGGTCTGTGATCGAGTGCGCGGGGAGAACGTCAGCCTCCCCGAGGAGTGTGAGGGTGTCGGATCCGAGTGACGATCCCGACGAGGACGCCGATTCGACCGAGTGGCTCGACGGTATCGACTGGTCGGAGCAGGCACCGTCCGACGGCGACGACGTGGAACCCGCCGTCGACGACGCGGACGGGGAGCCCGGTACTGAAGCGGCCGGAGGCGCGGGGACGAGCGCGGCTGGCCGTATGGACCCGGGCGCCGAACCCGCCGAGGAGTTCGGCGATCGGGCGACACGCCCGGCCGCAGGCGACCGCGGAGGACGCTCCGGCGGCCACACGGGTTCCGACGGCCACCCCCCCAGGACCGGCCCGGAGAACGGCGACCGTGGTTCGTCGTCTATCATAACCGGCCCGGAGGACGCCGACCAGGGCTCGCCGGCGGCCACGGCCGATCGGATCACGTCGGCACTGTCGGAAGTCAGACGCGAGGTTCGGAAGGCGGCCGCGGTCCACGCCGCGGCCGAAGGGGCGCTCGCCGCCGTGGTCGTGACCCTCCTCCTGTCGCTTGCCGCACCCGCGCCGTTGTCGGGGTCGGTGTCGCTGCCCGGCGTCGTCTTCGGGATCCTGACCGACCTGCCGGTGGTGGGTCCGGTCGCGCCGCGAACCGTGGCCCTGGGCTCGGTTGTAGCCGTCGGCGTCGGGGGCGTCGTGGCCGTGGGTGCGTACCTCCTCCGGTTGCGTCGGCCCCCCATCGAGCAGTTCGAGGCGGCAAACCCGCCGGTGCGGGAGGCACTCCGGACCGCCCGCGACGCGGTCGACGGCGGGAGAAACACCGAGATGGCGCGGCGGCTCTACGCCGACGTGATCGCAACCCTTCGGGAGACGTCGACCTTCGAACTCGTCGACGCCCGCCGACTGACGGTGACGGTTGTCCTCGTCGCAGTCGTGACGGTCGCGAGCGTCCAAGTCGCGGTCATCAACCCCGACCTCGCGGGCGTGCTCCCCGGCGGAAACGACCCCGCCACCGCGATCGAACGACCCGAGGAGGACGACGACGAACTCCAGGATGGCGACGACATTCTCGGCGACGCGGCGGACGTCGAGTCCGGCGACCAGGTCGAGAACATCACCGTTCCCGGTACCGGCGAGGGCAGCGGCGACGGCCCGACCGCGCCGGGCGGTGGGACGGGCGGTGGCGGCGGCACCGGCGAGTTCGACAGCCAGCAGGCCGGGTTCGCCGGCGACGACCGGATCGAGGACGCCGAACTCGTCCGGGAGTACAACCTCCGGATCAGGGAGTTCGAGGACGAGGAGACCCAACCCGACGATGACACCGCGTAACATCCACACCATGACGAGCACACGCGACAGGATCGTATGAACGGCTCCGACGACGGGATCGACAGGATCCAGCGCCGATTGGCCGCGCTCCGGGAGGAGGTCGGTAAGCGGATCGTCGGCCAGACCGACGTGGTCGAACAACTCCTGGTGTGTCTGCTCTGCGACGGCAACGCCGTGATCGAGAGCAACCCCGGACTCGGGAAGACGACCCTGATCCGTACGGTCGCGGAGGCGACCGACCTCTCGTTTTCGCGGATCCAGAACACCCCCGACCTCATGCCCGCGGACATCACCGGCACCGAGATCATCCGCGAGGCCGGCGGCTCCCGGGAGTTCGTCTTCGAGAAGGGTCCGGTGTTCGCGAACCTGGTCCTCGCGGACGAGATCAACCGCGCGACGCCGAAGACCCAGGCCGCCCTGCTGGAGGCGATGCAGGAAACGCAGGTGACGACGGCGGGCGAAACCAGGGACCTGCCGGAGCCGTTCTTCGTACTCGCGACCCAGAACCCCATCGACCAGGAGGGAACGTACCCGTTGCCGGAGGCCCAGACCGACCGCTTCCTCCTGAAGATCGTCGTTGAGTACCCCGGCCGCGACGAGGAACGCGAGATCGTCGACCAGTACACCACCGGCGAACCCGACCCCGCTGTCGACAGAGTGCTGTCCCGCGACGGTCTCCAGCGGGCGCAACACCTCACCCGGCAGGTACCGATTGCCGACGACGTCCGGGACCGCGCGATCGACGTGGTCCGGGCGACCCGGGCGGCGGAGGACGTCGAGTTCGGCGCCAGCCCACGGGCGAGTATGGGGCTGGTGCTCGCCGCCAAGGCCCGGGCGTTCCTCGCCGGGCGGTCACACGTCTCGGAGGCCGACGTGGAGGCGATGGCGCGGCCGGTGCTCAGACACCGGATCGTGGTCGACTTCCGCGCCGAACGGGAGGGGATCACGCCGGACGACGCGATTTCGGAACTGCTGTGACGATGGCGCTCGACACCGACTTCCTCGACGAACTCTCCCGGCTCGAGGCCGCGCTGCGCCGCGAGACCGACTCCCGCCGCCAGGGCGAACAGCGCTCCCCGAACGTCGGCGAGGGGTTGACGTTCAGCGACTACCGCCGGTACACCCCCGGCGACGACGTCCGGCTGATCGACTGGCGGGTCCACGCCCGGACGGACGAGTACTTCATCAAGCAGTACGAGGCCGAGCGTGACCTGACGGTGCATATTCTGGTAGACACCTCGGCGTCGATGGCGTACGGGGAGGGTGACGCCGACAAGTTCGAGTTCGCCGCGAAGGTGGGGTTGGGCTTTGCGTACGTCGCCGCCGCGGGCCACGACACGTTCCGGGTCGCCGCGATCGACGACGAGGTCGAGCGGCTGGACCGGCGCCGGTCGACCAGCGGCGAACTCCTCCGGTTGCTCGAAGTTTTCAGGGGGATCGAACCCGCGGGACGGACCGACTTCCCAGCGGCGCTCGCGTCGTACGCCGGGACGATCCGGTCGCGGTCGCTCGTGGTGATCGTGAGCGACTTTCTCGCGGATCCCGACGCGATCGAGGACGGGGTGGCCGCCCTCGGCGACAGCGACGTCCTCCTGATCCACGCGGTTGCGCCGAGTGAACGCGCCCCCGAACGCACCGGCGACACCGTGTTCGAGGATCCGGAGACGGGCGCGACCCACAGAGCGTACTTCGCGGGGGCGACGGTCGACGCCTACCGTGATCGGGTTCAGTCGCACGTTGACGACGTCGCGGCGCTGGCCCGGAGCCTCCGGGCCGAACACGTCGTGGTCGACACCGGCTCCGACTTCCTCGAGACGTTTGCGTCGGTCCGGCGGCAGGACGCCGCGCGGGCCCGGGTCGGGCGCCGTCGGTGATCGGCGGGTGGAGCGCGTCGGGTCCGACGCCGGAACCTACCGAAACGGTGAATCCGCGGGCGGCGCGAGAGCGTGTATGAGCTATCTACCGTGGGCCCTACTGGCGCTTGTCGCCTATTCGTTGGTTCCGCCGCTTCTGAGCGTTGCGACGACCGGGTCGGTCGGGATACCCAGTAACGTCGCTGCGCTGTACTCGAATGCGGTGCTCGTGATCGGGACAGTACTCGTCGTCGTCTACAACGGGGAAGACGCTCTGGCGTACGCGACGCATCCGGCACAGAAGTACGTCCTCCTGGCCGGGGTCTGTCTGTTCGTGGGAATCCTGGCGTACTACCGCGCGCTGTCGCTGGGTCCGGTGAGTGTCGTCTCACCGATATTCGGGATGTTCCTGGTCCTCAGTTCCATCATCGGGATCACGTTCCTCAACGAGTCACTGACCGCGCGGAAGGCTGCAGGGATCCTGCTCGGGGTTGTCGCGGTCTACCTGGTCAGCGTCGAGTAGCAGGCTGGGCGGTCCGAACGACGCACAACGTCTTTTACTGACAGCGACCTAAACGAAACATGGTTCTCCTCGAATCCGATTCCGAACTGTCGCCCGGCGACGACGCACCCGACTTCGAGCTGCCCGCCGCCGGCGGCGGGACGTACTCGCTCGCCGATTTCGGCGATTACGACGCACTACTCGTGGTCTTTACCTGTAACCACTGCCCGTACGCCGAGGCGAAGGTCGACGAACTGAACCACCTCGCGGGGGCGTACGACGATCTCGCAGTCGTCGGGATCAACCCCAACGACGCCGACGAATATCCCGACGATTCCATGGCGCGGATGGAGGACAGGGTCGCAGCCGGTGAAATCACCTATACCGCGTACCTCCGCGACGAGTCTCAGGAGGTGGCGCGGCGATACGGCGCGGTGTGTACGCCCGACCCGTTTCTGTTCGAGCGCGACGGCGACGGCGTCCGGCTGGCGTTTCAGTCCCGCATCGACGACGCGATGTCGCCCGACGAGGACCCCGACCGCTACGAGATGCGGGAGGCGGTCGAGGCCGTTCTGGCGGGCGACCCCGTACCGTTCGAGGCGACCCCCTCGCAGGGCTGTTCGATCAAGTGGACTGACGAGTAGCGGGCGCCGTCCGCGGCTGCGGGGTATCGGGAGAGACCACCCCGATGTGAACGACCGGGTGGTCCCTCCGCCGTCTACGCCTCGGGTCCCTCCGCGACACGGCCGCCGACGGGGAGTCGCCCCGTCCAGTACAGCGCCACCGACAGGGCGAGAAGGACGGCGAGACCGCCGGCGAACCCGCGGAACACCGCAGCGTAGGGATAGCCGCTCTCGACGAGCGCCCCGACGACCCCGCTTCCGGACGCCTCGACGGCGATCGAGAGTCCGCTGAACGCCGCGAAGGTCCCGGCACGGGTGTCTGCCGGAAGCGACGATAGGACGTAGGTGTCGAGCGCGGGGAACAACCCGTGGATGGTGTATCCGAGCACGACCGAGAGCACGCCGAGCGCGAGGACGCCGCGAAGAACGGTCAGCCCGAAGACGCCGGCGGTGAAGGCTGCGACCAACCCCAGGATGTAGGGAACCGTCGGAAGCCGGTCGACCAGGGTTCCGCTGAGCCAGAAGGCGGGGACCCCAGCCGCGAACGCGACCGTCAACAGCGCGTTTGCGGTCCCCGTGTCGAGCCCCCGCGCGAGCATAACGGAGACGTAGAAGTTGAACAGTCCCTGCCAGACGAAGCCGGCGGCGCTGATGAAGAGCATCCCCGAGAGGATCACCCGCCAGTTACCGAGCACGCCGCGGAAGTTCCGTGCCGGCGGGGACTCCCGGATCCGGTCGGTCCGCCGCAGTCCGGCCGCGAACACGGCCGTGGTTGCGAGGGCCGTGGCGGCGAGCAGCCAGAACACCGCACGCCAGGTCGTGAGCGCGACGACGGAGACGACCACCGTCGGCGCGGCCACGGCCGCAAGCTGCGCTGCGGTTCCGTGGATCCCGATACGCTTGCCTACACGGTCCGGATAGAGTTCGCCGATCAGCGGCACCGCGGAGACGAAGTACGTACCCGACGCCACCCCGACGGCTAACACGCCGATCCTGAAGATCCGGATGTCCGGCGACAGTGCCGTGACCGCCGCGGCTCCAGTGAGAACGAGCCCGGAGACGACGACGACCCGCCGTCGGGAAACCCGCGTGAGTACGTAGCTGAGCGGCAGCCGGGGCAGCGCCGTTCCGAACCAGACGAGCGAGACGACCGCGCCGACGGCCGCCGGTCCGACATCGAACGCCGCCTGCAGCGGCTCGACGAGCGGGGCGAAGGCGACGCGCCCGAAGTTGACGACGAAGACCATCCCCAGGAGGCTGCCGTACAGCCGGCGAGTCATCGATCATTGCTCAGCACGCGGAGGGGTAATCGGTTGTGATCGACGGTCCATCGTCGGGTCGTGACACGGTTCGTGCCCCGGACGGGACGCCACAGGGTCACTCGACGCCGGCGCTCGCTCAGTCCTGTACGATGCTCCGACGAACTGCCTGTCGGGAGTGCCCGGGCCCCCGCCGAAGCCGAAGTTAGTCCCGGTTGGGGCTGTAGTTCGGCGCCTCGTCGGTGATCATCACGTCGTGTGGGTGGCCCTCTGCCTGGCCGGCGCTCGAGACCCGAACGAACTCCGAGCGCTGCTTGAACGCCGGGATCGTCGCCGCGCCGACGTACCCCATACCGGAGCGCATCCCTCCTACGAGCTGGTGGAGTTCCGAGGCAAGCGTGCCCTTGTACGGCGTCGCCGCCTCGACGCCCTCGGGGACGAACTCCTCGTCCTCGTCGGCCTCCTTGAGGTAGCGCTCGCCGCCGCCGGACTTCATCGCGCCGACCGAGCCCATCCCGCGGTACTGCTTGTACTTCTTGCCGTTCATCGTGATGACCCGGCCGGGCGCCTCCTCGGTTCCGGCGAAGTACGAGCCGAGCATCACGGCGTCCGCGCCCGCGGCGATCGCCTTGATCGCGTCGCCGGAGTAGCGGATCCCGCCGTCGGCGATTACGGGAACGCCCTCGGGGGCGGCGACGTCTGCAACCTCCGCAACCGCGGTGATCTGCGGCATCCCGGCGCCGGAGACAACGCGGGTAGTGCAGATCGAGCCGGGGCCGATCCCTACCTTCAGTCCGTCCGCGAAGTCGACCGCAGCCTCGGCCGCTTCCTTGGTCCCGACGTTCCCGACCACGACGTCCGCGTCGACGGACTGCTCGATACCGCGGGCGCTGTCGAGAACATCGAGGTTGTGCGCGTGGGCACAGTCGATGAAGAGCACGTCGGCGCCGGCGTCGTCGGCAGCCGCCGCGCGGTCGGTCTCGAACGGCCCCACGGCGGCCCCGACGCGGAGTCGGCCCGACTCGTCGCGGGCGGCGGTCTCGTGTTCGCGACGCTGGAGGATACCCTGCATCGTCACCAGCCCCGCGAGCCGATCGTTGTCGTCGACGGTCGGTACCCGCTCGATCTTGTGGTCGTACATCAGCTCCAACGCCTCGCGGGCGTCGACCTCGCTGGGCGCGGTGATGACTTCGTCGGTCATCGCCTCCCGGACCTGGTCGGACTCGCCGACCTCGAGGTACGGCCGGATGTCGGTCCCGGAGATGATCCCCAACACGGTGTCGTCGTCGTCGACCACCGGGGCACCGGAGACGCCCTCGCGTTCCATCATCGCATCGACTTCGCGGACGGTCTGTGTCGGGCTGGCGGTCACCACGTCCTCCCGGCGGATGACCAACTCGTCGGCGCGCTTGACCCGCCGGATCTCGGCGACCATCCGGGTCGCGTCCATGTTCCGGTGAAGAACGCCCAGCCCGCCCTCGCGAGCCATCCCGATGGCCATCGCACCTTCCGTGACGGTGTCCATCGCCGCCGAGAGGATGGGGATGTTGAGTTCGACGTGCTTCGAGACGTGGGTCGATACGTCGGCAGCGTCGGGTTCGACCCGGCTCTCAGCCGGTCGGAGCAGCACGTCGTCGAAGGTCAACGCCTCGGGCACACGGAGTTTCTCCGAAAACGGGTCGGTTTCCGGAACGTCGTTCGCCATATAAACGGTCCACAGTGAATCGGCAAAAGCGTTGCGAGAGCGCTCGCCGACCGGGGCTGATAGGACGCTGGAACGCCGGATACACCGGCGGTCTCGGTGGCGGAGCGCAGCCACGCCGCATGGCTGAAACCGGACGCTCGTTAGCGATGTGGGACCGTTTCCCACGGGTTCGGGGCGTTTCAGCGGGAGTGCCGCGCCGCTCGGGCGCTGTGGGCACGCGTCTCACGCAACGTTTAATATTCATATTCCATAACACATACTCATGGACTTCGAGTGTCCCACTGCATCGCGCACCGCGGATCAGCCGACCTCCGTTTCCGGTGCCAAATTTACATTTACAGCGATGCAGGCGTCCAATGGCGGGAATCCGGTCCCCGCACACGTCGACCTCGGAGTGTCCGGCCGAGCCCGCTGCGCGGTGTCGTCGGGTTCCTGGCCGTGTCGCCGTTCGGCCGATGGTGACGGCCTATAGCCCGGAATGAGCGTCTCCAGACATCCGGTCGCACTCCGGCTCGAGGAACGGGTCGGTCGCGGAACGCGGCTTTTAGCAACGGTGATGTCGCTGCCGCTCGTGGACGGCATCTTCCCCGCACTGATCATCGCGGGTGCGCTGACCAGCCCGCTCGGGATCCTCGAGACTGGACTCCTGATCTTCGGCGGGTCGGCGACGGTCGCAGTTATCCTCGCGGAGATGGAGGGCACCCGCCGCGAGCAGGTCACGTCGATCCTGCTTTTGGGTGCGGTGCTGCTACCCGTTGCGGGCGTCGAAGCCCTCTTTGCGGAAACCCTGAGTACGGTGCTGGACTTCGCGGTGTTCCAGCGCTTTGCGGGCCTCGTGATCCTCGCAGTCGCCGCCAAGACGGCGTCGGCGAAGGTGGGCGAGTATCTGCCGTCGCCGAGCGTCATCATCGGGCTCGGGCTGATCGCGAGCCTGGAACTCGGCGGCGCGGCGCTCGTCGTCGACCCCGACCTCGCGGCGGTCGGGCGGGCGGTCGCAGCCGCCGGCGTCGGGGTCGGGTTTGCGCTCGCGGTGGCGGCGTTCGGACCGACGCTCCGCGGTGCGGTCGACCTCGACCGGTTTCGGTTCGGAAGCTCCGTTGCGCTCGGGATGCTCGCGATCGACGTGCTCGGCCTCCTCCCTACGCAGGCGCCGGTCGCGCTGGGGGTCCTCGGCGTTACGGCGTTGTTCGCCTACGACCCCTCCGCCGGGACCGTCGACGCCGATCCGGTCGGTGGCGCCGATCCAGCCCCCGATGTGAGTTCGAACCCGTCGTCGCCCGCGTCGGAGTCCGGGTCCGGGTTTTTCGCGTCGCTGTCGAGTGCGGTCCCCGACGGCGGCAACCCGGAGGAGACCGGAGTCGACGACGACACGGCAGCCGACGACGGCGACGCCGGCGGTGACGTCGGCTACGGCTACCCCGAGACGGACAACTCCCGGTCGCCGTGGCTCTGATCCGGACGGGATAGAGTGCGGCTCCCCGGCGCGACGGATTTAGGAGCCTCCACGCCGTGACGGAGATATGAGCAACCGCGTCGTGGAAGGCCGGATGGTGACGCCGAAGCGTCTCGCTGAACTCGTCGAGGGGGAGTCGCCGCTCGAAGCCGAGTCGATCGAGGACGCAGAAATGTCGTGTCCCGACTGCGGCGAAAACGTCATTTCGGTCGGGTATATGCCCAGCGTGACCGAGTTCGTGACGGCGTACAAGTGCCAGGAGTGTTCGTGGTCGGACACCGACCGGTAGCTACACGTAATCGTAATCCATTTAGGTCGGATCGGCATACTGCAAGGTGCAGTGGGGTCGTGGCCAAGCCCGGTATGGCGACTGACTCCAGAGGCAGAGCGCCCGGTGACGAGACTCCAGACTGATATACCGAGCGGCCGACTGATCATCGCCCGCGACGACGACCCTCTGGAGTACCGAGGCGCGCACCGGAGATATCAGTCGATCGGGGGTTCAAATCCCTCCGACCCCACTTACCTCACTTCGTTCGGTGATCACCGTA
>CAZDEJ010000016.1:17148-23776 GCA_964504395.1 uncultured Halobellus sp. | reverse complement strand
TCTTCGAGCGGCTCATCGACAAGAACACCACCATCCCGACCGAGGAGTCGAAGATATTCACCACGGCCGCGGACAACCAGACGTCCGTGACTGTCCGTGTCTTCCAGGGCGAACGCGAGATCGCCGAGGAGAACGAACTCCTAGGCGAGTTCAATCTGTCCGGGATCCCGCCGGCGCCCGCGGGCACCCCACAGATCGAAGTCGAGTTCAGCATCGACCAGAACGGGATCGTGAGCGTGGAGGCAGAGGACCAAGGCTCCGGCAACGCCGAGTCGATTACGATCGAGGGCGGCGCGGGGCTCTCCGACGAGGAGATCGAACAGATGCAGGAGGAGGCCGAAGAACACGCCGAGGAGGACGAGCGCCGCCGCGAGCGGATCGAGGCGCGCAACGACGCCGAGAGTACGATCCAGCGGGCCGAGACCCTGCTCGAGGAGAACGAGGAGGAGGTCGACGACGACCTCGAAGCGTCGATCAACGAGAAGATCGAGGACGTCGAGGAGGTCCTCGACTCCGAGGAGTCGACGAAAGAAGAACTCGAGACGGTCACCGAGGCGCTCACCACCGAGCTTCAGGAGATCGGCAAACAGATGTACGAGGCCCAGCAGGCCGCCGGCGCGGGTGCGGCGGGTGCCGGCCCCGGTGGTCCGGGTCCGGGTGCGGGCGCTGCGGGGCCGGGCGGCCCCGGACCGGGTGGCGCGGATGGCGACGAGTACGTCGACGCCGACTTCGAGGACGTAGACGAAGACGACGAGTAGTCGTCTTCGTCTGCCAACCAGAACTGCGTTACAGTTCTGGTGACGTTGATGAGAACGACGAGGAGTAGGCACCCGCCACGGCACCGTCGGCTGGCGGGCGTCTGATACCGCGGGGATCGTTCTCGTCCCGGTAGCGATACCGAACGACGAGGACGGGTCAAACCTCCTCATACGCGAACCACGGTCGGAGTGCCGCTACCGCGCGTTCGGGTGTACCTTCGCCGCGAACGTACGCTGTCGGGGACGGACGCGGGCCTCCCGCTGATGGGACTGTCAGGTCGCCCGTCGACGGCGTCGTGGCTGTTTCGCTCGGTCCATCCCCGGCGTGTTCGGGTGACGGCCGCGGCCGACGGAGTGCCCGCGAACGTGTATATCTTTCCGGCTTTGTCCGGCCGAAGGTAGCACATAGACGGTTTTTTAGCCACGGACATCCCACGATGGAGTATGCCTGACGGGCGGGAGTCACCCAACCCCACACCCGGACGCGCGGCGACGAACTCGGAACCGACGGACACAACAGCACCCCACGCTGAACCGCCGGACGCGACGTCGATCGCCGAACCGACGGGGGGCGTGGCTGCCGGCCCGACTGAAAAGTGCGGCGTCGTCGGCGTCGCGCTCGACGACCGGGCGGCCGCACGCCCGCTGTACTACTCCCTTTATGCACTCCAACACCGCGGCCAGGAGTCCGCGGGGATCGTGACCCACGACGGGTTCCAACAGCACAGCCACGTCGAGATGGGACTCGTCGGTGACGCCTTCGACGAGACCGACCTCGACTCCCTGGCGGGGGCGACCGGGATCGGTCACGTTCGATACCCTACCTCGGGCGGGGTTAATACCTGTTGTGCACAGCCGTTCTCGGTGTCGTTCAAATCGGGGTCGCTGGGCCTGTCCCACAACGGGAACCTGGTCAACGCCGACGAACTCCGCGCGGAACTGGCGGAACTCGGTCACGCCTTCACTTCGAACGGCGACACCGAGGTGATCGCCCACGAGCTCGCGCGGAACCTGCTCGAAGCCGACCTAGTCCGGGCGGTCAAGCGGACGATGAACCGAATTCACGGGTCGTATTCGCTGACGATCATGCACGACGAGACCGTCCTCGCGGTCCGGGACCCGCAAGGGAACCGCCCGCTCTGTATCGGCGAACTGGCCGACGGGTACGTCGTAGCGTCGGAGTCGGCCGCGATCGACACGCTCGGCGGCGACCTCGTCCGCGACGTACGGCCGGGAGAACTCGTGGTACTGGACCCGAACGGCACCGGGTTCGAGTCCTACCAACTGGTCGATCAGGAGACGACCGCGCACTGTTTCTTCGAGCATATCTACTTCGCCCGCCCGGACTCGATCGTCGACGACACCCTCGTGTACGAGGCTCGACGGAACCTCGGCCGGAAGCTCTGGGCGGAGTCGGGCGTCGAAACCGACGTCGTCCTGCCGGTCCCGGACTCCGGTCGGTCGTTCGCGTCCGGGTACGCCGACGCGGCGAACGAAACCACGGCCGGCGGGGAGGCCCGTTCCGACGGCGACAGCGGGGTGGAGTTCGCGGAAGGGCTGATGAAAAACCGGTACGTCGGCCGGACGTTCATCATGCCCACCCAGGACGAGCGCGAGCGGGCCGTCCGGCTGAAGCTCAACCCGATCAGGTCGACGATCGAGGGGCAGTCGGTCACCATTATCGACGACAGCATCGTCCGGGGGACCACCTCCCGGCAGCTCGTCTCGCTGTTGAAAGACGCCGGCGCCGAGGAGGTCCACGTCCGGATCGGCGCGCCGCCGATCGTCGCACCGTGTTACATGGGGATCGATATGGCGTCCCGCGACGAACTCATCGCGGCCGACCGGTCGGTCGAGGAGATCCGCGAGGAGATCGACGCCGACAGCCTGGGCTACCTCTCGATCGATGCAGTCGCCGAGGTGTTGGACGCGTCGCGGCTCGACCTGTGTCTCGGGTGTGTTACCGGCGAGTATCCCTACGATATCGACGGCGAGGCCACCGACCGCGACGTCCAGCGGCCGGTCATCGACGACCGGGACGGGTCGGCGGCGCAGGCCGACGACTGATACGGATTATTGTAGTCAACTACCGGTCATTACCGACCCCGTCTCCAGCACTGACTGGTAATTCGTCACAATAATCCGTATGAGTGCGGCGATCCGTACGAGCGGTGTGGTTACACGCGGACGACGAAGCGATCGACCGGAGCGACGCGTCGCCGTCGGAGGGTTCGGTGTCGAGGCCGTCGGCTCCTCTCGAACGTCCCGTCGATCGGGACGCGGACGCACGACAGGTCCGTTCGCCGTCCGGACTCCTCGCCAACTCGTCGGGGAGGTCGTCGCCGTCGACCGGCACCCGCCCACAGGTGGCCGGTTCGGCTTCGGGTTCAGCCGTCACGGGGTCGCTGAGCTCGTCGCCGTCGAATGCGGCCGCGACGAACGCCGGAGCGTCGGTGCCTCGAGAGCGGACGGCACCCATGGCGTTCCGAGCGCGTCTCGGACGGCCCCGGTCGCCCGCAGGCCAGCAGTCGTCGCCTCCGCTGCGTGGACGTGTCGTGAGTGTGCCGTACCGTTGCTGACGGCCCCGCTCACCTGGCGGGTTCCCAAGCAGGTTCGTCCGCCGGGGATTAGTAGACGACGTACAGCAGCAGGTAGACCACGTCGCCGAGAAGGAAGGAGACGAACCACAGCGACGCCGCGACCCGGCCCACGCGCGGGTGAAGCGAATCGCGGATCGTCGGGATCGGTCGGGTGAGCGCGAGCAGGGCCACGTAGTACAGAAGCGGGATACAGGCGATCGCGAGCAGGATGTGCACCCCGAGCGTCGGGAGGTAGACGAACCGGTAGACCGTGTCGGGGCCGGGGAACGCCGTCGTCCCGCGGAGCGCGAGCCGGTAGAGGTACAGCACGAGAAACGCTGCGAACAGCCCGAGCGTCGTCATCATCAGCGCCCGATGACGGCCGATCCGACCCCGCCGAACCGCCCGGACCGCGAGCGGAATCGTCACCAGAGCGGCGGTGCTGAGAGCAGCGTTGACGTGTGGAATCGCGTCCACTACGGCGGATGGGGCCCGCGGCAGGAGGGAAAGGGGAACAACCCCGCCCACGGCGCTGAACACGGCGGCGAGCGACACAGCGGACAGGAGCACCGTCAGCTGTGGGACGCGGTCGGCGGCACGAGAGCCCATAATCGAACGCCGGACGGCGTCGAAAAAACGGTGTCGACTCCGGGGCAAACGTGGAACCCGGCAGAGCCCGCCGGCCCCTCGGGAAAGGAAACTCATTTAAATTGTCCCGGACAACTTCTTGATGCGTCAACTCGTTGGGCGTGGGTAGCCAAGCTAGGCCAACGGCGCAGCGTTGAGGGCGCTGTCCTGTAGAGGTCCGCCGGTTCGAATCCGGTCCCACGCACATCACCCCGAACGAACGTGAGACGCACGTCTACGCACGGAGCGGATGTGACTCGTCCTGTTGGCTACGGTCGCGTGACGGATCTCGACACCCCGGGGTATCGAAAGTCCTGACGTAATTATACCATCAGTATCAGGGAGGTCGCGCGAAGCGGTGTGAACACGTCCGACCGAGGCTCGGAACCCCGGTCCCACGGACGGTGTATCCGAACGACAGTGCGGAGTCACACCAGCCCGGGTGGGGCCGAGTTTTTTACTCCCGGCGTGTAACGACCCGTATGAGTGTCCGAGTCGCCCGGGGCGACATCGCAGCGCAGTCCGCGGACGCCCCCGTCGACGCTGCCGGGACGTACTTCCGGGTAGGGTCGGAAACGCGGAACGTCCTCGAACGCGCCGCCGACCGCACGTATGACCCGCCAGTGCTCCCCGCGCGGCGGTGCGGTGGTACCGGCTGCGGGCCGGCGACGGCCGTGCGGGCCATCGGTCCGGTCGGTCCGGAACCGCCGTCGAGCGCGCGGGTCGCCGGGTGCGAGACAGTCCGTCGTGTCGTCGGGGAGGTCCGCGGCGGCGAGTGAGACACACGACCAATGCGGATTCCTGACGACGCACCCACGGCCTGTCCGGTCTGCGGCGACGCCTACGACTCGGTCTCCGAACACGACGCCGGGTTGATGGTGAACCTCATCGAAAACCGGCGGTACCGCCGGGTCTGTTTCGATCCGGTCGCGACCGACGGCGACGCAAAGGTATGGTTCTACCACCACACCCACGAGCAGGCCGCGAGGGACCGCAGCGGCCCATCGGGTACCTCGGAGGAGTGAACTCGCTGCTGTCCGCACGAAACGTTCTTACACCGTGTCCCGCGTTCGTACGGACGGACAATGACGGATACGTACGTCGGGTCGATCGACCAAGGAACCACGGGGACGCGGTTCATCGCGTTCGACCACGGCGGTCGGATCGTCGCCAACGCCTACGAGAAACACGAACAGATCTACCCCAATCCGGGGTGGGTCGAACACGACCCGATCGAGATCTGGGACAACACCCGGGAGGTCATCACGCGCGGGCTCGACGCCGCCGGAATCGACCCCGCGGATCTCGCGGCGCTGGGGATCACGAACCAGCGCGAGACCACAGTGGTGTGGGACGAGGAAACCGGCCGGCCGGTCCACAACGCCGTGGTGTGGCAGGACCGTCGGACGACCGACCGCGTCGAGGAGCTCCGGGCGGCCGGGAAAGACGAAACGATCCGGGAGAAGACCGGACTGGAGGTCGACGCGTACTTTTCGGCCACCAAGGCCGAGTGGCTGCTCGACAACGCCGAGCCGCTGAAGATGCGGAGTGCTCGTGCGGCCGACCTCCGGGAGCGCGCCGACGCGGGGGAGCTCCTGATGGGAACGATCGACACGTGGCTGGTGTACAACCTCACCGGGACCCACGTCACCGACGTGACGAACGCCTCCCGGACGATGCTGTACAACATTCACGACGTCGAGTGGGACGACGAGTTGCTCGCGGAGTTCGGTGTCCCGAGGGCGATGCTTCCGGAGGTCCGACCCTCGTCCGACGAGTCGCTGTACGGCCACACCGACCCGGAGGGGTTCCTCGGAGCAGCGGTCCCGGTGGCGGGCGCGCTGGGCGACCAGCAGGCCGCGCTGTTCGGGCAGGCCTGCTTCGACGAGGGGAGCGCAAAGAACACCTACGGCACCGGGTCGTTCTACCTGATGAATACCGGAACCGACGCCGTCGAGTCCGAGCACGGACTGCTCACGACGATCGGGTTCCAACTATCGGGCGAACCGGTCCAGTACGCTTTAGAAGGGTCGATCTTCAGTACCGGGGCCGCGATCGAGTGGCTCGAGGATGTCGACCTGATCAACAACGCGGCACAGACCGCCGAACTCGCCAAGTCGGTCGATTCGACCGACGGCGTCTACCTAGTCCCGGCGTTCACCGGGGTGGGGGCGCCTCACTGGGACGGTCGCGCTCGGGGCACGATCGTCGGGATGACCCGAGGGACACGGAAGGAACACATCGTCCGCGCCACGCTCGAATCGATCGCGTACCGAACTCGGGACGTCGCGGAGGCCATGGAGGCGGATTCGGGGATCACCACGAAGAAGCTCCGGGTCGACGGCGGCGCGGTCAAAAACGACTTTCTGTGTCAACTCCAGTCGGACATCGTCGGGGTCGACATCGCCAGACCCGAAGTTGACGAGACCACGGCGCTGGGATCGGCCTACGCTGCCGGCCTCGCGGTCGGCTACTGGGACACGACCGACGAACTGCGCGACAACTGGCAGATCGACCGGGCGTTCACGCCGGATCGGGACGCGGCGACGGTCGACAAGCAGTACGACCGGTGGGCCGACGCGGTCGAGCGCTCGCTCGGTTGGGCCCGCGAGGAGTAGCCGGCGCGCGGACTCGGGCTTCGAGGGAGAACGCTCGGAGTCGGTG
>CAZDEJ010000016.1:11543-17048 GCA_964504395.1 uncultured Halobellus sp. | reverse complement strand
GAGGAGTAGCCGGCGCGCGGACTCGGGCTTCGAGGGAGAACGCTCGGAGTCGGTGTCGATACCCCCGAGATCGGTGGGGAGCGACGAACGGTATGTGGGTCGCCGGCCCGTTGCCGAGCATCGGGGCCTGCGACGGCGACGTCGATCTCCAATCGTCCGCCGTCCGACCGGAAGTCAAGGGATTAATACCGCCAGTAGCCGACGCTCCGGTACTGGCGCGCGAGCCGTCCGGCGGGGATCCACCGGAGCTTCAGACGCTCCTCGACGCGCTCGACGACGCTGATGCGAGTGCGATCATCAGAGCGATCGAGGAATCGGCGACCGCGAACGAGGTGTCCGAGCGGTGTGATATTCGGCTTTCGACCACATACCGCAAGTTGGACGTACTGACCGAGGCAGGGCTGCTCGTGGAGGGGACCGAGATACGGTCAGACGGCCACCACACGACCGCGTCAGCCGGCATCGCAACGGGACTCATCGTGATGAAAACGGGGATCCTGATCCTCGGCGGTCTCATCACGTACTTCTCGGTGAAGGCGTACCGCAACACGGGGTCGAACGCGCTCCGAGCGCTCGCAGTCGGGTTCGGGATCATCACCCTGGGGGCGCTTCTCGCGGGAACGCTCGACGTGCTCTCGGGCGTTCCGCTCGCAACCGGGGTACTCATCGACGCCGTCTTAACGCTCGCCGGGTTCGCCGTTATCACCTACTCGCTGTACACCGACTGACCGTACGGCGGGGTCGTCCGATCCGGCGGCGTCATACTGTTTGCTATAACTACGTGACGATTTTCGATACCCCGGGGTATCGAAATCCTTCACGTGACTATAGCCGACAGTATCAGCAGAGGCAGTAGGACTCGGCGTTCTGGTCAACGAGTCCGCGTTCACACAACGTCGAAAGAATACTGTACAGCGAGATTTTCTTCATGTCGAGCGAGGATTGAAGTTCGGAGACGGTAGCTTCCCCGTGTGTCGAGAGGAACAGATAGACCAGTTTCGCCCGCGGGGACTCGAGATCCGAGGGGACTGTGAGCGTGTCCAGCGCGGATGTCGTCTGGGAGTGCATCGTACCCTGCATTGTTGTTACCGACATCTTGTATTCGACGATAATAAAACCCATCCACGACGATCGTCGAAAAACACGAAAATCCGATTTATCGGCTTCTCAGCCCGTCCGGAGCGGTGTGTCGTTTCGAATGCGACCGGTGTGTAAGACGCTGCTCCGGACGTGGCCGGCGTTTTCGACTTGTGACGTGAGGCAACCGATACCACGGTCGCAGCCGTCTGAGGGGACGTCGGGTCGGGCCGACGACCGGGAGGAGTGCGGATGGGGAACGTCGAACGGAAACGGCGGACCGACCCGCGCGAAGCCGGGGTGTAACCGTGCGGCGATCGCTTCCGAAGTTTCTTACCGCTGAACCACCCGTCCGGTCGACGGAAGATGCGGGGGAGATACGAGAGACGGCAGGTAAACTGCCTCGGGGTCGAGCCCCGTGGCATCCGCCTTGTTCTCTGTGAAGGACTAGTAACTCCGGATCTTCGGCTCGTAGCGTTTGTTTTCGCCCTCGAGTAGCACCGGCCGGTACCAGAGTTCGGGCCGGCCGCTGTTCCACGACAGCAGCGTGTGTTTCAGCCAGTTCTCGTCGTCGCGCTCCTGGTGACCCTGCCGCCAGTGGGCGCCGCGGAACTCCTCCCTGGCGAGCGCGCCGAGGGTGATCGCCTCCGCGAGGTCGATCACGTTCCGGGTTTCGATCGTGTGGATGAGGTCCGTGTTGAACGTCCGCGACTGGTCGGCGACACCGACGTCCTCGTAGGCGTCGCGCGCCGTACGGATGTCCTCCAGGGCCTGTTTGAGCCGGCCTTCCTCCCGAAAGACGTTGACGTTGTCCGTCATCGTCTCCTGGATCGACGCCCGAATCTCCGAGTGATTCCGGCCGTCGTTGTCCAGCAGCGCCTCCACGCGTGCTCTGGCGCGTTCGGTCGTTCGTGCGACGACGTCCGCGGGCGCGAGATTTGTCGCGCCGCCGTCGGCAAGCGCTTCCCCGCTCCCGACGCTTGGTTCGCCCGGCTCCACCGGGGTGTCGACGTCGCCGGGTTCCCACTCGCCGGTCTGGCCGGTAGGGATCTGCGCCTCCGCGAGGTCGCCACCCGCGGCGTGGGAGCCGGCGCGCGCCCCGAAGACGATGAGTTCCGGCAGCGCGTTGCCGCCGAGGCGGTTCGAGCCGTGGACCGACGCACACGCACACTCGCCGGCGGCGTAGAGCCCGTCGATGGTGGTTTCGCCGTTCTCGTTCGTCTCGATCCCGCCCATCGCGTAGTGTTGGCCGGGTTTGACCGGCATCGGCTCCTCGAGGGGATTGACGCCCTCGAAGTCCTCCGAGAGGTGGATGATGTTCTCGAGCCGGTCGACGATCCGCTCCTCGCCGAGGTGGCGCATATCCAGGTGGACGTACTCGTCCTCGATACCGCGACCCTCGTCGATCTCGGTGAGTTCCGCCCGGGAGACCACGTCGCGGGAGGCGAGTTCGCCGTCGTTGTTGGCGTACCCGTGTTCGTACATGAACCGCTCGCCCTCCGAATTGTAGAGGATTCCCCCCTCGCCACGAACCCCTTCGGTGATCAGAACGCCCGTGGAGGGAAGCGTCGTGGGGTGAAACTGGATGAACTCCATGTCCTCGAGCGGGACGCCCGCGCGGTAGGCCATTGCGACGCCATCGCCGGTGTTTGCGACCGCATTGGTGGTGTGGTCGAAAACCTGCCCCGGTCCGCCGGTCGCGAGGACGACCCCATCGCGGGCGCGGAAGCCCTCGACGGAACCTGACTGGATGTCGTAGCCCACGACGCCGTGACAGCGCCGGTCCTCCGGGGCCGGTTCGTCGGAGACTGCGAGGTCGAGGACGTACCACTCGTCGTAGACCTCGATCCCGCGCTTGACCAACTGCTCGTACATCGTGTGCAGGAGCTGGTGGCCCGTCTCGGCACCGGCGTAGGTGGTTCGCGGGAACGACAACCCGCCGAACGGGCGTTGGCTGACCCGGCCGTCGTCGTCGCGGGAGAAGGCCATCCCCCAGTGCTCGAGTTGAATGACCTCCTCGGGACTGTCCTGTGCGAGCGTCTCGATTGCGGGGGCGTCGCCGAGGTAGTCCGACCCCTTCATCGTGTCGTAGGCGTGGTCCTCCCAGGAGTCGCCCTCGCGGAGCGCGGCGTTGATACCGCCCTCGGCGGCTCCGGTGTGGCTCCGGACCGGGTGGAGTTTCGAGACGATGGCCACGTCGGCGCCCTCTTCCTGTGCTGCGATGGCCGCCCTGAGGCCCGCGCCCCCGGCACCCACCACGATGACGTCGTGTTCGTGCATAGTATTGGTGTGTGGTTCGGTGTTACTGTGCGGTTCCCCGCGCTGCGGCGTATCCGTCGGTTCGTTGCGGTCGTATCTAAATGTGTGTTCCGGTCACGTACCCGATGCGACGGACGAGAGACGCGCTGTGATCACCAGAACTTGAGATTGTTCTTGACGGCCTCGCGTTTGAGCTCCTGGATATGCTCGGTCAGCGGGATGTCCTTCGGGCAGACGTCCGTACAGGAGAACTGGGTCTGACACCGCCAGACGCCGTGTTCCTGTTCGATGATCTTCAGCCGCTGCTGTTTCATCTCCTCGCCCTCGCGTTCGTCCATTGTGAACCGGTAGGCCTTGTTGATAGCGGCGGGGCCGAGATACTCGTTGTCGCCGGCGGCGACGTTGCACGACGACATACACGCGCCACACCAGATGCACCGCGTCGACATCTTCACCTTCTCGCGGTTCTCGGGCGTCTGGCGCTGCTCCTCGAGGTCGCCGTCGGGATAGTCGTTGGTCTGGAAGTACGGCTCGACCGCCTCCATCTGGTCGTAGAAATGCTCCATATCGACGACCAGATCCTTGACGACGTCGGCGTGCGGGAGCGGTTCGATCCGGACCGGCTCGTTCAGCTCGGAGAGTTGGGTCTTACAGCAGAGCCGCTGCTTGCCGTTGACGAACATGGCGTCCGACCCACAGACCGCCTGCCGGCAGGAGTGCCGGAACGTCAGACTGGAGTCGTAGGTGTCCCGGGCGAGCATCAGAGCGTCGAGAACGGTCATCCCCTTCGTGAACGGGACGTGGAAGTCGTCGAACCGGGGTTCCTTCTTGCCCTCGATCTCGGGGTCGTACCGGAACACCTTCAGGTGGTAGGTGTCGTCCCTGTCGGACCCCTGCTCGGCCTCTTCGGCCTGGCGCTGTTGATCGGCCGCCTCGGCCTGGTCGCGCTTTTTCGCCAGCCGACGCTGCCGTGGCGCCGCCGCCGGCTCCGCGTCGGTCTCGGTCGATTCCGTCTCGGTCTGCTCGGGGAGTTGTGTGCTCATAGCTGTCTGTGGTGCATCAAACGGGGACGCCGCCGGCCCACGCGAGTGCGGTTCGAACGCCCTGGACGATCAGGACGACGCTTGCGACGCCGAGGACTGCCTTCACCGCCGTCTCCTGGGTGCCGGAGAGCCCCTGGTTGACGAGCGCGTTGTAGACGCCGTTGACGCCGTGGAACGTTGCGGTCAGCAGAAAGAGGATCATGAGCGAGAAGTAGGTGAGCTCCTGCATCCGGCCCTGCGACATCCCGAACGTCACCTCGTCGGCGTGGTTGACGAAGTGCAGAAGGAAGAAGTGGAACGCGAGAACGGCAACTAAGAACGCGGCGGTGATGCGCTGCCACAGCCACCGGCGGCCGCCGACTTTGAACGAGGAGTAGCGCTCGGCCATCAGCCGAACACCCCGGCGAGGAACGTCGGCACGCTCGCGACCACGATCGCGCCGGTCAGAAGCAGCGACGCGTAGAAGCTCTTGTCCTGCGATTGCAAGCCGACACCGAGGTCGACGAACAGCAGCCGGAGCCCGTTGAGGATGTGGAACACCGCCACGGCCAACAACCCGACTTCGAGGATCCGGACGACGAGCAGGCCCTCGAGCGACTGGATCGTCGTCGTGTAGGCCTCAGGGCTCTGTAGCGCCGTCGACAGGACGGCGATGTGGGTGAACAGGTATCCTACCAGCACCCACCCGGTGAACTTGTGGAAGATCCAGGCCCACATCCCGGCCGAGAACTCCTGCCACCGCCCGAAGTCCTCGACGAGACCCCGATCGTAAGACTGACTCATAGTCTCCTGACGGTCAGGCCGGAGCAAGTATAGACCTTACGTGTGTTCATCACACCCACCCGCGGCACATAACGCGTCGTCGCCACGGATCCTGCACCGCTGATAGCCTCTCTCACCCCGCAGTATCGGCGGCGTGCTCGCGTTCGGCGATCCGCCGGGTCCCGTCGTCGAGTCCGACGAGGTGACACAACGGATTGCCGGGTAGACGACGGGGTTCTCCGGGACACCGACCAACAACCCGGTGCACGGGGCTTCGGCGGTGACGCTGTCGCTTTTGAACGGGTCCTCAGGGTGCAGACCCGGTCGCCCGCCGATACGAGCGACCCCGAGTCCCGGTGCATGT
>CAZDEJ010000016.1:0-11443 GCA_964504395.1 uncultured Halobellus sp. | reverse complement strand
AGCCGAACGCCTGCGCCAGCCGCGCGACCGCGGTGTCTGACACGTCAGCGCGGACGTGGAGCATGTTCGTCCGGCCGCGGGTAGTGGTGTGGAAGCCGACGGGGAAGTCGCAGGGCCGAACGAAGCTGTCGAAGGTCCGCGCGGTCATCCGTTTGGCGCTCGTCGACCCCGCTTTCCCCGGGAACGACCGGTTGAGGTCGCGGTCGTAGATCGGGAGATACCGCTGCTGGGCGAGGAATCCGGGGACGTTCAGAACGGGGAGACACACCGGCGTGCCCGCCGGGTCCGAGAGGTCCCACTCGCAGGCGACCTCGCGAACCACTTCGATCCCGTTGCGTTCGTCGGCGTGGGACGCCGCCGAGAGGAACACCGTGGGTCCCTCGCGTTTGCCGTTGACGACCGTGACCGGGATCCGGATCGGGTCGCCGAGGTAGGTCTCGCTGATCGCGTAGCGAGGGTCCCGACGGGTGCCGGGATCGACCCGGCCGCAGTCGTACTCGAAACCCGAATCGCTACTCATGCTCATCTAAACTGGTCTACCGGGATAAACGGCGGCAATCCACGGTTCTCCCGGGCGAGGTCCCGCCGGGAGTCGTGTCGGCGCGGACGGACACTCCCGCCGGAGACGGCCGCTCGACACGCGATACCCCCCGATCAACGGCCCCGACCGGCCCCTGCGCGCGCCGGGACGCGGTGTGCGTCTGCCGACGGCGATCCGATCCGGGTCGGGGTACTCTCGCTCCACAGTAGCAAGGAGACGAAGGCGATCCTCGACGCAGTCGACGACCTCGGCCACGAGGGGGTTTGGCTGCGCCGCGAGAACACCGCCGTGTCCGTGCGCGGCGGTGACGTCGCCATCGAACCCGGGGTCGACGTCGTGGCGAATCGGCTGCTGCTCTCGAAGTCCGAGGCACCGGTGGAGTTGCTCGGGCTCGCGACGACGTTCGGGCGCATCCGCCCGATGCTGGTACTGTTGGCTGTAACTTCGTGAAACTGTTCGATACCCTGGGGTGTCGAAGCCCGTCACGTGACTGTAGCCAACAGTATCAGGTGGACATAAACCGGCGGTCGGACGACGGGAGCGACACGGACGGCGACCCGACATACCTCGAATAGCGCCCGGAAACGGGCGCAGTTTCGAGCATCCCGATATACTTTAACGCGTGACGACCTAATGAGAGTGGATGGGGTCAGAACCGGTCGAGGAACTGCCGGACGACGTGGAGGCTTGGATAGCGGAGCGAGCCGCTGCCGCCGGCGCCTCCCGGGCTGCTGTCGTCCGCCGGCTCGTGGCAGCCCACCGGCTACTCGACGAGCACCCCGAGTCGCTGAACGACGCCGACAGAGCCAGCCCCGCCCCCGGCGACGGCATCGCGAGGTCGTCCGGCCGGGTCGACGATCTCGACGCCCGCCTCGACGACATCGCGGGACGGGTCGAGGCGTTGGAATCGGACCTCGACGAGAAGATCATCGACGTGCGGGAGCGGGTCATCCAGATCAAACGCGAGGCCGACGCGAAAGCGCCCGCCGACCACGACCACCCGTCGATCGAGCGCCGGATCGACGACAGGTTCGGGGACTACGAGGAGATCCTGGAGTCCCTCGTGGCGCGGACCGAGGCCCTCGAGGACGGGGCCGAGGACCGGGACTCGAAGCTCCGAACCGTGGCGAACGCGGTCGTCGACCTCAGGCGTCGGGTAGGGACGATCGAAGGGGCAATCGAGGAGCGCGCTGCCGTCGCCGCGTTGCGGGAGGAGGCGAACCGGCGCGGGGTTACGGAGGCGGCGTGTGACGCCTGTGGGAACGCGGTTCAGCTCGGCCTGCTCGACGAGCCGGCGTGTCCACACTGTGAGTCGCCGTTCGACGGCGTCGAGCCCGGCGGGTGGTTCAGGTCGAGCCGGCTCACGGTGGGCAACCGCCCAGCGTTGGAGTCGGGCCGGACGACGACCGACACCCGCTCCGAGCAGCCCGAGCCGTCGGGGTCGAACGGCCACGAAGCGTCCGACTCGGGGGCGTCCACCGCGCCCACCGGCCGCGATGCGACCGGCGGCGATCCTGAGGCGTGGAACGCGGTGGACGGACACCGGGGTGCGGGAGACGAAAACAGCGGCGAGGGCGGCGGTTCCGCGACGGACCCCGCTGCTGACGGGGATACGGACGAACCTGAGGGTAGCGGGAGCGGGGACGCCGACGGCCGGGCGACACCGCCGGAGTCCCGAGAGAGTGACTCGGCTGACGCCGACGGGGACGCGGGGGCCGTCGACCGATGAGTGACGACGAACCGAACGGACCCGCGTCGGACGGTGACGACGGGGCAGACAGGTTAGCGTGCGACGGCGGCGACGACCCGGAGTCAGACGCGCCCGCCGACGAGTCCCCGCTTTCGGACCTCGCACGCCGGGCGAGTCAGCGAGGTGACCGCGCCGACGACCGGACGCAGGAGGATCCCGATAGCGCCGGGTCGGAGGGTTCGACGCTGGATTTCGATGCGGCGTTCTCGGAGGAGCCGCCGCCCGATTCCGACGACCCGTTCGATCGGATGTCCGTCGAGGAGATCGACGAGGAGACACTATGGTCGTCGCTGGGGTCCGACGACACGGCGAGTGTCGGGGCCGGTGCCGACGTCGACGTGACGCCGGCGGATAGCGCCGGCACCCTCGGCGACGTCGATCCGGTCCCGGAGCCGGGATCCGTCGACGACGGCGACGACGGGGCAACCCCGGAGACGCACGTGGTCCCGAAAACCAACTACTGCCAGTCGTGCCCGTACTTCGAGGACCCGCCGAGGCTGGCGTGCACCCACGAGGGAACCGAGATCGTGGAGGTCGTCGACAGCGACCGGTTCCGGGTACGGAACTGCCCGATGGTCGACCGCGGCGTCGAACCGGACGGGTAGCGGGTCGGCACGGGGTCGGGAGGCGAGCGCCGGGCACCGAGCGGCTGTCGGCGACGGCTCCCGTGAGACACTTCTGTCCCCGGGAATACCGGAGTATATGCAGTTCTGCGACGACTGCGGGACGATGATGGTGTCCCGGGACGGAACGATGGTCTGTACGAACGACGGTTGCGGCGCGCGCGAGGAGCAGGACGCGGAGTTAGCCGCGGCGTTCGTCTCGACCGAATCGCAGACCGACGACGACGTGATCGAGACCGAGGAGGACGCCAACTTCGAGGGGAAGCCGACCGCGACCGACGTGGTCTGTGAGGAGTGCGACGCTCGCGAGGCGTGGTACACGATCAAACAGACCGGCTCCGCCGACGAGCCGCCGACGCGGTTTTTCAAGTGCACAGAGTGCGGCCACCGGTGGCGCGGGTACAGCTGATACCGTCGGCGATAGTCACGTGAGGGATTTCGATACCCCGGGGTGTCGAACGTCTTCACGTCGGTATAGCCAACAGTATGAGCCGCCGCGGCCGGAAGTACCGGCTCCCCGTCGGGCGGGTCCGCAGCGCGTTCCCCCGTTGTCGCGTTCGCGACCGGATCACCGCGACCCGTCGGGGTCGAATCCGGGTCGGAGAAACGCCACGACCGCGGCGGCGACGTCGCGCTCCCGACCGACGAAGGCGTGGCCCGCGGCGAACTCCCGCACGGTCGCATCACGGTCCCGGGCGGCGTCGACGACCGGGCCGACAGCCGCCACGTCGTCGCTGGAGCCGTAGAAGACGCCGACAGGCAGGGACGCCGGGAGCGATTCGAGGGCGGCAACGGTGTCGACGCCGATGTCGTCGGGTGACTCCCCGTTCCGCGCGGAGCCGACGGACGCGGGCGGCGCGACGGCGGCAACAGCAGTGACGTCGGCACCGCGGGCAGCCGCCGAGACCGCGACCGCCGCGCCGAAACTGTACCCGAACAGCGCCACTCGGTCGTACCGGTGGGTCGCCCACTCGACCGCGTGGAGCGCGTCCGCCCGCTCGCCCCGGCCGCCGTCCCACGGCCCGTAGTCGAACCGGAAGCAGTCGGAGCCCGCCGCAACCAACTCGTCGCTGACCGCCCGGAGTCGGTGGTCGGCGCGGTGGCCGCCGTGCTGAGGATGTGGCGGGCACGCGACAGCGCACGCTGCGGCCGCGCCCGAAGCACCGGATCCGCCCCCGGCCGCCGTCGCGACGTCGAGCGCCCCGCGCGCGTCGCGGCCGCCGGGGAGCGGGACAGGGTCAGTCATCTCCGACAGGGACGTTCGGCACGCTGGGTTTTAATTCCGGCGCGCACAAGTCCCGAGTATGGGAATCCTTTCACGCGCGTCCTACGTTGTCCGATCGAAGGTCAACTCCCTCCTCAACCGGGCGGAGGACCCGACAGACTCGCTGGATTACTCCTACGAGCAGATGCGTGACGAGCTGCAAGACGTCAAACAGGGGATTGCGGATCTCACGACCCAGAAGAAACGGCTCGAAGTTCAAAAACGCCGCTTGGAGGAGAACGTCGAGAAACACAACGATCAAGCCCGGGAGGCGGTGCGGCAGGACCGCGACGACCTCGCGCGGCAGGCGCTCGAAAAGAAGCAGGCGAAGATGTCCCAGATCGAGGAGTTGGAGACCCAGATCGCGGACCTCCAAGCGACACAGGACAACCTCGTCGAGAAGAAAAACGAACTCCAGAGCCGGATCGAGGAGTTCCGCACGAAAAAGGAGACGATGAAGGCGCGGTACGAGGCCGCGGAGGCGTCAACCCGCGTTTCGGAGGCGATGACCGGCGTCGGCGACGAGATGGGCGACGTGACCCGCTCGATCGAGCGCGCGGAGGAGCAGACCGACGAGATGGAGGCGCGGTCGGAGGCGATGGACGAACTCGTCGACACCGGCGCGTTCGACGACGCGATGTCGGACAAAGACAGCATCGACCGGGAGCTCGAAAGCGGGCGCTCGAACAGGGAGGTCGACTCCGAACTCGAGACGCTGAAAACCGATATGGGTGAGTCCGGCGGCGACGCGGCGTCCGGCGACGCCGAGTCCAGCGACGCGGAGGCGACCGCCGACGTCGACGTCTCCGACACCGAAGTCGAGGCCGAACTGGAGGAACTGAAAGACGACGAGGGGTGATCACCCATAGGTTCGAAGGGACCGAGTAGGAACCGCAGGAAGACATACCGGGTGGTGGCCGGGACGAACCCGTGGCACGGGAGCGCTGTGTGTGAATGGCTGACGACGATACGGCGGCCAACACGGACGACACGACGAGTGTACGCGGGAGCGACAGTCGTCGGAAGAACCCGCTGCTCGTCGAGACGAACCGGTAGTCCTCGTCGGCGACGTGACGGTGATCGTGGTGTTCGGAACGCTTGCAGCGGCGACGATACTCCCGAGTCGACCGGTTGTGGTGGCGGGTGACCCGGTCGAGACGCTGTTTCGAGCCCTCGTGACCGCGACGATTACCGGCGTCACGCTCGTCGTCTCGATCAACTCGCTGGTGCTCTCACAGGAACTCGGGCCGTTCGGCGACGTGCGCGACCGGATGGAGGAGTCGACGCTGTTCCGCCAGGACGTCGAATCGGAGTCGGGGCTCGACGTGGCGGCAGCGTCCCCTTCGGCCTTCCTCGTCGGACTCGTTGCCGCGAGACGCGAAGCGAAGCCCCCGCCGAGGCGGGTGCGGCCGCCGAGGCCGCGGGCGTCGACACCGGCGCAGCGGACGAGTACGCCGCTTCTCTCCGGCGGCACGGTCGGGGTCGGCGACGACCTGTCGGGCGAGCAGTTCGGTACGTTCGCCGTGCTCTCGGCGGCGCTGAACCGCAATTACTCCCGGAGGATCCACGAGGGGCGACAGCTTCGAGCCGAACTCGAAGGCGTGGATAACGCCGGAACCTCGGCGGCGCAGGCGGTCGACGAGCAGGTGGTCGGGATCGTTGCGATCCTGACACTGTTCGGGCCCGCGCGAGAGCATATCAAGACGTCGTACTTCCAGTGGGAGCCCGTCAACCTCTCGCAGGCGATCCGCTTGCGATGCCTGCGATCGTCGTCGTGGTGAACGTGCTCGTGTTTCACGGCGCGCTGTCGCAGTTCACCGGGGTATCCGCCGGGATTGCGCATTACGTCTGGATCGTCGCGGGTGCGACGTCGATCACGCTCGTCCCCTTCGCCGTGCTGCTCTCGTTCGTTCTCCGGATCGGTCGCGACACGGACCCTGTCGATCGGCGCGTTCACCCTCCGGACCACGGCCGGTGCGAAGGGTGACGACGGGTCGTGACAGCGACACGCGGCGGCTGTGACCCCGCAAAAGTCGATAGTATCAGTATCCGTCGGCTGCGAACCGTGGGTAATGACCGACACGATAGACGCCGTCCGCACGGCGCTCGACTCGGACCGGCGGGCAGCGTTTCAGCGCCAGGTCGAACGGGAGGCCGACGCGTTACGGGCGGACATCGACGCCGGCGTCTTCGACGCGGATAATTTCGCGGTCGGGATCGAGCTCGAGGGCTACGCCGTCGACGGCGAGGGACGGCTCGCGGCCGCCCCGGAGGACCTCTTCGGGGTCGACGGATGCAGCCGCGAACTCGGCGTCCACAACGCGGAGCTTCACACCGACCCCGACGTCGTCTCCGACGCCGGGCTCCGACGACAGTTCGACGAACTCCGGTCGACGTATCGGGCGGTCGGGACGCACCTCGCGGCTGTCGACCGGCGGTTCGTGCTCGACGCGATGTGGACGGTCCCCCCTGCCGAGGGGACGCGGGGCTACATCGGGGCCACGGAGAAGGCCGACGGGATCTCCCTCCCGACGAACATGCGTCCGGTGCCCCGGTACGTCGCCCTCGATTCGGAGATCAGGGCCCGGAGCGGAGGGACGATCGAACTCGGCGTGCACGGGTTCGAGGCGGCGGAATCGATGCTCGTGGAGTCGCTCGCGACGTCGATCCAGCCACACCTCCAGGTGCCCGATCCGACGGCGATCCCCACGTACCTGAACGTCGCAACGCGAACGATGGGGCCGATCCTGTCCCTGACCGCCAACTCCCCGTTCCTGCCCGCAGACCTCTACGACGGCCACGATCCCGAGACGGCGTTCGACCGGACGCCGCAGGAGCTCCGGGTCCCGCTGTTCGAGCGGTCGGTCGACGAGGGGTCACGCAAGTGCCGCGTGCCCGAGGACGTGCCGGATCTGGACGGCCTGATCGACCGGATCGTCGCCGACCCGACGCTCGTCGCGCCGCCCGGTCTCGATCCCGCCGACGGCGACACCGCCGACAGCGACAGCTCCGGCGGGGGGGATCCGGGCGGGCGATACCCGGCACTGGGGGCGAAGCGCGGGACGTACTGGCGGTGGGTCCGGCCGGTGTTCGGCGGCGAGGTTCCGCGGAGCGCCGCCGGGAGCCGGGTCGCCGGCGGCGACGGGGGGTCGGTTCGGATCGAGTACCGGCCGCTTCCCACCCAGCCGACGCTCAGGGACACCGTCGGCGTGCAGGCACTCGTTATCGGCGTGGTGTGCGGCGTCGTTGCGACCGACCACCCGCTCGCGGCACTGCCGTGGGACGACGCGAAGGAGTCGTTTTACGCCGCGGTCGACGACGGCCCCGACGCCGACCTCCGGTGGGTGACTCGGGACGGCGACCGGACAACCGCGACGCCCCGGATCTACGACGAACTCTTCGCCCTCGCTCGTCGTGGCCTCGACGACATCGGGGTCGGCTCCGAGACGATCGAGTGGGCGCTCGCGCCGATCGAGGCACGGCGGAAGGCCGACCACGTCGCCCCGAGCGCGTGGAAGCGGGCCCGGGTCCGGGCGGCGGTCGAGTCGGGGTCGTCGCTCCGGGCGGCGATCGAAGACATGCAGGCGGCCTACATCGAGCAGTCGGGGCAGAGGGTGCCCTTCGCGGAGTGGTGACCGGCGGACGGCGTGGCGGCTACGTCTCGATCAGCGTTCCCGGGGAGTCACCGGCTAAGAACGCCGGCAGCGACTCCGGACCGAAGACGTGGGCAGGGGCGTCGAGATCGAGCAGCGTCCGCACTTTCGCCGCCATCCCGCCGGTGACGTCGGTCGAGTCGGCGTCCCCGAGTGCGTCGGCAACCGACGCCACGTCGGAGATCCGGGGAATCACGCTCCCGTCACTGTCGTAGACCCCGGAGACGGTGGAACAGAGCCCCACGCGGTCGGCACCGAGTCCGGCCGCGAGCCGGGTGACGAGTTCGTCGCCGCTGACGACCGTCGCCCCCGCCCCGGCGTGGCCGACGACGTCACCGTGGAGCACCGGCACGAACCCCTCCGCGAGAAGCGTCGCGGTCGAGTCGACGGGGAGCGAGAGACCGGTGTCCTCGCCGCGTGCCGCCACCGACAGGGGATGCACCGGAACCGCGGCGACACCGGCGTCGTGGAGCCGGCGGAGCACCACGTCGTTCAGCCGGCGCATCGCGTCGTGGACCGCCCACACGTCGGCGGCGTCGTGACTCCCCGTCTCGCGACTGAGCCCACGGTCGGCCGCAGCGACGTGGCCGAAACTCCCGCCGCCGTGGACGAGCACCAGTTGTTCGGGAGCGGCGGCGACCGCGTCGACCGCAGCCTCGAGCGCGTCGTCGTCGACAGTTTCGGGGGTGTCCTTGTCGGTGATCACGCTGCCGCCGAGTTTGAGGATGACGGTCACTGTCGCGTGTCCTCCCTGACACCCTCCCGGTCGAGTTCCGCCCGAAAGGCGTCGTGACACGCCGCGGTGTAGTTGAGCGCGGTCCGGGTCTCGGGGGTTCCGTCCAAGGCGACGATGCACCCGCCGCCGCCGGCCCCAGTGAGCTTCGCGCCGTGAGCGCCCGCGTCCCGGGCGGCCCACACCATACTGTCGAGCGTGCGCGAGGAGACGCCGAGTGCCTCCAGAAGCCCGTGGTCGAAGTCCATCAACCGGCCGAGCTCGGCGAGGAGAGCCGCGTCGGGCTGGGTGTCGGCGTCGGCGCCGGCCAGTAGCGACTCGCCGCGTCGGACGATATCGCCGATGCTCCCGACGGTATCGGCGGCGAAGTCGTAGGCCTCCCGGAGGCGGCGAACGCCCGCGACGAGTTCGCCGGTGTCGCCGGCACCGCCGTCGAACCCGACGATGAAGGGGAGGTTCGGGGCGTCGATCCGGCGGCAGTCGTCGCCCTCGACCCGGACGGCCCCGCCCATCGCCGAGCAGAAGGTGTCCGCCCGGGAGGCCTGGCCGTCCTGGACGTCGTACTCCGCGCGGTAGGCGCGGTCCGCCACCGTCTCGGGATCCAGCGGCACGCCGAGTTCGCGGGTCGCGGCGTCGATGCCGGCAACCACTACCGCCGCCGAGGAGCCCAGTCCCGCCCCCAGCGGGATGTCGCTTTCCACCCTGATGTCGAAGCCGGCCGTCGGCGCGTCGGCGGCGTCGCGGGCCTGTTCGACCGCGGCGTCGATGTAGCCCATCGCGGCGTCAACGAGGTCAGTGGGCGCGTCGACATCGGGGCGGCCGTCGGTGTTGCCGGCGTACTCCACGGTGAACCCGTCGAGGCTCAGATCCCGGGCTTCGACCCGAACGTGGTCGTCGTTGCGCTCGTCGACGGCGACCGTGGCTCGACGCTCGATCGCACACGGGACCGCGGGTTCGCCGTAGACCACCGCGTGTTCCCCGAAGAGGTACACCTTCCCGGGGGCGCTCGAGACGGTCATACCCCACGAATGCCGCGGGGGCCGTTTAAGCCATCCGCCATCCGATCGGGATCGGGTGCGATCCGGGGACGTCGCCGGCGGCCGTCCGACGCTCCGGTCGGAGGATTCAGGTATCAGGCGACCGACCCGAACGTATGGACGACGATAGGCGCGCGTTTCTCACGGAGCTGTTGACGACGCCGAGCCCCTCCGGATACGAGGGTGGTGGCCAGCGGGTATGGCTCGACTACGTCCGGGCGTTCGCCGACGACACTTGGACCGACGACTACGGAAACGCGGTCGCGGTCCACGAGGGCAGTGCTACCGCTGACGCGTCGATCGCGTTCGGCGGCCACGCCGACCAGATCGGGTATATCGTGCGCGACATCACCGACGACGGGTTCCTCCGGATCGGTCGGATCGGCGGCGCCGACCGGACCGTCTCGAAGGGCCAACACGTCACGGTCCACGCCGAAACCCCCGTTGCGGGCGTGATCGGGCAGACCGCGATCCACCTCCGCGACGGCGAGAACGAGACCCACGACGACATCGCCGAACAGTTCGTCGACGTGGGCGCGGCGGACGGCGAGGAGGCGGACGAACTCGTGGACGTCGGCGACCCCGTCACCGTGGAGACGCAGGTTCGACCCCTTCACGGCGACCGGATCGCCGCAAGCGGAATGGACAATCGGGTCGGGACCTGGTCGGCCGCGGAGGGACTCCGCGCCGCAGTCGAGGCCGACGTCGACGCGACGGTCTACGCCGTCAGCACCGTTCAGGAGGAGGTCGGCGTCCAGGGCGCGAAGATGGTCGGGTTCGACCTCGACCCCGACGCGGCGGTCGCCGTCGACGTGACACACGCCACCGACAACCCCGACATCCCGGGCAAGCGGGTCGGGCCCGTGGAACTCGGCGGCGGGCCGGTTGTCTCCCGTGGCAGCGTCAACCACCCCAGTCTGGTCGAACTCGCCCGCGACAGTGCAGGGGGGGCCGACGTCGACGTCCAACTCCAGGCGACGGGGAGTCGGACCGGTACCGACGCCGACGCGTTCTACACGTCACGGAACGGGATCCCGTCGCTGAATCTGGGGATCCCGAACCGGTATATGCACACGCCCGTCGAAGTGATCGACACCGCGGACCTCGACGCGGTTGCGGACCTGTTGGGGGCGATGGCGGCCGGAGCCGCCGACGCCGCGCCGTTCAGGGTCGAGATCTGACGGAGACGGGGTCGTGGCTTCGGCCGGAGCCGCCGACGCCGAACCGTTCGGGCTTGACATCCGACGGAACAAGGTCGCAGTACGCCCGTCGAGAGCAGAGGCCGCTCGCGGGAGACTCAGTTCCGACCGTCGGGCGCGGACGGATCCGCAGCCGGCGGCTGCCGTGATCGCTCCCGCTCCGGGGGTGATCGCCGGTCGGTCGGGGAGGTGTCGCGGCGGTAGAGCCGGAGGATCTCCTCGAGCAGGATCGCGTGACGGTCGCTCGGCGTGTACTGGTGGTCGATGAAGTCCTCGGCGTCGCTGACGTTCCCCCGCAGCGCGAGTTTCCGGACGAACGACACCGACTCGAAGAAGGGCGGATGGTCGGTGTCGGCATCGGAGCCGACCGCTCGTTCGGGCGCCGGCAACACCTCCCCTTTGATGTCCTCGTAGTCGATCGTCGACGGCTCGTAATCGTCGACCATCTGGGTGAGAACGTAGTCGGCTGAAAACCGGTAGAACTCCGATTTGCTCTCGAACTGCTCGTCGGCGACGAGCGATTCGATATCGTCGACGACGGATTCGGGGAATCGAACCGTGCTCTTCACCATGTGGGCGTAGGTTCGCCCACGACGTAATATAAGTTTGTCAGACGCTCGGGGTACTGGTTAGTTAGGAGTGA
>CAZDEJ010000015.1:10052-24792 GCA_964504395.1 uncultured Halobellus sp. | reverse complement strand
GATTTGAAGTCGGTGAAACGTACGTCTGAGCTCATTGTGTTGCCTCCTGAACCGTCGTCTCGATCTCCGCTGCGAGTTCGTCGGCGTCGAACCGAACGCCGTCGTACTTGTTGACCCGATCCACCCGCGTGAGGGTGTCGTGTTCCACGATGTCCGCGAACTGGCCGGTCGCGTTGCACTCGACAACCACCACCGTCTCGGCGGCTTCGACCGCCTCAGTGAGGTCCGGCCGCGGGAGCAGATACGGCACCGACAGGAACCGGATGTCGACGCCCTCAGCGTCGAGCATCCGGATCGCCTCCGTCATCGGCCCCTCGTTGGACCCCCACGAGAGCACGAGGGTCTCGGCGTCGGGGTCGCCGAACTCCCGTGGCTCCCAGTCCTCGGTTTCGCGCGCCGTCTCGACCTTCCGGGTGCGCTTGTCGACTTGGTCGACGCGCATCCCGGTGTCCTCGGTCCGCCGGCCGAGCTCGTCGTGTTCGAGCCCCGTCGACATGTGCACCCCGCCGATGGTGCCGGGGAACGCCCGCGGCGACACCCCGTCGTCGGTGAGCGCGTGGGGTTTGAACTGCCCCTTCTCCGTCCGCCACTCGTCGATCGTCTCCTCGTCGACGACCTTCCCGCGGTCGATCTCGACGTCGCCCATGTCGAACGTCTCGGGGGTGAACGTCTGCTCCGTCACCGCCATCGAGAGGTCCGCGGTGAGATACACCGGCGTCTGGTACTTCTCCGCGAGGTTGAACGCCTCGACCGTCTTCCAGAAACACTCCGAGATCGTCGTCGGCGCGAGCACGAACCGCGGGATCTCGCCGTGACCGCCGTACAGCAGCGAGTTCAGATCACCCTGCTCCTGCTTCGTCGGCATCCCCGTCGAGGGGCCCGATCGCATCACGTCGACGACGACGAGCGGCGTCTCGCTCGTTGCCACCAGCCCGAACGTCTCGGTCATCAGGTCGATCCCCGGTCCCGAGGTGGCGGTCATCGACCGCGCGCCGGCCCGTGCCGCCCCGAGGGCGATGTTGATCGCCGAAAGCTCGTCTTCGGCCTGGACCACGTGGCCGCCGAACCGCTCGATCCGGCCGATCAGATACTCCATCACGTCCGTTGCGGGGGTGATCGGGTAGCCCGCGTAGAACTTACACCCCGCGGCGATGGCGCCCATCCCGATCGCCTCGTCGCCGTTGAGCAGGACGTAGTCGGCGTCGGTCGTCTCGAGGCTGTAGTCGACGTCGACGTCACACTCCTCTGTCACGTAGTCCTGCCCGCTCCGGGCGGCTTCCTTGTTGTTGTCGACGAGGGCTTGACCCTTCGAGGCGAACCGCTTGTCGAGGGCGCTGTCGAGGTTCTCGATCGGAAACCCCGTGACCGCACACGCCGCCCCGAGCGCGACGACGTTCCGCATGATCGCCCCGCCGGCCTCCTCCGCCAGCCGCTTGAGCGGGACGTCGAGGCCGACCATGCCGTCGGGGATCTCGACGTTGGCCATCGTGGTGCGCTCGCCGTCGTAAATTATCACCGACCCGTCGTGGAGCTCCTCGAGGTTCTCATCGATCGTCCGGGGGGTGAGCGCGATGAGCACGTCGAGGCGGTCCACGACGCTCTGGACGGGGTCGACTGACGTCCGGATCTTGTACGCGGTGTACCCGCCGCGGATCCGGGACGCGAAGTCCTTCGACGTGAACACGTGCCGCCCCGCCCGGGAGAGGGCCTGGGCGAAGATCTTCCCCGTCGAGTCGATGCCATCGCCGGCCTCCCCGCCGATGGCCCAGTTGAAGTCCGCGGGCATATGACCTAATGCTTCCCGTCGACCGAAGAAAAGCCTTCGGAACGAGTCGTCAGAATCGCCGGTCCACACCGGATAGTAATGTACAAACGTGAATAAAAAATCCGATTTTCCGGACCTAAATAACGAGTATCTAAAAAATACCCGGTATAATCGAATATGTCTGATTCGGCGCGGACCGGAGGGTGAGTTCCTCGAAACGGGCCGCCGCGATGCCGGATCCGACGTTGCTCGTGCCGTGTCCTCCCGAGTCCCGCCGCCGAGCGCCGTCGACAGGGTGGCGCCCGGCGGAAGCGGCGGAAGTCGGCGGTATCATACTGTCGGCTACAGTCACGTGACGGATTTCGACACCCCGGGGTGTCGAAAATCGTCACGTCAGTATGGCCGACAGTATCAGAAGCTCCGGGCCAGATAGTCGGTGTCGACCTCGCCGTCCTCGGTCGACTGCGCGCACTCGCTGCGCTTCACCTCGATGAACGATCCGTGTAGCGGCTCGCCCAGCGCGTCTTCGAGGACGTCGTCGGCTTCGAGCGCATCGATCGCCGCCGACAGCGACTCCGGGAGCCGCTCGACGTCACGGTCCCGGAGCTCCGTCTCGTCGACGCTGCCCGGATCCCGGTTCAGCGGCTCTCCGGGGTCGAGTTCGCGGTCGATGCCGTCGAAGCCGGCGGCCAACAGCCCGAGTTGGGCGAGATACGGGTTCGTGGTGTTGTCCGCTGGCTTGAACTCGACCCGGGTCGTCGCCTCGGGGCTGTCGGCGTCGACGGAGGGGATCCGAACCATCGCCTCGCGGTTGTCGTACCCCCAGCAGGTGTACGCCGACGCCCACATCCCCGGCGCCAGTCGGCTGTACGACTCGACGGTCGGCGCCGTCAGTGCCACGAGCGCCGGCGCGTGTTCCAACAGCCCGCCGACGAAGTGGCGGCCGGCCTCCCCCAGCGGGTATCGCCCGTCCGCGTCGGGGTCGTACAGCACGTTCGAACCCTCCTGCCACACCGACAGGTGAATGTGACAGCCGTTGCCCGGCAGCCCGTCGAACGGCTTCGGCCGGAACGATGCGCCGACGCCGTTGGCATCGGCGACCGCTTTGACCGTCTCCGTGAACAGGATCTGGCTGTCCGACGCCGCGACGCCGTCGTCGTGATCGACCACCAGTTCCTGCTGTCCCGGGCCGTACTCCGGGTAGTACGCCGATAGCCCCATCCCCTGTGCTTTCAGCGCGTCGACGGTGTCGAGGATCACGTCGTGGGCGCTCTGCATCCCGTCGGTCGCAAAGCAGGTGGTGTCGTCGAACGGGACCGTCCCCCCGTCGTCGGTCTCCGTGGTGTAGTAGAACTCGCTCTCGAAGGAGAGCCGCGGGACGTACCCGTCGTCGCCGATGTCGTCGAGATACGCCCGGAGTTGCGCGCGAGGGCCGGCCGCCCACGGTTCGCCGTCGAGGTCGTGCAGGTCGGCGAGCATGATCGCCGCGCGGTCCGCGTACGGGAGTTCGGTGTACGTCTCCGGATCGGGGACGACGCGGACCTCGCCGGCGGGGCCGTACCGGCCTTCGGGGGCGAGCCGGTCGAGCGCGTTGAACGACTGCATCGCGTGCGTCACGTTCGTTCCCGTCTCGAGAACGTCCGGCAGCGACTCGCTGTCGACAACCCGGCCACGGGGAACGCCGCTGTTGTTCACGAAGACGAGCCTGATCAGTTCGATGTCGTTCGTGTCGACACGGTGGAGTACGTCGTCGGTCGCCGTCATATGCGGTAGCTGTCACGTCAGCCCAATCAACGGGGGTGTATCGGCAAATTCGGTCGGTGTCGGTGACACGGCCCGGCCGCTCCGGCGGTCACCCGACCACCCCGGCCGGTTCGGCGTCGAGAACCGCCCATTCGTGGCCCGGGAGGACGGTGTCGCCGCGGTCGAGTACCTCGGTCGCGCTCTCCCACCACGCGATCTGATCCATCGCCCCGCCGAGCCGCCTCGGGACCCCCGCCTCGCGGTCGACGTTCGCGAACGTCGGCACGGCGTCGGCAGCGACGAGCGTCGTTCCGGCGCCGGTGTCGACGGCGAGCGACTGGTGGCCCGGCGTGTGCCCCGGCGTCGGGAACGCGACCACACCCGGACGGAGTTCGACCTCGCCGTCGACGGGCCGCAGGTCGCGCGAGCGCCACTCCCGAACCACGCCCGCCGACGTCGCCCCGTACCGGACGGCGTGTGGCGGGTACGGATCGGCCGCGTACGACAACTCCTCGCGCTGGACGACGACGTCCGTCGACTCCGCGAAGAGTTCGAGGTTGTGACAGTGATCCCAGTCGAGGTGCGTGAGCACGACCATGTCGATGTCCGCAGGCGCGTACCCCTCGGTGTCAAGCACGTGCCGGAGCCGTTGGTCCGGCGCCCGGTGGCACTCGAAGCCGGGGTGGGTTTCGGTCATCCGCTCGGGGTCGCCGAAGCTCGTATCGACGAGGATCGTCTCGGTGGCTTCGATCAGAAACACCGTCGAGGGTACCTCTACCTGCCCGGACTCGCCGGCGAGAACCACCCCGGCGTCCATCGCGATCGACCCGCAGCACAGCGGCGTGACGCGTGGCGACATCGCGTCCGGATTGTGCACGGGACGGCATAAACCACGACCACAGCCGCGGAGCGATAGGGGCAGTTTTGTGCGATGAGAGCCTTGACCGATGCATGCGAGTCGAGACGGTCGGCCCCGACGACACAGGAGCGGCGCCCGCGGTCGCGGCGGTCGGCGGGATTCACGGCGACGAACCCTGTGGCGTCCGGGCGATCGAACGCTTCGTACAGGACGGTCCGGTCGACGAGGTCCAGCGGCCGGTGAAGCTCGTGATCGCGAACGAGCGCGCGCTCGACGCCGAAACCCGGTACGTCGAGGGCGACCTCAACCGGTTGTTTCCGGGCGACCCCGACAGCGACACCTACGAGGAACGCTTGGCGCACGACCTCTGGCAGGAGATCAGCGGGTGTCCGGTGTTGGGGTTTCACGCCACGGTCTCCTTCGACGAGCCGTTCGGGACGGTTGCGGACCTCACGCCTCGAAAGGCGGAGATCATGCGCGCGCTCCCGCTGTCTCACGTCGCCGACTTCACCGGGCTGGTGTCGGGCCGGAGCGTGAACCTCCCGGGGTTCGTGAACGTCGAGGCCGGCTACCAGGGCTCCGACGCGGCGGCCGACAACGCCTACGACTGCCTGCTCGCGTACCTCCGCGTGATGGACGCGCTGCCGGGGGACCTCGAGCGAACCGGAACCACCCACTACCGCGTCCGACGGACGATCGAGAAGACGCCGGGAACGACCTATCGGGTCCACGTCGAGAACTTCGACCGTGTCCCGCCAGGGACTGCCTACGCCACCACCGGTACTGGCGAGGAACTGACGGCCGACGCCGAGTTCTGGCCGGTGTTGCTGTCCGCGAGCGGCCACGACGCGCTTTTGGGGTACGCCGCCGACCTGACCGGCGCGGTCGGGGCGGCCGCCGGCGAGTAGGGAGCGGCAGCACCGCCGCGGAAGGCAAGGCCCTTTTTACCGCATCCCCAACCGATGGTATGGACGTGACAGTTGCCGTCACCGCCGTCCGGGACGTCGGGCCGCGGACGATCGCAATCGAGTTCGAGACGCCGACAGGGCTCGACGCCGAGCCGGGGCAGTTCCTGAAACTCACGGGCGTCGTCAGCGAGGAGGAGTACGCGCGGTTTTACACCCTGTCCTCCCCGGGCATCGGCGACACCTTCGAGATCACCGTCGGGGTCGACCCCGACGAGTCCGGGCCCTTCACCGAGTTCCTCCGCGATCTCGCGGCGGGCGATACCGTGGAGATCGCCGGGCCGTTCGGCCGGAACTTCTACGAGGGCGAGTCCCGCGTTGTCGTGCTTGCGGGCGGCCCGGGTGTCGGCCCCGCAGTCGGGATCGGTGAGGCCGCGGTCGCCGACGATAACGAGGTTGCGGTGGTCTATCGGGCCGACGCGCCGGCCCACACGGAGCGGCTCGACGCGCTCCGCGAGGCGGGGGCATCGGTTGCGGTAACCGACAGCGACATTGCCGATCACGTCGCCGCGGCGATCACCGACGGGCCGGACGAACAGGTGTTCGTCTACGGCTTCGAGGAGTTCATCGACGACGCGACCGCGGCACTCGACGCCGCAGGGACCGACCCCGACGCCGCGAAGGCCGAGAACTTCGGGTGACTGCGGTCCGGCCCCGACTACGCGACGCCCCAACCAGTGCCGGGATTTATACAGTCGGTGCGCAAATGTTGTGAACGTATATGACGGACGAGAACGGTGACGGACAACTCGAAGCGCGGTTAGCAGAGCAGGAAGCGTTCGAACCCGGAGACGACTTCGTCGAGCAGGCAAACGTCTCCGACGAATCGATCTACGACGAGTTCGAGGACGACTGGCCGGAGTGTTGGACCCGCGCCGCCGACCTCCTCGACTGGGACGAGGAGTACACCGAGGTCCTCGACGACTCCAACGAACCGTTCTACGAGTGGTTCGCCGACGGCACACTGAACGCGTCGTACAACTGTATCGACCGCCACGTCGAGTCCGGTGATAAAAACCGCGTCGCGATCAAGTGGGAGGGCGAACACGGGGCGACGAGAACCTACACCTACCAAGACCTCTACCGGGAGGTCAACGAGTTCGCCGCCGCGCTCCGCGACCTCGGCGTCGAGGAGGACGACGTCGTCACGATGTACATGCCGATGGTCCCGGAGCTTCCGATCGCGATGCTCGCCTGCGCCCGGATCGGCGCGCCGCACTCGGTCGTCTTCGCGGGGTTCTCCGCGGAGGCGCTCGCAACGCGGATGAACGCCGCCGAATCGGAGTATCTCGTCACCTGCGACGGCTACTACCGCCGCGGCGACCCCCTCGATCACCAGGCGAAGGCCAACGAGGGACTGTCGGACGTCGAGCACGACGTCGACGCCACAGTCGTCGTCGACCGACTCGGCGACGACGGCTTCGGTCACGGCCTACCCGCCAACCAACACGACTGGGACGATCTGGTAGCCGGCCACCGCGGCGACCGCGTTGACCCGGTTGAACGGGACGCGGAGGACATGCTCTTTCTGATGTACACCTCCGGCACGACCGGCAAACCCAAAGGCGTGAAACACACCACCGGGGGCTACTTGGCGTACACCGCGTGGACCTCCCACTCCGTACTCGACCTCGAACCCGAGGACACCTACTGGTGTTCGGCGGATATCGGGTGGATCACGGGGCATTCGTACATCGTCTACGGTCCGCTGGCGCTCGGCACGACGACAGTGATGTACGAGGGCACGCCCGACTACCCCGACCGGGGTCGGCTGTGGGAACTCATCGAGAAGTACGCGGTCGACGTGTTCTACACCGCCCCGACCGCGATCCGGGCGTTCATGAAGTGGGGGCCGGAGTACCCCGATGCGTACGACCTCTCGACCCTCCGGCTTCTGGGCACGGTCGGCGAGCCGATCAACCCCCGCGCGTGGAAGTGGTACTACAAACACATCGGCGGCGAGAAATGTCCCATCGTCGATACCTGGTGGCAGACCGAAACCGGGGGGATGATGGTATCGACGCTCCCCGGAATCGGCACGATGAAACCCGGGTCGGCGGGCCCGCCGCTACCGGGGATCGACGCCCGTGTCGTCGACACCGACGGCGACGAGGTCGACGCGGGGCGAGCGGGCTACCTCACGGTCGACAGACCGTGGCCCGGAATGTTGCGGACGCTCTACCGGAACGACGAGCGGTTCATCGACGAGTACTGGGACGCGTACTCCGACGCCGACGCCGACGAGTGGGTGTACTTCCCCGAGGACGGCGCGAAGATCGACGGCGACGATTACATCACGATTCTCGGCCGCGTCGACGACGTGGTCAACGTCTCCGGGCACCGGCTGGGGACGATGGAGATCGAGTCCGCGATCGTCGGCGTCGAAGGGGTCGCAGAGGCCGCTGTCGTCGGCGGCGACCACGATATCAAAGGCGAGGCAGTCTACGCCTACGTCATCCTCGAGGACGGTTACGAGGGATCCGAGGAGATGCGGGATCGGATCATCGCGGGCGTCGAAGACGCCATCGGCCCGATCGCCCGTCCGGAGTCGGTGACGTTCACGCCGGAACTCCCGAAGACCCGTTCGGGGAAGATCATGCGCCGGCTGCTCGAGGAGATCGCAAACGGCGAGGAACTCGGTGACACGACGACCCTTCGGAACCCCGACGTCGTCAACGACATCCAAGAGCAGGCGAGCGGCGACTGAGCGCGGGTCCCGGAGGCGGAGCGCCCGGACTCACAGGTACGCTGCGTCCCACCGCGCCGCCTTCCGGCGGTTGCCACACTCGTTGCACTCCAAGCGCTCCATCGTATCCATCGCGACGTCGAACCTCTCGTCGCCGCCACACATCCAGCCGTAGGGACGCTCGCGATCCTCGTCGAGGTAGACGGTAAAGAAGGGTGCGTCCGACCCGCGGGCGGACTCGTCGTAGGCGACGTAGACGACCTGGCCGTCGACCGAACGCTCGACGAGCCCGCTGGGGTCGGACTCGACCGCCTCGAGGAACGTCGTGTAGACGCGCTCCTCGAACGTCTCCCCGTGAATCTCGACGGTCCGGGTGCCGACCTCGCTGAACCCCTGTTCCTCGTAGAAGGATACCCCCGAACGGTTGTCTACCAGAACCCGACCTTCGAGTCGGTCGACGCCGGCGGCGACGAGTTCCTGTTTGAGGCGTGTGAGCAACTGTGACCCGATTCCGCCGCCGCGGTGGTCCGGAACCACGTGGAGCCAATCGAGGTATCCGACGGACTCGCGCCCCTCCGAAACCTCGCTCTGTGCGAACCCGACCACCGACCCCGAGTCGACCGCGACGACGAACACCACGCTGTCGTCGGCCAAGCCGTCGGTCAATCGGTCGGCGCTGTACCACTCGTCGACGGCCGACGTGAGTACTGCCTCGTCGATGGCGTGGTCGTACGACGTCCGCAGCGAATCGGCCGCGACACGGCGGATCGCGTCGATGTCTTCCGTAGTCGCATCCCGGATATCCATATCGGTAGTTCGTGGTCCCCCTACTTGATATTCGGGGCCGATCCGACGGGGCGTTCGTCGTGAAGGAACTCTCCGGTCACCCCCGACAGCGGAGATATAAGTGGATCGCTGTGGACGTGTTCGGTATGACACCACCGCCTTCGGAACCCGCCGGCAACGACAGCGTCTCGTTTTCGGTGACGATCGAGAGCGGGGAAACCGTAATCACGATGCGGGAGGATCGCGACTCCGCCGTGATCGTCCGGTCGGACGCCGGCGAACGGATCTACCTCCCGCCGGAGGATTTCGACCGCGACGCTCGAGCGAACGCTGCCGGATCGGGAGTGACGCCAGCCGACAGCCCGTACGACGGGGTCGGAACCGACAGCCCCTACCAGTCGGCTCCGACGGACAGTCCATACCAGTCGGCTCCGACCGACAGCCCGTATCAAACCGCCGGAACGGACGGTCCGGATCAGGAGCGCAGGGACGACAACCCGTATCAGAGCGCCGAAAGCGACAGTCCGTACCAAGCCGCCGGTGAGACGCCACAGGGTGAAGGGCTCTCCCCGACCGCCGATGGGTATCGGATCAGGCATCCGGAACCCGTGACGGACGTGCGCGTCCTGCGGTGACGGCTGCAGTGCTCACACGATCCGTTCGTAGAACGCGACCGTCTCGTCGACGACGTCGTCCCAGGTGATCGGATCGAACTCGGGCACGCCATCGAGTTCGAGCGCGCGTCCGATACCGGCCGCGATCGACTTCGAGTCGGGGTCGACCTCGACCACCGACTCCGCCGGAAGCACCTCGGTAACGCCGCTCTCGGTGGCGACGACCCGGGTCCCGGCTGATAGAGCCTCAGTGATGGTGATCCCGAACGGTTCGGCCAGCGACGGCGACACGAACAGGTCCGCGGAGGCGTAGTAGTCGCCGAGTTCGGTCTCGGGGACGTACCCGACCCACTCGATCCGGTCGTCGACCCCGAGCAACTCCGCGAACCGCTTGAGTTGGTCGGTCAGGTGACCCGACCCGCCGATCACCAGGGTGACGTCGTCGCGGTCGAGTCGCTCCAGTGCGTACACCAGGTGGTCGATCCCCTTCTGGTCGGTGTGTCGCCCGACGAAGAACAGCATCTCCCCGTCGATTCCGAGTTCGGATTTGAAATCCCGGCCGGTCGTGGGACACTCGGAGAACCCGTTGTAGATGACGGTCGGGTCGCCGCCGTACTGGTCTTTCACGTTCTGGGCGGTGAGTTGGCTGACTGCGACGAGGTGGTCGGCGCGGCCGGCGACCCGGCGCTCGGTTTCGACCTCCCGACTCGGCGGGTCGCGGTTCCGGTCGGTCGACAGCGAGTGAAACGTCGACACCCACTCCACGTCGGCGGTAGCTTTCGCCCGCGACCCCGGCCCGTAGCCGAACCAGTCGTGGGTGTGGACGACGTCCGCCGCCGCCGCACGTTCCGCGAACGTCTCGCTCAGCCGCCCGACGCGGGTGATGATGTCCCCATCGCCCGTCGGGACGCCCACGATCCCCTCGCGGTCTTCGGGGGCGTACTCCGCCGGGAGCACGAGTTCGATGTCGACCCCACGAACCCGCATCCCGTCGAACAACTCCCCCACGTGGGTGTCGAGTCCGCCACTCACGTTCGGTGGGAACCCCCATCCGAGCATCAGTACCTTCGGCGGCATCGTTACATGATTGATTGTACACCGGCATATAACTTCATCCGGTGTACGCTCGGTAGGCTCCCGCGTCGACCCCGACGGACCGCCCAACACACCGAAACCCGCTTGATCCGCCGGCGTCTCCGCCCGGTATGCACGTCTTCGTCAACGCCGCGATGAGCGCGGACGGGAAGCTCTCGACGCGCCGCCGCGAGCAGGTTCGGATCAGCGGCCCCGACGATTTCGCCCGCGTGGACCGACTCCGCGCCGACGCCGACGCGATACTCGTCGGTGTCGGGACGGTGCTCGCCGACGACCCCCACCTGACTGTCGACGACCCGTCGCTCCGGGCGGCACGAACCGACCGCGGCGACCCCGCGAACCCGGCCCGCGTCGTCGTCGACTCGAGCGGCCGGACACCGGTTGACGCCCGGATCCTCGATACTGAAGCAACGACCTACGTGGTCGTTTCGTCGGCCGCGGCCGACGCCCGTCGGACCGCGCTCGCGGGAGCGGGCGCCGAGGTTGTGGTCGCCGGCGACGACCGGGTTGCACTCGCCGACGCGCTCCGCGAACTCGAAGCGCGGGGCGTTGAGACCCTGATGGTCGAGGGTGGCGGGGAGATCATCCACTCGCTGTTCGCCGCGGGGCTGGTCGACGAACTCTCCGTGTACGTCGGCTCGGTGATCGTCGGCGGCCGGGACGCGCCGACCCTCGCCGACGGCGACGGGTTCGTGGAGTCGTTCCCCGACCTGTCTCTGGACGGCGTCCACCGGGTCGACGACGGGGTCCTGCTCGAATACACCGTCACGGGGCGGCAAGACGGCGGGGAGTGACCACAGGCGGCGACAGCAACCGGACCAACCACCCACGACGGTCGTGCGATCCGGGGTCCAAGCCTCGAAATAAGTAAAGGGGTGGCCCTCCAACATCAAGACGATGAGTACACCCGATACGAGCGGGGCGCCGATCCACGTTGAGAGCGAAGACCACCTCGAGGAGCTGCTGGGCGATCACGACGTCGCACTCGTCGACTTCCACGCCGAGTGGTGCGGGCCGTGCAAGATGCTCGAGCCTACTGTCGAGGAGATCGCCGCCGAGACCGACGCGGCAGTCCTGAAAGTCGACATCGACGACCTGCGGGCGGTCGCCCAGGACGCCGGCGTCCGGTCGGTTCCCACGCTGGCGTTCTACGAGAACGGCGAGGAGGCCGAACGCGTCGTCGGCGTGCAGGACAAGTCCGATCTGGTCGGCATCGTCGAGCAGCTGGCGTCGTAGCGGCGAACACTCGACGGCCGACTGCCCGTGCGGCGTTCGACCCGACCGACCTGGGAGGGCTTTTTACCTCGGGGGCAGTAGATTTCGGTATGATATCGCTCGACGAGGCAGTGACTGCCCGGCTCGAATCGCACGGCGAGCGGTTCGAGGCGCTTGTGGACCCCGATGCGGCGCTCGCGATGAAACGCGGCGAGTTCGAGGGCGACTTAGAGGACGTCATCGCCGCCGAGGACGTCTTCTCCGACGCCTCCCGCGGCGACCGACCCGCCGAATCGGATCTCGAGACGGTGTTCGGAACGACCGACCCCTTGGAGATCATTCCGGACGTCGTCAGCGACGGCGAGATCCAGATCACCGCCGACCAGCGCCGGAAGATGCAGGAACAGAAGCGGAAGAACCTGATCAACCGGATCGCACGCAACGCGGTCAACCCGCAGATGGACAACGCCCCGCACCCGCCCGAGCGGATCGAGCGCGCCCTGGAGGAGGCGGGGTTCCAGGTCGACCCGATGGAACCGGTCGAAGCCCAGGTCGACGACGCCTTGGACGCGCTCCGGCCGGTGATCCCCATCCGGTTCGACGAGGTGACTGTGGCCGTGCAGGTGCCCGCCGACTACGCCGGAAGCGCGCAGGCGCAGGTCAGACAGTACGGTGACCTGGAGCGCGAGGAGTGGCAACCCGACGGGTCGTGGGTCGGTGTCATCACCTTCCCCGCGGGGATGCGAAACGACTTCTACGACCTGGTCAACGAACTGACCTCGGGGGAAGCCGAGACGCGAGTCATCAAGGACAAGGACGAACTCAGCACGCGGTAGCCGGCGGCGGCCCGCGTTATCCCTTCTTGAATCCGGCCAGGAACCCGCCGGTGAACCCCGCCGAGATCGATAGCGTCGACAGGATCGTGGAGATCCAGTTCGGCGGAGTGCTGCCGGTGGCGACCTGTGCGTTCTGGAGAAGACCGGAACTCAGCCGCTCCCAGTCGACCGTCAGGATGCCGCGGGATTCGAGGAACTTGAACACTGCAAGCTGTATGCCGACGAGCACGGCGAGTACCTTCGCGACCTTCTTCGCCGCGAAGCCGATGATGCCGCCGATGGCCGCGCCGCTCCCGAACTCGATGCCGAGTTGCGTGGGGTCAAGGGATAGCTGTAACGGTTCGATCATACCACTCCTTCAAAAGCGGTAGTATAAGTCGTTTGTGGAGATCCGCCCCGTAGCTTCCGAAGCCACGGCTCGTACTGTCGGCCATCGTCACGTGACGGATTTCGATACCCCGGGGTATCGAACGTCTTCACGTAGTCATAGCCAACAGTATCAGCAGGCGTGGTCGTTCGAAAACGGACAGCACAGCAGTCCGTCCCGCACGGACCGGTGTCGTCAGTTCCCGGTCGTCGTCGACTCCGTAGCCGGTGACGACCGACGCTCCGGACTCCCGATCCGGATCAGTCGTCTGCGGGCGCGGCGCCCCCACCGCTGCTGGTGATGGCAAAGTCGCGGATCGACGACTCGTTGTTCGTAACCCACCGGATCAGCAGGAACGCGAAGATGTACTTCGCGACCACGTCCAGTGCGGAGTACCCCCACGACGAGATGCCGACGGGGATGAGCGCGAGACCTTCGGGGGCGATCGCCCAGATGATGGGGTAGCCCAGCCACAGCACGATCGTGAGCGCCCGCAGCGTGCTGAAGATTTCGCTGGTTCCGGCCTCCGCGGCGGCGTCCGGCCACTGAGCGACCAGAGCGTAGAGCACGGCTGCGAAGAACGCACAGCTGACGAGGTAGAACGCCCATCGGAGCCCGTACGACGACGTGATCAGCGCGGCCGCGAGGCCGGTGATACACATGCCGATGTCGGCGGCGATGACGGTGAAGATGCTACCCAGGTCGACGTCGGCGAGCAGGCCGAGCGCGAGCAGGATCATCGGCGTCGACAGGGCCCACGTGAGGTACCGACCCCACTGGCTGAGTATCACCTCGCCCGCGAGGGCGTGGCCTGCCGGCATCTGTATGAACCCGACTGTAAGCCCGGACACGAGCCCGAGATAGCTGGAGATGGACACAAGCGGGATCATCAGCGTCGCACCCCAGATGGCTTTCACCCGCCCGTTCACGATGTTCCGACCCATATACACGAATAACAGGGCCGACAGTCCGGCGAGGGCGATGTTGACCCACAGCGACGACGCGAGCAGCGTGTTGCTCGCGATCTCCGTGGCTGCGTCACCCTGCGTTTGTTGCAGCGGTACAGCGATTCCGTTCAGTGCGCTTACGCTCGACATACAATACCGAATATGGACTCGTTGTATAAAAAAGTATGACTGATTCGGAAGCGACTCGGCCGGAATCGGTATTGCTCGTCGTATTCCGATCGCGCCAGCAGTCCGACTCGTCCAAGGGCCGTCCCTCCGGACCGGGGGTGGCATGGACCGCGGGGAGTCCGGCGCGGGACTCCGCACGATGATGCTGACGGCACAGTTCGTGGGCGGTGCGTTACCCTAACTGATTAGGACCAGGGTCCAATACCATACGGGACATACGCGCGCGTACGAAGATGTACGGAACCGAACACCGGTATACCCCTAGTCGAATCCGCATCCTCCACGTTGACGACGACCGAGCGTTCTTGGACGTCACCGAGTCGTTTCTGACCCGGGAACTGCCCTCGGCGGAGATTGCCACGGTTCAACACCCGGACGCGGCGATCGAGCGGCTTCGGGGCGAGTCGTTCGACTGCGTTATCAGCGACTACGAGATGCCCGACACCGACGGCTTAGAGCTACTGTCGCAGGTTAGAGACTGGTCCGACGACCTGCCGTTCCTGCTGTACACCGGGAAGGGAAGCGAGTCGATCGCGAGTCGGGCGATCAACGCGGGGGTTACCGGCTACCTCCAGAAGGGCGGTCCCGAACAACACGAACGGCTGGCGAACCGCGTCGAGCACGCGGTCCGGGAGTACCACGCCGGGCTCGACACGGAGCGATACTCCGCGGT
>CAZDEJ010000015.1:0-9952 GCA_964504395.1 uncultured Halobellus sp. | reverse complement strand
AGCACGCGGTCCGGGAGTACCACGCCGGGCTCGACACGGAGCGATACTCCGCGGTCCTGCAGGCATTGGGGTATCCCACGTACGTCGTCGACGCCGACGGCCGGTTCGCGTACGTCGACGAGGCGTTCGCCGAGTTGACCGGTTACGATCGCGAGGAACTCATCGGAGCCGAACCGTCGGTGGTGAAAACCGACGAAAGCGTGGAGGCGGCCGACGAGGCGCTGCGGTCGGTGGTGTCCTCGTCGGGGCCCGACGCCGCACAGTTCGAGATCGAGATCCGGACCGAGGAAGGTGACATCGTTCCGTGCCGGGACCACCTCGCGCCGCTGCCGTTCGAGACCGAGTACCGCGGGTGTGCCGGGATCCTCCGGGACATCACCTCACAGCGTCGTCGGCGCGAGGAGTTGGCGCGGAAGAACGAGCGGCTCGAGGAGTTCATCTCGGTGGCTTCACACGACCTCCGGACGCCGCTGACGACCGCACAGACCGCCGCGGAGCTGGCGAGAGAGACCGGCGAGGCGGAGTTCTTCAAGAGGCTCGACGACGCACACGACCGGTTCGAGCGGATGCTCGATGAACTCCTGACGCTCGCCCGCGAGGGGGACAGCGTTGCAGTGACCGAGCCGACCGACCTGGGAACGGTCGCACGAACCGCGTTCGAAAGCGTCGGGGTCGATGCGGCGGAGCTCGCAGTGACCGCGTCGCCGGCGATCGAGGCCGACGCGGGCCGGCTCCGCCGGCTGCTCGAGAACCTGCTCCGCAACGCGGCCGTCCACAGCGACGGGGTCGTCACGGTCACTGTGGGACGGCTCGACGACCGCGCCGGCTTCTACGTGGCCGATAACGGCCCCGGGGTCCCGGGAGAGCTCCGCGAATCCGTGTTCGAACCGGGGTATACGACCGCCGAGGAGGGAAGCGGGTTCGGGCTCGCGATCGTGTCCCGGATCGCAGCAGCACACGGGTGGGACGTGACGCTCACCGAAAGCGCCGACGGCGGCGCCCGGTTCGAGTTCGCCGGCGTCGAGCCACCCACCGAGGCCGTCGACCCCGTCGACTCCGCGACGTGACCCCCGGCGACCGCACCCCGAACGACACGGCTTTGTGACTGCCGGGAGAGACCACACCAATGCTTGGACTCCGATATCTCGCGTGTCCCGACTGTGGGACGGTGTACGCGGTCCCCGACGGTTCCGACGCCTGCGACCGGTGTGGGGCGACGGAGCTCGAACCGCTGTCGACGAGGTCGGCGGGGGTCGCCTACTTCGCGCGCGGGCTGCGGGACGGATCGAGCGAGTAACCGGAGCGTGCAGACCGGGAGCCGACCGGCGACCCACGGCCCGGGCCCGTGCTCACCGCTCCGGGAGCCGTCCGCCGTCTACTGCGACGTTCTCGCCGCTGATGTAGTCGGCGTGGTCCCCGAGGAAGAACAGCAGCGGTGCAGCGACCTCCTCGAAGCTCGCAGCCCGGCCTCGGGGGAACGACGAGACGTCCGAGACGGTGTTTTCGACGGCGAACGGCGACACCGCGTTCACCGTGATCCCGTCGTCCTGTGTGTCCGCCCCGAGCATGCGGGTGAACATCACGACGCCCGTCTTCCCGACGAAGTACGGGAAGTTCACCGGATGTGCGTGCATCCGGTCGCTGTCGGCGAAGCCGATGTTGACGATCCGGCCCCACCCCTGCTCGCGCATTCCGTCGAGCGCCCGGCGCGAACAGAGCACGGTCCCGTAGAACGTGCTCTCGACGGCGTCACGCCACGCGGGCCACTCGATGTCCGACCAGTGTCTGGGGTCGAAGTTTCCCACGTTGTTGACGAGTACGTCGACGGTCCCGAGCGTCGCCTCGGCGTCGCTGAACAGCGCGTCGACCGCCTCGGGGTCGGTCACGTCCCCGGAGACGGCCGTCGCGTCGACGCCGTACTCCCGTGCCTCCGCGGCGGTCGCCTCCGCTGCGTCCTCGCTCGTGCGGTAGTGGACGACCACGTCGGCGCCGCACGCGGCGAGCGTCAGCAACAGTTCGCGGCCGACCCGGGTCGCACTCCCCGTCACGAGCGCCGTCCGGCCGTCGAGGTCGGGTGTGAGTTCCATACCTCACGCTGTGACGCGATCGACTTGAATCCGTTCAGTCGCGTCCGCGGTGCTTCCCGGGGAATATCGGGGCCCCGTGTCAGGACAGGTACGACGCGGGTCAGCGCTCGAGCGGGTCGGACGAATCCGGTCGCGGACAATCGAACCCGAGTTCCGGGTGTCTACACGCCGTCGTCCGTACACCTATACGCCGGAGCCTGGTACCGTGGCCCCTGCGAGCGTTCACACTCCGAGCCGACGATGCCGACACACGCGAACTCGTCCGTGAGCGGGACGACGATGACGCCGCGAGAGATCCACCACCTGCTACCGTTCGGGAGGCCACGCTCCGTCGACGTCACGTGGCTCAGCCGACCCGACCGATCGCTCCCCGGGCGGCGACCGGCAGGCCCCGCCGGTCAGTAGTCGCCGAGGACGCCCAGCCGCCGGGCGCGACGCGTCGCGTACTGGAAGACGAGGTAGCCGGCGCCGAGGTAGCCCGCCGCGACGGCCACCAACAGCCCCAGGTCGGCGGCGGGAAACTCCCAGAGTCGGGTGCCGTTCAGCATCGCCCGCTGGAGGAGGCCGCTTCCGTGAGCAAGCGGCAAGAAGCGCAGCCACGGGATGTCCAGCGACGGGGCCGAGACGAGGACCACGAACCCGAACTGCAACAGGTTCAGCCAGTTGCCGATCCGCTTGTACAGCAGGGTGATCCCGCCCGCAGCGAACCCCAACCCGAGCACCGAGGTGATCGACAACCCGGCAACGATCACGATCGTGAGCGCGTTGAGTTCGAGGGCGGTTCCGGTGACGACGAGCATGACGCCCAGCACGATCCCCGACGTCAGGAACGTCCGGACGACCTTTGCGACGCCTTTCAGAAGCGCTACCGGCGCGAACCCGAACGGCGTCATTACGTGACGCTCCAACGTCCCCCACTGGACCTCGCTGCCGATGTCGTTCGAGATCGCCGAGTACGCGCCGACCGAGAGGGTCCACAGAAAGTATCCCACGATGATCCCCTCGATCGAGTCCGTCAGCGCCCGCCCGGCGACCATCCGGCCGCCGTAGAACAGCACCCCGAAGAAGAATATCGCGATCACGACCCCACCGATCGCGTTCGCGGGGTAGCGGACGAACAGCACGGCCTCGCGGTACAGCACCGCCCGCGCCAGCCGGTAGTAGCCCGCGGGTCTCGGGCCCATCCCCTCCCCGCGAGCCCCCGACTGTCGACCCATCTACCGGGACTCCCCGTCGCGGGTCACCGCGACGAACACGTCTTCGAGGTCCGGATCGACCGCCTCGAGTCCCTCGATCGTGACGCCGGACGCCCGGAGCCGGGCCATCAGCGCGTAGAGGTCGTCGGTGTCGGCAGCGACCTCGATCCGCGTACGCTCGCCGCCGACATCGGCATCGACGTCGACATCGACGACATCGAACTCCCTGCGGAGGTCCGCGACAAGCGCCGGATTCAGGTCACGGCTTTCGATCCGGAGCCCGTGTCGCCCGTCGCCGGAGAGCAGCGCATCGACGGTGTCGTCGGCGACGATCCGGCCGCCGGACATGATCAGTACCCGGTCGCAGACCGCCTCGACGACGTCCATGTCGTGGCTGCTCACGATCGCAGTCAGCCCGCGGCTCTCGGTGATCCGTCGGAGTTCCTCCCGGAGGGTTCGGGAACTCTCCACGTCGAGGCCGAGCGTCGGCTCGTCGAGAAACACCACGTCGGCGTCGCCGGCGAGTACGCTCGCGAGCGACACTTTCTGTTTCATCCCGCGTGAGAGGTTCCGAACCGCGGTATCGGCCTTCGCCCGGAGCCCGAACCGGTCGAGCAGCCGGTCGTGGCGGTCGGCGACCGAGCCGGGATCGACGCCGCCGATCGCGGCGAAATACCGGAGGTTCTCCCGGACGGTCAGCCGCCAGTAGTCGTTCCGCGCGCCTTCGAGCATCGCGTCGACGCGCGCGTACGCCGCTCGGGGCTCCTCCCGGACGTCGATCCCGTGGATGCGGGCGGACCCCTCGTCGGGGAGGACCATCCCGAGGATCGACTTGATGAGGGTGGTCTTGCCGGCGCCGTTCGGGCCGAGCAGCCCGACGATCGACCCCGGTTCGATCTCGACGGAGACGCCGTCGACCGCGGTGACCGCGTCGGGGCCGGCCCCGAACCGCTTCGACAACCCGGTAACGGCCACTGCCGGGGCGGTCTCGGCGGCTGTTCCGTCCGACACCGCCGCGCCGGGTGGGGCGGAGCCGCTGTCGCGCCGGCCCTCGGTGTCAGTCGTGGGCCGCGAGTTGGCGTCGTCACGGGCCGCCGTCTCGCCATCGGCCGTCGTGTCCGCTGACCGCTCCTCGCCTGTCGCCATTACCGTTTCGAGGGGTCGCACAGGGAAAAGCCCCACCCGACGTCCGGTTCGGCCTCGGTCCTATGCTGTTTTATCAGTCGCGTCCGAACTGCGGGTATGAAAGCGTCCGTCCAGGCTGTCATCGACCGGCCCCCCGAAGCGGTGTTCGAATACATGGACGTCCCGGAGAACCAAGCGCGGATCTCGCCGCGGCTCTCCGGCGTCGAGACGACCGGCACGCTCGACAACGGCGGGAAGCGCGCGACCTACACCTACGGGCTGTTCGGGCTCTCGTTCCAGGGGGAGGTCCGGGGTGTCGTCCACGACCCGCCGGAACGGATCGTCTTCGAGCTCTCCGGCGACATCGACGGCCGGATCGAGTGGGCGTTCGAGCCGGCCGAGGGCGGGACCCGTCTCACCTATACGGCGACGTACGACCTCGGGCTCCCGCGCCCGGTCCGGTGGCTGCTCGCGCCCCTGACCGACCGGTTCAACCGCCGCGAGTTGGAGGCAACGCTCCGAAGCCTCAACGATCGCCTGACCGCCCCCGAGGCCTGATTGATCACAGTGCTCCGTACGAGAGGGGCGTCCGTGTGGTCATACTGTCGGCTATAACTACGTGAAAATTTTCGACACCCCGAGGTGTCGAAATCATTCACGCGACTATAGCCGACAGTATCAGGCCTCAAGCACCTCGATCAGGTTTCCGTCCGGATCCCGGACGAACAGGATCCGCGTCCCGCTCTCGGTGGTCCGCGGGGGACTCAACGTCTCCACGTCGCTGTCGAGTTCGGCGTAGAACGCGTCGAGATCCTCGACTCCGAGCCCGACGTGGACCGCGCCCGGGCGGTTCAGTTCCGGCGGATCGCCGGCGCTCGCCTCGGGGTCGTAGTCGACTAGTTCGATCCGGGCGCCGCCGGCGCCGAGGTGGGCAAACGATCCGGTCGCCCCCTCGACGTCGACCGCGTCGGCGAACGCCTCGCCGCCGACGGAGAACTCCGCCAGCACGTCGAGGTCGAACGTATCCGTGTAGAACGCCACCGCGCGATCGAGGTCCGAGACGGTGATACCGACGTGGTGGGCCGTTGGGTGAGGCACGGATCGGATGAGCGGGTAAGAGGTAATAGTTGCTGTGTACCCATCTTTTCTAATTCGGGTGTGCTCGCTCAGTTCGCACACCGCTCACCGCAAAACCGTGGGCGAAAAAATCCCGCGACTCGCTCCCTGCGGTCGCTCGCGCGGTGCTACTCCGCGACCGCCTCTTCGACGATTGCGATTTCCTCGTCACTCAGCCCGTACAACTCGTAGACGATCTCGTCGATCAGGTCGTCGGTGCGCTCGATCTCCGCGTCGAGTTCCGCGGCACGCTCTTTGGCCTCAACGTACCGCTTCACCCCGTCTTCGACGTCGGCGGGATCGGGGAGCGTCAGTGCTTCGAGGCGGTCGACCAGGGAGTTGGTCTTGGTCGCGGTCTCACGGAAGTTCGCGAAGCCACCCGCCTCGTCGGCGGCGACGGGGACGAACGCCTCCACGAGCGCGGCCTCGGTGTCGGTGAGGTCAGTGAGGCGCATCGCCGGGATCGGCTCGGTCTCGGTGTAGCCCCACCGGTCTGGTTTGTATGTGTCCTCGTTCTCGGGTTTGTATCGTGCGGTAGCGTGGATGACGACGGCGTCCTGCGGCTCCGTTCGGTTTCGACGGTGCCGATACGGAGGCTCTTGTAGTCACCCTGCGAGCAATCGTTCCTATCAGCGATCGTTCACCTGGATCTTGTTTTCATAACAAACGCATCCGAAGGTCAGGGTCAAATCACCTGTTCCAGTATGTCCGTGAGTCGTGATTCCAACTCCGTTGCTTGGAGGATACGGATCGATCGTTGCTCCTCAAGCGAGGCGGTCTCTCTGTCCATGTCTTGTACGACAAGAACCCCGTTCCAACCCGAGCCGAAGTACTCGTCCTCCCCGTGAACGAGGTCCTCGCCGTCACGAAGAAACGCCAAGTACTCCAGGGTTTCACGAATACCCTGACGGATCGTCTCCGGTCGGGTTGAGTATTTTACCTCAGTGATCAGATACTCACTGCTAGAGTCGGACTGTACTTCCAGAACGATGACGTCCGGTCGTCCTGTCGTTTGCTGGAACGACCGGTCGAGAAAGTACTTGTCCGTGACAACTCTGGATTCGCGCTCGACGAACTCCGTCCGTGAGAGGTCTTTGGGAGCCTTCTCCGGGACATCGGAGAGAAACGAAATCCCTCGGTCCCGCGCAGAGTTGTCGTGATAAACGACGATCTCGGCCTCTTCGCTGACCAACTTCGCAACTTCTTGTGAACCGGACTCGATTGTCCGCACTCGAAACTGTTCGTCGCTCAGTTCTTCGATTGCTTCGATGTACCGGAACAGAACGAACAACTCGAAGAGGGTCTCGTCGTCGTCAGGTGTGATCGCAGTTCGGTGGAGCAGGTTCCGTATCGCTGTCTCGTCGCCTGCGAGCGTCCGATGGTACTGACGGAGAAGTCGACTTGCGTCCTGATAGAGTTCGCTTCTCGACTGGGTCGCACGCTGGATCATTCGTGGAGTCGGTTCGTATGTTTCCGGCTCTCGAATGCGGGTAACGTGGACGTTCCGCTCGAATATCTCTCGCATCGTCCGAACTACGTCGTCGCCGTTCTTCCATCGTTCCGTCACCCACTCGTAATCCTGACTTAGGTACTCTTCACACTCGTCGATTGTCGAATGGATTAACGCAAGCAGCCGTTTTAGTACCACGTTCTCGTCGATATCGTAGTTTTCAGACCGTGTTTCGCAAACGAACAACGAATTGTCACTCGGATTAGTGATATGTCGGCGTTTGATCGTCTCTGTCCAGTTGACCCGACCGTCAAACCCCCCTCGCGACTCGTTCGATACGCGCTTCGTTTGAGTCTTGATACCCCGGAGTCGACTCGGCAGCGATTCGACGAAGGATATCACACCCGGGTCAAGGACGAAGTGGAGTCTGATAAGCATCTCGTAATCGTAGAAGCGCTCGTCGAGTGCATCGGGTTTGATTTCGGTAGCGAGGTGCTCGTTTGGGAACGAACCGTGCATCACGTATGTGAGAATATCTTCGGAGAGTTGCTCCACTAACGCCTGTCTATTCATCGAGCGTCACCTGTAGTATCTCTGCCGCGCGGTCGTGTATTCGTTGACTGTTTACACCATCTAAGGACGCGAGCTCCGAGACTACCCGTTCTCGTTCGCGAACGCCTTCGAGTTGTGGAAAAATGTAACTCGTAATGGCATTAGCCACCGCATCCACTGAATTAGCTGGAGAGATGTGACGGAGCATATCCTTGACTAGTGCCGGCCCGATCTTTCGCTCCGGTACTGTGCTGTTTGTCACCTGCCATACGGCAGCAACGACGGCTATTACTTCGCTATCAACCTCGAGGTTCCACACTTTCGCGTATCTCTCCACCAGGGACTCCCAGTCGTCGGTCTCCTCGTCCGGGACGCCAACGTGAACGAACGCGAACCGTCGCATAAACGCATACGACATCTCGTAGAGTGAGGTCTTATCGTAGCTGTTCATTGTCGCAAAGATTCGCCAAGACGCGGGCATGAGGTACTGGTGATCATAGTCCACTCCATTAACCTGCTCCGCAGGAACGACCTCAACCTCCTCACCCGCAACAGTAAACGGAAGTTGGACCGCTTGGCCCGACAGGAGCGTAAACAACTGCCCGAACGACTTGTCAATATCCGATCGATTGATTTCGTCGATAATGAGTAGATCGTTCCGCTGTCGTTCGTCGTCCCTGAAACAGCGCAACACCTGTCCGGGGGAAAACCGCAACTCGTCCGTCGTCGATTCTCCGGGCATATACCCACCGACGGTTTCGAACGTGGACCAGTCGGCGGTCGCAGTCGTCGTTCGGTAACCCGAATATACGCTCGGGTGCTCCTCGGTCAAGTGTTCACTTACACGTCGCGCGATCTCGGTTTTGCCTCCTCCAGGTGGACCAATAAGGATGATGTGCTTCCCCGCGCTAAGTGCTGCGTTTATTTGCTCAATGATGTCTGCATCCATTGATTTCGGGAAGACGAGCCCCGACAACACGGACTGCGGAACGGACACGTCCGGAACGGTCCACACGTCGATGTCAGGCGTACCAGTATCTTCAGTGACATTAGGGATGGTTGTCTGCGTACGAAACTCTCCCCGGTTGTTATAGATGAAATCAGAGACAGAGTCGTAGGTGGCCCTGATCGCTCCTAGTCCCATATCGTTCAGCGGCGCAAAGTTCTGCGTGTGAGTAACGTTGTATCCCGCAAGTTCGTGGAGTGGCGCTGACGGGACAGTAACACTGACCGGATCTTTCAGGTATATAACACAATCCCATGGGTCACCGTCGTAGTTGGGCCAGACGGCATCGCCTAATTCCTCATTTCGCTCAGTATCGACAACTTCTGCGGCGTGTTCATATGCCCCCGACGAATAAAAGATAAGGAAGTCACCGGGTGTAATTTTCTTCCACGAACCCACCACCGTTGTCCCCCACATCCGAACGGGTTCGGACCCGAAGTCCCGGTCTGAATACTGCGTAACCTCCTCAGCAGATAATCCCTCCAACACTGTGCGCTCGAAGTTCGAGAACGCCTTGTCGCTCGCATAAGGTGCGCGATAAATTTTCGGCCCTTCGTAAGCCATAGTTGTCAGAAGCCTCACGAGGCTGGGATTATAATTGCTGGTGGTGGTCTCGCGAGACTTTATCTCCGAATACATACCAACTCTGCTACCATGCTGCTATCCGAACACGACACAGCCTCGTGTGATCGGTGTGGGTCGAAAATGTGGTACGGGCTGAAGAAGGAACCGACTGGCTGGAAAGTTTTCTACGTTTGCGACCTACCAACGGGCTGTGGTGCGGAGTGGCGGATTGGACGGGTTAGTCGAATCGATGTCGAGTCCATAGACGAGGCATACCGGCGTGCGGAGTCGATGTGGGCCGAAGGTGGACATCGAACATAATGACGATTGTTGAACGTTTCTGCTCCGTTCGCCCAGTGCGCAGGACCGAGTTCGAACCACGGCCGGACGTGCTCACTTCGCTACGCTCGCTCCCCGGTCCGAATCGATCCTGCTCGTTCGTCGCTCCGCTCCCCGCTCACGCCTCCGAGGTCTCATACTGTTGGCTATAGTCACGTGACGGATTTCGATACCCCGGGGTATCGAACATCTTCACGTAGGTATAGCCAACAGTATCACTCCGTCCGACCTCGCACTGCGCGGGACCGGATTCGAACCGGCGGACCCCTATGGGACAGCGTCCTAAGCGCTGCGCCGTTGGCCGAGCTTGGCTACCCGCGCCCGTCGGTCGTCGGCCCGACAGGCGACGTTTGTCGCGTCGGGTTGATAATGTTACGTTGTCTCGACCGTCTCCCACGTCCGGCGATCACAGCGTCGTGGGCATACGCCGCAGCACACGGGCCACTCCCTGTCGGTGCCTCCAACACCACCGCGTCGATCGACACGCCGACGCCGCCCGGTGTGCGCTCCGCCCGCG
>CAZDEJ010000014.1:0-26296 GCA_964504395.1 uncultured Halobellus sp. | reverse complement strand
AGCGTTCATCAGCGTCGTCTTCCCCGCGCCGGTGGGTCCGGAGAAGAGCACGACCCCACGGTGTTCGTACAGCAGCCACAGCAGCGTCACCAGTTCCGTCGGGATCGAGCCGAACTCCACGAGATCCACGGGGGTCAGCGGCGACGACGCCTGCTTGCGGATGGAGACGTGCGGGCCATGCTCGGAGATGACCGGGAGTGCAACCGCACACCGGATGGTCTCGCCGTGACCGGTCGCGTCGGGCGCAACACCCGGGGGGTCGAGGTTGACCTTCGCCGAGGGCTGGCTCGCGCTGAGTTCGACGCCGTCGGCGGCCGCAAGTTGCGTCACGACGTTGACGAAGTCCGTCTCGTCCGCGAACGCGAGGTTGGTGGGGACGCGCTCGCCCGCGCGGACGACGTCGGCGCGGGGGACCACCTTGATCCGCTCGCCGACCCGGTTGGCCTCGATGTCCTCCAGGTTCGGGTCCCGAATCGGAACCGTGAGTACCCCTTCGCCGACGTAGTCCCGCAGCACGTAGTAGACCAAGTCGTCGAGCCGATCCTCCGCGTATCGGCGGTCGACCGGCGGGACACCCACCCCGTAGTCCGCGAGCGCCTTTCGGATCCGGTACCGGGTCGCTTCGAGCCACGCCTTGGTGTTGCGCGCGGTGAGTCGGCGGGAGAGGAACTGGCGAGCACGGCCCCGGATGAACGCCGTCCGGTCGTCGACCACCGCCTCGACGTTGGCCTCCCAGATCCGCTCCTTGCACTCGGCGACGAGCGCCTCGTCGCCCGGCAGGAGGTCAGGTTCCAGAACGGCGTATTTTGCCTCGAAGCGGTCGTCACCTAGGAGGCGGTCACGATGGACGACCACGTCGACCTCGAAGCCGGCGAAGCCGACAGTGTAGTGTCGGAGTCGCTCGCTTGCGACCCGGGTGGCGAACTCGGTGTCGGCGTTGAACGCCGTGACCGCCGGCGCGTACGAGTCGGTGTGGACGACCAAGGCGCCGTCCTCGCCGCCCGCAACGTCGACGACTTCGATCCGGTCATCGAGCGCGATGGGCGTCACGGGGCCGAGCAGCCGGAGCTCGCACAGCAGGTGGTACTCGACCCGGCGGCGGGTGGTCGCCGGAAGCGCCACCAGTCGGTCGAGCACCCGCCGGTACTTCCGCGGCATCCCGGCCGCCGCCCGTTCGGCCGCCCCCTGCCGGGTCAGCGGCCGGCGGACCGACACGTCCGCGAAGTACTCGCTCACCGACGAGAGCGCCCGCTCGGCGCGGGCGCCGACCGCCGGTTCCCTGACCTGATAGTTGAACCCGACCCCTTCGGGGTTGTCGCGAATGGTGACAACGACACCGGGCGTGACCTCGTACTGCTCCCGAACGCCCGTCGCGTACCACGCGTCGGGGCTTTCGGGCGGTTCCGGGGGCGGGACGGCCGGGCCGTCGGGTCGCGTCTCCTCACTGTCCGCCGCCGGGGTCACCACAGCCACCCCGGGGAGGCACGATCGCTCATATCCGGATTGGCCCCGTGTTCGTATTTAAAACCTCTCTCTCGCTATCAGTCTCGAGATTCGAGAGGGTCGTGGACCAACGGCCGGGATCAGATCCCGCCGCCGAACCGCTCGCGCTCGCGCCGACAGACCCGCTCCCAGACCGTCAGAAGCGAACTCCCCAGGTCGTACCGCTCGTTTACCGTCCGGATCCACTCGGCGTCGGTGAAAAGCAGGTACTGGAGCCGTCGGACCGTGGGGTCGAGGTCCTCGAGCGCGAGGTCGCCGGCGTAGTACCCGACGACTTGGCTCCGAGCCTCGTCGATCAACCCCGGCGGGACACCGATCCCACACTCGCCGGCGACGTAGTCGAACCACTCCAGGTGGAGAATGGCGTCGGCAAAGGCGAAGCGATTGGCGAACCCGGACACGAAACTGACCGCGGGCTTCCCCCGTCGGACGACGTCCGCCGGACGGCTAAACCGCGGGCGGGAGACGTGGTCGGCGGTGGCGGCGTACTGGTCGGCGATCCGGTCGAGTCGCCACCCGGCGTAGGCAGTAGGAACCGCCAACCCGAGTTCGTACCACACCGGCATCCACTCCAGGAACGGGAGCCCGAAGGTGGCGTCGGCGTAGAGGTCGGCGGCGATCAGGCGGTTGACCGCGGGCGCGACGTCCTCGCCGGTCCGGCCCGCCCGCATCGCGGCGTCGGCTTCGTCGAGGAACCCCGAGAGGTCGCCGGTGGGAAACCCCATTCCTTCGGCGACCCTGAGGAGGTAGTCGCCGCCGGGACGGAACCAATCGGCGAAGTCCGAGGGCTTCCGCGCGCGCAGAAGCGAAAGAACGGTCACGACACGTCTACGACCGCAGGCGGTATATACGCCGTGGGTCACCCGTCGCCGTCGAGTTGGTCGGTTCCACGAGTCACCCGTCGTCGCCGAGTTGGTCGGTTAACCCCCACTCGGCGGCGCGCTCCTCGGCTTCCGCGCGAGCCTCCGCCCTGATGGCCTCGATCCGGTCGGGATCCGAGAGGAACTCCACGACTGCGGTGGCGTCGTCGGCGCGGAGCCAGTCGTCGGGGGCGGCCTTGCGGGTCCGCTCGATCAAGCCATCGTCGCCCGCCAGCCGGTCGGCGGGGGCGGTCGGCGGCACTCGGAGGGCGTCGACCCGATGGGCCGCCGCGAGCGCGTCGGCGGGGAGTTCGTACGACTCGGCGTGGAACACGCCGCCCGAGAGCGCCGCCAGCGCGTCGGTCCCGCCGGCGTCGCTCGGCGCGTGGTAGGCCAAGACGGGGACGCCGTTCTCGAAGGTGAGGACCGCCCGCTCGTCGTCGCCGCGGAGGATCGACCCCTGCGGCTCGAACACGACGTATCCCGTGAGTTCCCGGTCGAGCACGCCCGCGAGCGTCTCGCCGACGTCGGCGTCGGTTCGGGAGCGACACAGCCGTCCCTCGGGGATATGACCGTTCGCGACCATCAGGGGCGATCGGGCACGACGGCGCTCCGGAACCGGTCGGCCACGCGTTCGGCGTCGCCCGGCCGGACGTCGAGCGCCGCGGCCGCGTTCCGAAACGCGTCGGCGGCCGGGTCGGTCGGAGCGTGCGCCAGAAGGGGTTCGCCGGCGCGTCGGGCCGCGCGGACCGCGTCGCTTTCGGGAACGGCTCCGAGGGTGGTCCCCCCGAAGTACCGCGCGGCGCGGTCGGCGATCGTCTCGACGTCCTCGTCGGGCCGGACGCGGTTGAACAGGACCCCCGCAGTACTGGTCCCGTACGACTGGGCGTACTCCTGGACTTTCAGCCCGTCCGACAGCGACGGGACGGTCGGCTGGAGCACGATCACGGTCCGGTCGGCGAGCACGATGGGGAGCACCGCGCTTTTCGACCCCAGCGCTGCGGGGGAGTCGAGCAGAAGCACGTCGGTATCGGCCGCGAGGTCGGCCACGACGTCCCGGAGTCGGCCCGGGTCGGCGGCCGAGAACCCGTCGAGGCTAGTACCGCACGGAACGACCGACATCCCGAAGCGGTCGTAGACGGCGTCGTCGACCGCGGCGGTTCGGTTCTCTACCAGGAGGTCGTGGAGGGTCACGTCGGCGTCGTCGAGCCCCGCGTGAAACAGGAGGTTCGCCATCCCGGTGTCGGCGTCGATGACCGTCACGTCGTGCTCCGGTGTGAGCGCCATCCCGAGCGCCAGCGTGCTCGTCGTCTTGCCGGTGCCGCCCTTCCCGCTTGCGACGGCGAACGCCTCGACCATACCGGGGGGAGACGGCGGTGGGTCAAAAGTCTTCGAGTCCGGGTTTCGGTACTGATCACGGGCGTGGGCGGTCCCCCCGCCGGCAGAGGCGTTATTCCGGCGTGAGAAGCCACTCGAGCGGGAGTTCCGCGACGAGGTCGGCGGCGCGGTCGTACGGGTCGGCGTTGGACCCGCCCTCGACGGCCGCGTCGGTGGCAACCGCGCCGCCGCCAGCGTCGGTAGCCGCGTCCGCCGGCCGCGACACCCCCGCGTGCTCGAAGACGACGTCGACGAACGCCTCGCGGGCGGTGTCGTTCTCGAAGAGGCCGTGAAGGTACGTCCCCAGCACGCTCCCGGTGGCGGCGCCGAGCGTGACGCCCGCCCGATCCGGCGCTGTGAAGGGCACTGTGACCGACGCCGGCGGGACGGCGGATCCGTCGTCGCCCCCGACTGCGTCCGGGGTCGTCCACCGGGTTTCGCCGCCGTGGATCTCGTAGCCGTCGACCGGCCCCGACGCACCGGCGAGCGGCCCCGAACCGTGGAGGTCCCAGGTTACGGGCGCGACGCGCTTCCGACGGGAAAACCCGGTTTCGATCGGGAGCACCCCGACGCCGCGGAGCGTCGTGTCGGTGCCGACGCCCTCGACGTCGGCGTCGACGAGCCGCTCGCCCAGGAGCTGATACCCGCCGCAGAGTCCGATAACGGGGCCGTCGAACCCGCGAAGCCGGTCGTCGAGCCCCGCGTCGCGGAGGGCCTGCAGGTCGTCGACGGTGTTCTTCGTGCCCGTGAGGACCACCGCGTCGGCGTCGTCGACCCGCGCCGCAAGCGGGCGGAACTCGACCTGTACCCCCGGAACGTCCGAGAGCGGGTCGAGGTCGGCGGTGTTGGAGGCGCGGGGGAGCCGCGGGACGGCGAGAGTCACGGACCGCTCGTCCGGAATGTCGTCGTCGCCACGGACCGCCCGCTCACCCGGATCCGGCAGCGAGACGCTGTCCTCCGCGGGAAGCCCCGGATCGTCGTACGGGAGCACGTCGAGCACCGGCACACCGGTCCGGGATTCGATCTCCTCGATCCCGGGGGCAAGCAGCGACCGGTCGCCGCGGAACTTGGTGATGACGACACCCGCGACCCGTTCGCGGATGTCCACGGGCAGAAGTTCGAGCGTGCCGACGATCGACGCGAAGACGCCGCCGCGTTCGATGTCGGCGACCAGTGCGATCGACGCGTCCGAAAGCCGGGCGGCCTCGACGTTCGCGAGGTCGCGGTCGTGGAAGTTGATCTCCGCGATGGACCCCGCACCCTCCGCGACGATCACGTCGTGTGCGGCGGCGAGGCGGTTGTGGGCGGCTGCCGCTGCCGCCCGGGCGTCTCCCCAACGGTCGGCGTAGTAGTCGGCCGCGGCGTAGTGTCCGACCGCGACCCCGTCGATCACGAGCTGTGACTCCCCGTCGCCGCGGGGCTTCAGGAGTACCGGATTGTGGTCGGTGGTCGGCCGGACACCCGCCGCCCGCGCCTGGACGTACTGGGAGACGCCGATCTCGCCGAACGCCGGGGCGTCCGGAGTTGCGTCCGACGGATCGGCCTGCACCGGCTCCGCGTCCCGGACCGCCGCCGGGCGCACGACCGCCCGCGCCTCGTTGCTCATGTTCTGTGCTTTGAACGGCGCGACGTCGAGGCCGGCGGCGGCGAGGCGGCGGCACAACCCCGCGGCAACGGTGCTCTTGCCGACGTGGCTCGCGGTGCCGGCGACGAGGATCGTCTCGGCGGTGTCGTCGGATCCGGACGGGGAGAGCAGGTCGGTCACACCCGCGACCTCGTGGTGATCAGTACTCGGTCCCCTTCCGCGCCCGGATTCCCTGATCGAAGGGATGGGTCACCTTCCGGACCTCGGTGACGAGGTCGGCGGTGTCGAGCAGGTAGGTGGGCTCGGTGTGGCTTCCGGTCAGGACCAGTTCCAGGTTGTCGGGCGTCGACGCCACGAGATCCAGCACCTCGTTCTCGTCGACGAGGCCCTGATCGACGGCGTAGAGGATCTCATCGAGCACGAGCAGGTGGACGCCCGCTTCGGGGTCGGCCTCAAGCGGAAGCGGGGCAGTCAGGTCCGCGTCGTCCGCGGCCGCGAGCAGTTCCTCGGCGCGCGCCATCGCGCCGCGGGCCTTCGCCCGGTGGTCGTCCTCGTCGGAGCCGTCGCGCATTCCGTGCCACCCGTAGTGGCCGGTGTTCTCGTAGGAGATCCCGGGGACCGCCGCGATGGCGTTGTACTCGCCGCGGGCGTCCTCGACGGAGTCGGCACCGCCCTTCATGAACTGAAGAACGTGGACCCGGTAGCCGTGGCCGACGGCGCGGAACGCCATCCCCAGCGCAGCCGTGGTCTTGCCCTTGCCGTCACCCCACCACGCCTGCACCAACCCGAACTCCTCGGGCGCGGCGGGGTCGATGGCGTCCGCGGAGGGCCGGACCCCGCGCCCCGGCGTGTTTCGTCGGGTCTCGGCCGGCGTCCGTTCGGCCGGGTCCGCGGACTCGGCGGAGTCGTCAGTGTCGGTCATACTCGTGAGACGGTACGGTCGGACAAGAAGGCGACGGGTCCGGGCAGGGTGGCCGCTGTTGCAGGCCACGACAGATCGGGATACAAATATCTTCGGTGGTCTCGGCCGGATCAGGAGTAACCGGACCGCCACTATGTGACCACGGAAGCGAGCACTATGTGGATGTCGACAGAGGCACGCACACGGACGGTTTCCGGAGTTGCTGGTAACTGGCGAGCGGGCGTCGGCGGCGGTATCGTCGGCGCGCTCGCGATGGGCGTCCTCGTATTGGCGATGAACACACCGACGTTGGCGGTCGCGATCCCCTCGCTGTACGGGCTGGCCCCGCCGGCCAGCGTCGGGGCCGGACTCTTCGTCCACGTCTCCCACGGTGCCGTTCTCGGAGTGGCGTTCGCCGGACTCGTCGGAGCGTTCGACCTGGACTCGACGGGTGCCCGGGTCGGTGCGGGCGTCGGGTGGGGCGTCGCGACGTGGGTCGTCCTGGCCGCGCTGGTGATGCCGGCCTGGTTGAGCGCCGTCGGGTCGCCCGCCTCGCCGCCGCTGCCGAATTTCGCGCCGCCGTCGCTGTTGTGGCACGCGGTCTACGGTGTCGTGCTGGGGGGCGTTTACACGGCCGTGGAGAGCCGGGTCTAAAAGCTCGTACCGGTCACTCCTCCCTGAACAGCTTCCACGCCGGCTCGTCGTCGGCGTCGGCGATGGACTCGACCTTCTCCCGACGGAGCGCGCCGATCCGCTCGGTCGCTCCCCGGACCCACGTCGCAAAGGCGGCCGTGAGCCGCTCCCGAACGACAGCGGGATCGACGGGGCGGTAGACGTAGACGTGGCCGCCCTGCTCGATGAGCCGTCGCTGCTTCTCGACGACGCCCAGCGCCGCGAGGTGGTTGAGGTGTCGGGCGACGACGCTCCTGTCGTAGTCGATCCGTTCGGTCAACTCGTTCACGCTCATCGTGCCGCCCTCCATCACGCAGAGACACACATCGAGTTCGGAGTCGGACATCCCGAACACGTCGTTCAGGAGGTTCGAGAGATCCGGCTCGTCAACCCCATCGGCGGGGTCGGTCGTCGTCATCGGCGCGTCACAACACGTTATCGGTCCGCTCCCCACGGCGACGTTGCCACAGTCGTCACACGAAACTAGCTTCGGCGAGTCTGCGGGGGCCATACGGTGGCTCACGTACGGCACTAAAAAACGGTTCCGGGGGGACCGCCACACGCGAGTGCCGGGTCGGTCGACGAATCTTGACGGAAAGGAGGGCGCTCAGTCGTCGGCGACCGCGGCCTCGTCACGGAGCGTGGCGGGGAGGTCCGCCGGGAGCCGGTCGCGGTCGTGGGGTTCCGAGAAGTCGATGTCGGGGCCGACCGGGACCAGCCGTTTGGGGTTCACGTCGCCGTGGCTCCTGTAGTAGTGCCGGGTGATATGGTCTATGTTGACCGTCTCGGCCACGCCGGGCAGTTGGTAGAGCTCCTTCGTGTAGTTCCAGAGGTTGGGGTACTCGTGGATCGCCCGCTTGTTGCATTTGAAGTGGGTGTGGTAGACGTGGTCGAACCGGACCAGCGTCACGAACATCGCGATGTCGGCCTCGGTGACGACGTCGCCGACGAGGAACCGTTGATCATCGAGTACCGACTCCCAGTGGTCCAGCGCCTCGAAGAGTTCCGCGGCGGCCCGCTCGTGAGCCTCCTGCGTGTCCGCAAACCCGGTGCGGTAGACGCCGTTGTTGATCGGCTCGTAGATCTCGTCGAGGGCGTCGTCGATCGCCTCGCGATACCCGTCCGGCCAGAGGTCGACGTCGGTGTCGCCGCCGAACTCCGTGTTCAACATCCGCATGATCTCCCGGGACTCGTTGTTGACGATGGTCTCCGTCTCCGTGTCCCACAGCACCGGGACGGTCACGCGCCCGGTGAATTCGGGGTCCGCCCGGGTGTAGATGTCGCGGAGGTACTCCTCGCCGTAGAGCGGATCGGGGTACGTCTCGGAGAACTCCCACCCGTCGTCGTAGCGTTCGGGTTCGACGAGCGACAGCGAGACATCGTCGGTCAAGCCGTTCAGCCGGCGGGTCATCGCCACGCGGTGGGCCCACGGACACGCCCGGCAGATGTAGACGTGATACCGGCCGGATTCCGCCGGGAACTCGGCGTCGGGATCGTCCCGAATCCGGTCGCGGAAGGAGGTCTCCTGTCTGTCGAACTCGCCGTCGTCGTTCGTCGTTTCGTACGCGTCGGTCCGCCACTCGCCGTCAACGAGCATGTTCATGCTGAATCACTTCCCATACTGTACCATTGGGGCTCTGAACGTCTAAATCGTTCGGCTCGCCTCGGGGGGAGACGCCGCTGAGCGCGGCGTATGGGTCGTGAGAGCTAGTGACAGGACAGTTGCGACACCGGCACGAGGGGGCGGTGGCGCCGCCGACACCGACACACCCGTCCGCCGGGTCACCCCCGGAGGAGTCGGGTTCCCGCCGTCGCCACCGCGTCGGGGTCGGGGCCGACCACGTAGATAATGGGTTCGATACCGTACCCGCCGGTCTGGTAGAGGACGAACGTCGTGGCGAGGTCGGCTGTGTCGACGTCCGCAAGCGCCTCCGCGATCGGGTCGCCGGGAGCCTCGGGGTCGAATTCGATCGCGTCGTATCCGTCTGCCCGGAGGTCGGCGAGAAGGTCGGTGTCGTACCGGATGTTGATCGCGGCTCCGGAGTCGCAACCGGCCGCGCGGGCCGACAGGAGAACGGAGGCGACGTGCTCGCTGACCCCGAACTCGGGGTCCCCGGGGACCGTCGCCTGTCCCTTCACGTCGAAGATCCGGCCGGGGACGCCAGCCACGTCGTCGACGGCGGTCGCGTCGGGGAGACACGCCACGAGGTTCGAGCCCACGTTGGGGATGAGTCCGGCAAACCCGCTGGCGGTGGTGAGCCGCCGGAGCGCCCGCCGGAGGGACGAGCGGACCGCCTCGCTCTCCCGGAGGTCGCTGTCGGGGTCGTGGATCCGGACGTAGCCGTCGTGCGTCGACAGTTCCGGCATCGCCGCCTCGTGGAGCCGAGCGAGCACGTCGCCAGCCTCCAGGCGCCGGATCAGGACCTCCGCCTCGATCAGCGCCTGGACCCGGGTCATGTCCCCGGTCGCGAGCCCCTCGGCCACGTCCGCGACCAACTCCCGGACGCGCTCGTCCTCGAGGACCTCCGCCCGCCGGCTCACGTCGCCGTGGGCGTACTTCGAGACGGCGCTCTGGCTGATCCCCAGGGTCTCGGCCACCTCGTGCTGGGTCAGCCCCCGATCGCGAAGCGCCTCCGCCAGCATCGACCGGAGCGTCGGGAGAAACTCCTCGACGACGACTTCCTCGACGAACTTCATTCCTCGCCGTCCCCCGCGAACTCGGGGTCGGCGCCGATCCGGGAGGCCTGCGGCCCCGACTGCCCCTGGTACTTCGAGCCGCGCTCGGCGCCGTATGGTCGGGCGGCCGGGTTCGTGAGTTCGGTGAACGTGAGCTGTGAGATCCGCATCCCCGGCGTCAGTGCCACGGGCGCAGTCCCGAGGTTCGAGAGCTCCAGCGTGATCTGGCCCCGGTACCCGGGGTCGGCCAGGCCCGCAGTCGCGTGGACCACGATCGCGAGCCGCCCGAGCGACGACCGCCCCTCGACGTGGGCGACCAGGTCGTCGGGGATCTCGACGCGCTCTTTGGTGGTGCCGAGCACGAAGTCGCCGGGGTGGAGGATGAACTCCTCGCCCTCCGGGACCACGGTCTCCTCGACGTACTCGGAGATCTCGGACTCCCGGTTGGGGTGGATACACGAGATGTTGGCGCGCTGGAACTCCAGGAACTCCTCGCCGAGCCGGAGGTCGACGCTTGCGGGCTGGACCTGCATCCCGATGTCGTCGAGCGGGTCGACGACGAGGTCGCCCGCCTCCAACCGGGCCAGGATGTCGTCGTCCGAGAGTATCATCGTGCGGGAGGCGGGCGGGCAGCGACGTAAATTCAGGGGGTTCGGCGTCGGAGGGGAGGACATATACGACGCCGCGCGCCACCCTGAGGTATGAAACAGGCCATCGTCGCCCGGACGGACCTCGGGATGGGCCAGGGCAAACTCGCCGCGCAGGTCGCACACGCGTCGCTGTCGGCGTACGAGGACGCCGGTACGCGGACCCGAACGAAGTGGAAGGGCGAGGGACAGAAGAAGATCGTCCTGCAGGCCGACGGCGAGGCCGAACTGTTCCGGCTGGCCGACGCGGCCGAACGTCGCCGGCTTCCGAACGCGATTGTCCGCGACGCCGGGCATACGCAGTTGGAGCCGGGAACGGTGACCTGCCTCGCGGTCGGCCCCGGCGACGACAACGAGGTGGATCGCGTGACCGGCGATCTGTCGTTGTATTGAGTGCGATGAGGTGTCAGTGCCCGGAAGGCGCGGCCGGCGAGCGCACGGGCCGCGTTCGAGTACGCGACAACCGGTAGGCACCACCGTCGGGTAGGGCCGTCGATCACGGGTGTGTCGGTGTCTCACGATCCCGATCCCGATCCCGCCCCGGGACGACGCCGGTAGCGGCCAAACGACTTACTACGGGGCCGTCCCCAATAGTTTGGTAGATGAGGGAGTCACCGTCCGGAAGCGGCGCGCTTTCCGGAGTCCTCGACGACATCGCCGACGCCGTGATCGTCACCGACGCCGATACCGGCGAAGTCGTCGCGGTCAACGACACTGTCGAGCGGCTGTTCGGCCACGCGCCGTCGGCGTTCCGCGAGCTCGACCGCGACGCCTACGCCGCGAACCCGGGAGCGGTCGCGGATGCACGCGCGGCGGCACACCGGACGGTAGCCGGAACCGAAGCCGGATCGGCGACGTTCCGGTGGACCGCCCGGCGACGCGACGGGAGTACCTTCCGGGCGGAGTCGAGCGTCTCGGTGACGACCGTCGAGAGCCGGGCGTGCGTCGTGGCCGTCGTCCGGGACGTGAGCGACCGCGCCGAGCGGGAGCGCGAGCTCGAGCGGTTCGCGGAGGTGCTGACTCACGACCTCCGGAGCCCGCTGAACGCCGCGGAGGCGCAGGTGGATATCCTCCGATCGGAGTCGTCCGGTGGCGAGGAGTGGCTGGATCGCCTCGAGGGCGTCCACGACCGAATGGCTGACATCGTCGACGACGTCCGCACGCTCGTCAGCGGGGACAAACACGTCGGCGACCCCGGACGGATCGACCTGAACAGCGCCGTCGCTGACTCGTGGAGCGCGACCGTCGACGAGCGGACCTGCGACGCCGAGCTCGTGGTCGCGGGGGAGTTAGGCACTGCCTGCGCCGATCCGAAGCGGCTGTGCCGGTTGTTGGAGAACCTCTTCGAGAACGCGGTCAGACACGGCGGGAGCGACGTTACGGTCACGGTCGCCCCGCTACCCGACGGCGACGGGATCGGCGTCGAGGACGACGGCCCCGGGATCCCGCCCGAAGCCCGAAATCGCGTCTTCGAGTACGGTTACACCACCGCGAGCGCGGGGACCGGGTTCGGGCTGAACATCGTCGCCGCCGCCGCGGAGGCGCACGGCTGGGAGGTCCACGTGACCGAAGGAGCCGAGGGCGGCGCCCGGTTCGAGATCACCGGGATGGACGGGGTCGGGTCCGAGCCCGAGCGATGACAGGGCCCCGCCGGCCGAGGAATCGGAGTCGCCTTACCCGCCGAGCCGGTAGTGAAATTCGATCGGATGCGCGAAGCCCACCCCACCGAACGGCGTGTCGGGATCGAATACTACCGGAGCAACGCCGCCGGCACGGGCGGGCGACTCCGGACACACCCGGCTGATTTCCGGGTTCGCGAGGTCGAGACCACCACGCCCGCGCCGCTCGATGCCGATACCGGCGACTACCCGCACCTGCTCGTCCGGGCGACCCTCCGGGACTGGGACACCAACGACTTCGCCCGCCGGATCTCGGACGCACTCGGGATCAGCCGCGAACGGGTCTCGTGGGCGGGGACGAAGGACAAACGCGCGGTCACGACCCAGTTGTTCACGCTCACGAACGTCGATGCCGCGGACCTCCCCGACGTCGCCGGCGCCGAAATCGAGGCACTGGGTCGCGTCGGGCGGTCGTTGTACTTCGGCGACCTGGCGGGGAACGCCTTCGAGATCCGCGTTCGCGACGCCGACCCCGACACGGTGGGAGAAATCACCGTGGACCTCCGCGTGGAGACCGGAGACGGGGGATCCGACGGCCCCGTCGACGTCGCCGTTCCGAACTACTTCGGCCACCAGCGGTTCGGGAGCCGCCGGCCCGTCACCCACGAGGTCGGGTTGTGTCTCGCCCGCGGGGAGTGGCGGGAGGCGGTTCTGACCTACGTCGGTAATCCCGCCGCGGCCGAGCCCGAGTCGACCCAAGCCGCGAGAGCGTTCGTGGACGAGCAGGCCGAACGCGACACCCCCGATTGGGCGGCCGCGATCGACCGGATGCCGGGGGCGCTCCGGTTCGAGCGGTCGATGCTCCACCGGCTGGCCGACGGAGGTGGCGATACGCCGGACGACTGGCGCCACGCCCTCGAGGCGGTGCCGACGAACCTCCAGCGGCTGTTCGTCAACGCCGCGCAGTCGTACGCGTTCAACCGGATCATAAGCGAGCGGCTCCGGCGCGGGCTTCCCCTGTCCCGCCCGGTCGAAGGCGACGTGGTGTGTTTCGCCGACGGCGACGCACCCGAGGACCTCTACCGCCCCGATACGGGCCGGACGCAGGTCGCGACCGGCCGCCGCGTGGACGTGATGACGCGCCACTGTGATCGTGGCCGGGCGTTCGTGACTGCGCCGCTCGTCGGCGTCGACACCGAGTTCGCCGATGGCGAACCCGGCGAGATCGAGCGGTCGGTCCTCGACGACCTCGGCCTCGCGCCCGCGGACTTCGACCTTCCGGGCGAGTTCCACTCCACGGGCACGCGGCGGGCAGTCCTCCTCCGGACGCGGGTAGGCGTCGACACCGACCCCGCGAACGACCTCTACGATCTGTCGTTCTCGTTGCCGTCGGGGTCGTACGCGACGGTGCTGCTCCGCGAGTATCTGAAAGTTCCGCCGAGCGAGTTGTAGCCGCGTATAGCCGCGCTTTTGTCCGTTCGCCGGTTGGGACCGCTATGGACTGTCGCCGGTGCGGGAGCCCGCTCGAGCGCCCCGGCGACTACTGTCTGGTCTGCAACACCGGTAACTGCGACGCGGTCGTGGTCGTCTTCGAACGCGATCGCGTGGTGTTGACGATGCTCGACGGACGGACGGTCGTCGGCCGGACCACGCTAACCACCGTCCCGGAGGACGATCCCGAGGCCGAAACGGTCGAACTCCGGAACTTCGCGGGGCGGGTCGCCGACGATATCCGCCGGAAGCGCCCCGAGACCGTCTTTGCCGCGGGCGACCGCGCGGTGCTGCGTGAGGCCCGCGCGCAACTCCACCACGAGTTCTACCGGATCGCGGCCGACGACCCCGTCGAGCGTGTTCTGGAGCGCCGCGGCGAGCGGTCGCTCGAGGTGGTCGAAACCGCTCCCCGGGAGAAACTCGGTGGCTCCCACTCGACGCTCATCGGCGGGCGGACCGGGCGGCGGGCGATCGGGGTCGTCGCCGACCACCCGCACGTCAAGAAGATCGTCCCCGGACCGATCGACGCCGGCGGCACCGGGTCGCGAACGGGGCTCCGGGCGAAGGTCACCCGCGCCGGCGACAACGGCAACCTCCGACTCCTGCTGCGGGACGGCTCCAGCGTCCAGGAGAACCGGGTGGTCACGACCGCGATGGACAGGGAGACCGGGGAGTTCGTTCGCGAGGACCTCAACGACGCGCTCGCCGAAGCGGACTTGCGCGAGGAGTGAACGCCGCCCCCGGCCGCGACTACTCCAGATCGCCCGACCGGATCGCGTCCTCGGCGGCTGTGCGTGCGTCCTCGGGGTCGAACGCCCGAAGGATCGCTTCCAACTCCGTCCGCGAGGCCCCCGACAGGTCGCGGGCGTGGCCGGCGACGGTCGGGACCGCGCGGAGGACGTTGTCGACGATCGGCACTGTCGCGGCCTCGATCGACCGCGACAGCGGGTTCAGGTCGATCACGATCTCGGATTTCCCCATCGCCGCAAGCGCCTCCGCCCGGTCGCCGTCCTCCAGTGGAACCACGACCACGTCCGCGCTGCCGATGCCGTCAGCGTCGACCTTCGCGCGCCCGTGGTCGAGTCCCGGGATCCGGGCGTCGGCCGCGAGTCCATGAACCCCGATACCCGCCTCGTCGACGCCGTGCTCCCGGAGGTGTGCGGCGATCGCCCGCATCCGGTCGTCCGTCCGGTCGAACAGGTTCACTTCGATGTCGGCGCCGACCGCGGCGGCGAGGTCGACCGTCTCTTCGGGAACGAGCGCGGCCACGTTACCGTTGACCGAGACCACGGGGTGGTCAGCGAGTAACAGTAGCGCGGCGGCCACACGGGCGGCGTCGTCGGCGGCGGGGATCGTTCGCTCCCCGAGGAGGTAGTCGAACGCCTCGCCGCGACCCTCCGCGATCAGCCCCTGTCTGCTCGTGATCCCGCGGTCGACACCCGCATCGATCCGGTGGCGGGTGAGCAGCGACTGGTACCGGGGGTGGCTCTCCGGCACGTCGATCTCGCTCATACCCAGTGATCGGGGCGGCGGCGGCAAAAACCGGCCGGTTCGGGCCGGAGGCGTACGGAGTCCTGCACGTACTCGCCGGCGTCGCCGGACCGTCGGATCCCGTCGGGTGACGTGTTTCGACAGCATCGGAGCGTGGAAGATCGTCATGTACGGACAGCCGGCAGTATGACCAGCGGTTCGGGGGTGACCAGCGTCACGCCGTGTCGTCCGACATCGACGCCACCGACTCCGGCGCGCGAAGGGTCGACCCGGCGGGGTGGACGCCGCAGACCTCGGGGTCGTAGCCCGCGTCCGAGAGGTCGGTGCCGAACGCGAACGCGGTGTCACCGAGCATCGCCATCGCGGCGTCGCCGCCGGCCTCGTGGACCGACTCGACGGCGTCGTCGACGCGGTCGGTCAGCAGATCCGCCTCCCGGGCGAAGCGCCGGGAGAGCGCGAGCAGTCGGGCGGCCGTCGGTTCGTCACGGAGGGCGGCGAGCGCGCGCTCCCCGGCGGCGGTCAGCCGGGTCGTGTCCCCCGACAGAACCGCTTCGGTCGACACCGACCCGAACGTCACGTACTCGACGCGCGACGCGGTGGGGATCCCGTCCACCCGGCCGTGGGTCGGATCCCCCGGGGCGAGCCGGATCGGAAGTCCGCCGCGGGCCTGTGCGACAACGTCGCCGAGGCCGGTCCCCGCTTCGACGTCGGCCCGATGGGCGGCTGCGACGAGGTCGTTCTCGCTCCGCCGGCGGTCGTACGCCGCGTTGACCGCGTACGCCGTGCCGAGCGCCATCGCTCCCGAGACGCCAAACCCGGCTCCGAGCGGGAGCGGTGTCTCAGCCGTCACGGTGGCGTCCGACGCGTCGAGCGCGTTGAGAACCCTGTCGACGGCGTCAACCGCGATCGGATCGCCGTTCAGGGTGACCGGAGGCTGTTCGGAGCCGCCGGGGTCGACGCGCACGTCGACGCCGTGCGACAGCGTCACGCCGGCGCCGCGTGACCCCGCCTTCGATGGGTCGTCGCTCGGATGAGCGCTGAAAAACCCCGTGATGTGTCCGGGCACGAACGCCGCCGCCTCGTCGCTCATTGCAGGTGCGTTTTGGATCCCGGGTTAAATCGGGCGCGATCCTGCGCGGGCGTCGAATCGAACACGGACGTTGCCTCCACGAACTAATCAGATATACCGACGTGAAGACGGTCGACGCTCTATGGTGTCGCGAGGCCTCGTGCAACGATGGCCGGCAGTACGTGTCGCTGTCGGTCCCGAGGGAACAGTGACCGAGCGGGGCTCGGCTTGGCTCCCACGCTCGCGGTCGCGCCGTCGCCTGCGGCGATAGGCGCTGTCGGTCCCGAGGGAACAGCGACCGAGCGGGGCTCGGCTTGACTCCCACGCTCGCGGTCGCGCCGTCGCCCGCGGCGACAGGCGCTGCCGGTCCCGAGGGACCGCCGCTGGACTCGCTGCGTTCGTCCGACGCCGCTCGGTCACAACGGCCTCTCCTACGGCGAGAGCCGTTGTCGGTCTCGTGGGAACAAACAGAGACTCGCTCCGCTCGTCTCTCCGGTTCCCACACTCAGAAGCGGCTTCGTCTACGGACTCAGCCGCTGTCTATCGCGCGGGAACAACACGGCCTCCCGGATGTTCTCCAACCCCAGCATCGTCATCACGAGGCGCTCGACGCCGAGCCCCCACCCGGCGTGCGGCGGCATCCCGTATCTGAACATCTTGGTGTAGTACTCGAACTGGTCGGGGTCGAGGCCCTGCTGCTCGAAGCCCGCAACCAGGTGGTCGTAGCGGTGCTCGCGCTGGCCGCCGGAGACGAGCTCCATAACGGGGTGCATCATGTCGAAGCCCGTCGAGAGCTGCTCGTCGTCGTCGTGATCCTTGATGTAGAACGGCTTGATCTCACTCGGCCAATCGGTGATGAAGTAGTGCTGGCCGACGTCGTCGCCGAGGGCACGCTCGCCCTCGGTGGGGAGGTCGTCGCCCCACACGAGCTGTTCGTCGAGTTCGCCCGTCGCGTTGATGCGCTCGATCGCCTCCTGATACGTGAGCCGCGGGAACGCCTCGTCGGGCACCTCGAAGGAGTCCTCGAGCCCGAGTCGCTCGAGTTCCGCCCCGCGGTTGGCCGCGACGCCCTCGTAGGCGTTTCTGACGACGTGTTCGCACGCGTCCATCGCCTCCGTGTGGTCGAAGAAGGCGGACTCGAAGTCGATCATCGTCGCCTCGTTGAGGTGCCGCGGGGTGTTGTGCTCCTCCGCCCGGAAGATCGGGCCGATCTCGAAGACGCGCTCCAGTCCGGAGCCGATCATCAGTTGCTTGAACAGCTGTGGCGACTGGTTCATGAACGCCTCCTCGCCGAAGTACGTGATCGGGAACAGCTCGGTTCCGCCCTCGGTTCCGGTGGCGACGATCTTCGGCGTGTTGATCTCGGTGCACCCGAGGTCGCCGAAGGCCTCGCGGACCGACCGGAGGACCTCGGCGCGGATCTCGAAGATCGCCTTCACCTCCTCCTTCCGGAGGTCGAGGGTTCGGTTGTCGAGCCGCGTCGAGAGTTCGGCGTCGACCTTGCCGGAGGGGTCCAACGGGAGTTCGGTGTCGGAGTCGGCGAGCACGTCGATGGAATCCGGCACGATCTCGACGTCGGTGGGTGCACGAGGCTCCTCCTCGGCATCGCCGGTGACGGTAACGACGCTCTCGCGGGCGACGTCCAGCCCGGTCTCGACAAGGGCCTCGTCCATCTCGTCTTTCTCGAATTTGACCTGGATCCTCCCGGAGGCGTCACGCAGGATCAGGAACGCGATGCCGCCGAGATCGCGGATCTCGTGGACCCACCCGGCGACGGTTACTGTCTCACCGGGCGCGACGTCTGCGGTGTGGGTTCTGCCGTTCATACGTAGTTGTCCGGCCGCCCGAAGTTAAAGACGGGCGGTTCAGCTCCGAAGGTTCAAATACCGGAACGGGACCACTCCGGCGCGATGCAGCGACAGACCGCAATCGACGCCTTGGTCGACGCCGGGCGGGAGGTGGTTGCCGCCATCGGCTCCGGGGGCGACCGCTCGGAGGGAGACGGTAGCGACCCGACCCGAACGGCCGTGCTCGGAGCGCTTCTCATACTCGCCGCCGCGGAGGCGCCGATCCTCGTCGTCGGGATCGTCGGGTACGCCATTACGGCCGCACGCCGCCACGGACCTCGGGGTTCCGGGTTCGACGGTTGGGTTGCGATGGGGAGAGTCGGGGTGCGGGGCACCGGCGTCCTCGTCGGCGCCACGGTTCCGGTCGCGGCGGCGCTCGGCGGATCGGGACTGCTCGGCGTCGAGGCGGGGTCGGTCACCGTCGGGTCGAGTCCGGGCCCGGGCCTCGCGGTTGGAATCGGAGCGCTCGCGCTCGCGACCTGGCACGCCGCGGTGGTCGGAACCGTCGCGCTCGCGGCGAGGGCCCGCTGGAGCGGTGCCGGATACGCCCGCTTTGCGCTATCGGCCGCCGGGATCCGGGTCTCGGGCGCGCTCGCCGGGTTGGCGGCCGGTGTCGGCGTCGTTGGGATCGGGGCCACCGCCGTTCCGGTGGTCGGGCCGGTGGCGGCCGCCGGCGTGGGGGCCGGGGGCGTCGGTGTTGCGTCGCGCTTGGTGGGCCGTGCCGCCGCAGAGTCGGGGCTGCGCGGAGGAGCGGCCGGGCGGGACGGGGGCGACGACCGGTTGGCAGCCCCGACCGACGCTGCAAGGGAGAGTCGGCGGGGAAATCGGAACGGCGGGCCCGACACGGGGAAGCCGGGGACTACTCCGCGAGGGCCTCAGCGTGGGCGTCTTTGACCCCCTCGACGGTCTCCCGGACGGCGTCGACGCCGTGATCGTGGAGGAGGTCGCCGACGACGACCGTGTCGGCGTGCGTGCCCATCTCGTAGGCGGTGTCGTAGTCGCCGATCCCGCCGCCGTAGAACAGCGTCGACTCCCGAAGCGCGTCCTGGGCGGCGGCGACCTTCCGTGGATCGCCGAACGTCCCGGAGTACTCGACGTAGACGATCTCCTGTCCGAACATCCGTTCGGCGACCGCGGCGAAGGAGGCGACGTCGTCGGCAGCCTGCTCGGTATTGGCCTCGGTGAGTTCCGCGACCGACGCGTCGGGGTTCAGAACGATATACGCCTCCGTCGTGGTCCGGTCCCAGTCGAGCGGGCCGTCGATTCGAACCCACTCCTTGTGCGCGCCGGTGACCCAGAACGACGAGTCGGCGTTGAACACCGTCGGCACGAGGTAGCCGTCGAGGTGATCGGATTCGATCACGACACCCGGGTTCGACGGCTCCTGGTACAGCGGGACATCGTACCGGGAGCAGGCGTCGACAACTCGCTGCATCTTGTCGGTGGTGATGTCGAGAGTCCCTCCGATCTCGATCGCGTCGGTCCCCGTCTGACAGACGTCACTGAACGTCTCGCCGTCGACGAGGTCTTTGTCGGGGTCCACTTTCAGCACGTGGTCCCAGTCCGTCCAAGGCCCGGTCATTGCCCCTACATGTCCCGGGCAGCACCAAAAATGGCGCGGAACAGCCGGGTCTCCGGTCCCACCTCGGTCCCGAGCGGCGGTCACGCGGCGGGATCGTCCCCGGATTCGCCGGTGCCGTCCGCGTCGCCGAGGGCGTCGTCCGCCGACTCGTCTGCGGCCGTTCGCGTTCCGCCGACGGTGATGTTGACGGGGCCGTCGTCGACGCCGGATCCCGGCTCCTCGTCGCCGAGTCGGTCGTCCAGGTTGAACACGGTGTTCAGTTCCGACTGGACCTGGCCGGCCACGTTCCGAACCAGGTCGCTCGGCGCGATGGCAGTGTACTCGTAGGGGTTGTTTCCCGCGCCGTCGTGTTTGCGCTTTCGGCGCGTCACGGTGCCCTCGTCGTTGAGGTCCGCAAGCGCCTCGCGAACCGTACTGGGGTACAGGCCCGTGCCGCTCGCGACCTCCTCGCTCGTTGACCCGGGCCGTTGCCGCAGGTAGACGTAGATCCGAGCGCGGGTTTCGGTGTCGAGCAGCCACGCTAACAGGTCGACGAGTCCCTCGTCGAACTCCGAGACCGCGCGGTCGGCCTCGCGCTCCAGCCGTTCGCGGGGACCGACGCCGGTCCCGTTTCCCCCCTCGGCATCGGCGTCAGCGTCGTGACCGACATCGACACCGTCGGTCGCCCCGAGCGCGTCTGTCCGTTCCGTGTCGTCGTCCGTTGGTTCCTTCGGGGGCATCGCGTTCTATCACGAAGGTCAGGATGCACTACATAAAGACGTTATCGGTCGCGGCTTCGGCTCAATCCAGACAGATCGCCTCCGAAAGGACGTCGAGACCCTCCTCGCGGTAGATCCGCCGCTGTCGGGCTGCGCCGCTTTCCGCCGCGTGTAGCCGGCTCAACCCGTCGACACCCAGCCGGTCGGCCTCGGCGGCGACGAACTCCCCGAGCGTCACCGTGTCCTCGGTGTCGCGGGTGGTGAACTCCGCGTCGCGGCCGTAGCGCATCGCCCGCCACTTGTTGGCGTCGAGGAACTCCCACCGGATGTCGGTCCCGGACTCGCCGTCCTCGTACCGGGCCGCGAGGTCCTCGATCAGCGCGTGGACGTACTCCACGAACGCAACAGTCCGCGCCGGGTCGGTCTGTGCGTCGGGTACCCGGACCTCGACAGTCCCGTGGCCGGTGTGCGGGCGGACGTCGTACCAGAGTTCGCCGCGGTCCTCGATCGACCCCCGCTCGACCATCAGGCGCTCGAACCGCTCGTAGGCCTCGTAGCTCTCGAACCGGGTCGGCATCCCGGTGTTGGGCAGCCCCTCGAAGATCTTCGCCCGCGCCGAAGCCAGCCCGGTGTCGAAGCCGCACCAGAACGGGGAGTTGGCGGACAGCGCCAGCATCGGCGGGAGGTACCACCGGAGCTCGTTCGCGATCCAGGCCGCCTTGTCCGGATCGTCGACGCCGACGTGGACGTGGAGTCCCGCGGTTGTGTTGCGGTGTTGCGGGTACTGGATCCGGTCGAGTTGGGACTGGTACCGCGGCTTCGTTGCGTGGTCGAGTTCGCGCCAGTTCGCGGCCGGATGCAACCCCGCGGTGGCGATCCGGTAGCCGTGGTCGGCGGCGTGGTCGACGAGTGCGTCGCGGACCTCGCGGACAACGTCGCCGACCGCGTCCACGTCGTCGATCATCGGCGTCTGCGTCTCGATCGTACACTGGAACAGTTCGTGGTCGATTCGATCGTCGAGGATCCCCGACGGCGGATGGTCGTAAACGAGGTCCTGGATCCCCGATGTCGGGCGTGCGCGCTGGTCGACGATGTAGAACTCCTCTTCGACACCGAGTGTACCCGTTCGGTCGAACGCAGCCGCCGACCCTAGCTCCATCGACGTGTGGTTTGGAGCGGCCGACTAAATATCTCGCGGGCCGCGGCGACGGTACTGCGTCGAGAGCAGTAGGGCCAGCACAGATTCGACGGTGTCGCCCCGGGGGCGCCGGCGGTCCCGTCGAGTCCCGGCCGTCGGCGGCGGTCCGGTCAGCCGCCGGCTATCCGGACGCGACCGGAACGGATCGGGCCGGACGCCCGCAGCGGGTCCGACGACACCCGGACGCTACGCCCGCCCGTCGTCGGGGCGGGGCTCGGCGACGACCGCGAGGTGGTCGTCGTGGAAGCGATCCAGCCGCTGGGTCTCCGAAATCGCGTAGCCCTCCCGGAGCTCCGCGAGCACGTCCGCAAAGACCTCGTCCGGGTCGGCGAGTACGTCCTCGCTTCTGGCCTTGATCGCGGCCACCAGCCGGCCCTCGGGCGCGAGAAACCGTCGGTTCCGGAGCGCGACGGTGGCCTGCCCGCGAGTCGCGACGTCCTGGACGACGTAGTCGAGACCGGCTTCGACGACGTGGGCGTACGTCTCGGGCGTTCGAGCGTCGCTCAGAAGCGGGAACAGGTTCGGGCGGGTGTCTGCGACGCCGAGCAGGTCCCGGGTGGGCCGCGGCGCAAACTCGACGGCGTATGTCGGACCCGCGAAGTCGGCGACGTGGGAGACGGTGGTGCCCGAGGCCGCGCCCAAGTAGAGGACGCCGTCGTCGCCCTCGAAGCCGGGGTCGACTCCGAGTTCGAGCATCGCACCGAGCTTCGACCGGCCGGCGTCCCACGCCCGCCATCCGTCGTCGTCCCGCGGTTCACCGTACACCGACGCCCCGCGGGTGGCGAACCGCTCGCGGCCGTCGAACCGCCGCCGCCGGATCCCCGGCGGGAGGTCGATCATCCGTCCACCTCCCGGTCGCGGATGGTCGCCATCCGGTCGGCGAGGTCGGCGTGGATCGACTCCCTGAACTCCCCGGAGTAGTGATCGATCCGGGCGGCGATCGCGAGCTTTCCGGCGAGTGCCCGCGCGGCCGATCCCCGGTTCTCGGGGTGGGTCCCGCGGACGTGCTCGTGGGTGAAGATCACGCCGTGCTTCGGCGACGACCCGCGGCCGCGGAGGTGTGCGAACAGCGCGTCCTCCGCGCCGAGCACCTGGACGGTCCCGGACGGCTGCTTCGCCAGCGACTCCAGCCCCCCGGCCAGCGAGAGCAGTCGCGCCGCCAGAACGGGGCCCGCCATCTCCGCGAGGTTCGGTGCGACCGACGGCGCCTGCGACTCGACGAACGACCGCAGTTCGGCACGTTCGGCGTCGAGGTCGACGGCGCGCTGGGCAAGCGAGACGACGCGCTCCTCGGCGGGGGTCTCGGGTGTCCACGCGGCGACCGCGCGGGCGCCGTCGACGCCGCCGGGGATGTCGGCAGCGCGGTCCGCGTCGTCCGAGCGGCCATCGGCCAGCGACCCGGCCCACTCGACGACGCGCTCCGCGATCTCGTTTGCGGTCCGTTCGGCGTCGTCCATTGCTTCGATGGCGTGCTGTAACTGCTGTCCCGGCGCCGTCTCGCGCTCCCTGACCGCCGCCCGTGTAGCACGGACGGTCGCGTCGTGGAGCGCGTCGTAGTACGCGTCCTCGCTGTCGAGGATCCCCGCTTGGACCGCCTCGGCCGGCCAGTTCTGCGGCTGTTCGGCCGCTCGCTCCCTGATCGCCGTCGCCGCCGATTCGGCGTCGTGGGGATCCCCGTATCGGAACCACCCGGAATCTCCGGGGTTTTGACCGCTCATGCGTGTGCTTGAATGCGGGCCGGTATATGTATTCGCGAACGGGGCGGCACTCGGTCAGGGGCTCCGATCCCCCCGTCGGCCGTCGGCGCCTGCGAGTCGCGCGTAAACGGCGGGGAGCGTGCCGTAGCTGATAGCGTTTCGAACCAGGGCTTCCGCCGTCGTGTACTCGTCAGTGCCATGTGCCGTCTGCGTGCCGAAGCCGAACTCGACCGTCCGAATCCCGTCGTGTCGAAGCACCTTTGCGTCGCCGCCGCCGGTCGCGCTCCGTCGGTAGACCCGGTCGTCGACGACGTGTTCGGCTGCCCGCGCGCTCGCTTCGACGATCGGGCTTCCGAGCGGTTCGTACGACCCGCGAGTCCACGAGATATCCGCGATTTCGATGCCCTCGATTCCGGTCAAACAGTTCCGGATCCCGCCGAGTGCGTCCCCCGTCTCGACGCCGGCGGTCAACCGGATATCGACTCTCGCACACGCCGAGGCCGGTACCGTGTTGATCGCCGTTCCGCCCTCGATGATCCCGAGGTTGATCGTCGGGTACTGGTACAGCCTGCGGGTCGCCTCGGCCCCGGCCTCGGGCTCGTAGAATTCGACTGACTCCTCGATTATCTCGTCCATCGACGAGTCGATCGACAGCTCTCGGTGTCCGAAATCGCGCCGCAACTGCTCGATCGCGTCGGTCAGGCGATCGATGGCGTTCTCCCCGATCATCGGCCGCGAACCGTGAGCGGCCGTTCCGGTGGCTTCGAGCGTGAGCCAGATGTTACCACGGTCGGCGACGGAGACGGAGTACCGGCCGTTCCGCGCGGTGGTTTCGCCCACGACGCAGGCGTCGGGGTCAAATTCGGACGTCTTCATCAGCGTCGTCAGCCCGGCGTCGCCGCCGGTCTCCTCGTCGCTCACGAACGCGAACAGCAGATCGACCGGCGGTTCAGTTCCGGTTTTCGCGTACGCCACGGCGACGTGGACCATCGCCGCAACCGGTCCCTTCATATCCGTCGTGCCGCGGCCGTAGAACAGGTCGCCGTCGCCCTCGGTGCCCGGGTCGGCGTCCGCGGCGTCGACCCACTCGCCCAGCGGGTCCTGCGACCAATCGCGGGGGTCGAACGGGACGGTGTCGACGTGACCGTTGAAACACAGCTTCCGGTCGGTGGTGCCCTCCACGGTCGCGAGCAGGTTCGGTTTCTCGGGATCGACCGCGAACCGCTCGACATCGATTTCGGGTTCGTCGAGCTCCGACTCCAGCCACGCGACGAGATCCGCAGTGCTCCCGGGCGGATTCTGCGTGTCGAACCCCACCAGGGTCTCGAGATACGCAAACAACTCCCCGCGGTTGTCCGCGAGGTAGTCGTCGACAGCGGGGGGAAGCGCGTCCGTGTTCATCGTCGATGCGGTATCACTACCTCCGTGCCCACTCCTCGAGCGTGAATCGATCGTACACCTCGGCGCCGACCCGCTCCCACTTCGCCGTGTCCCACTCCGGAAAGTACGCGTCACCCTCGTACTCGCCGTGGACCCGGCTCAGCACCATCCGGTCGGTCACGGGCTGGAAGAGATCGTAGATCCCCCCGCCGCCGATCACGTGCGCCCGGTCGGCTCCGAGTGACTTCACGGCCGCGATCGCCTCGTCCACGCCGGAGGCGTGGTGCGCCGTTCCGACATCGAAGTCGAGGTCCGACCGGCTCAGCACGATCTGTGCGGTCCCGGGGAGGTCACCGAGCATCGACTCGAACGTGACCCGTCCGAGGACGACGGGATCGTCGGCGATCCGCTCGCGGTACTGGGTTCTGTCAGCCGGAATGGACTGCCACGGCAGTTCCCCGTCGCGCCCGATGACGCCGTTGTCCGCCACCGCTGCGACGCTTATGAGTTCGACCATCGGGGCCACCTATTCACAGTCCAGTTCACAGTTGTATGTACGGCTGTAGATCCAATATCCGTCCGACTCCGGGGGCATCGGTGTGGCGTGATCCAGCGAGAGCTTTGGTTCGTTGTCCCGGTCCAGTGTCTCAACGGGGTACCACGCCCCGTCGGGTTCGGAGACGTTGACGCGGTACTGGGATATGTGAACCCACTCGTCGGTCACGTATACCGCGTACGACTCGGGGATGACGTCGGTCCGTTCCGGCGTCGGCTCGGGGTTGTTGGGTTGTACCCCCATGGGTGGATGTCGGCGTCCACCACATAGACTCTGTCGCTGATCGCGGGTCGCCCCGCACACCGGCGGAAGGTTTATCATCGATTTCAGTCGTCGACGCCAGCGTACGCCACACCGGTCAGCTCCGCGACGTCCTTCTTCCAAGTGGTCAGATCACGCCGCTCGAACCCCGAAAGGGTGTCGTGGCCGCACGCACGAGCCATCACCTGCATCAGCTTCACCGTCGCCTGGAAGTAGTTTTCAAGCCCTTCAGCGGCCGAGTCGATTACGATCCGGCTCCGGAGGTCCTCGCGCTGGGTCGTGATCCCGACGGGGCAGTTGTTGGAATCGCAGGCCCGCATCCCCAGACACCCGATGGCCTGCATCGCGGAGTTTGCGACTGCCACACCGTCGGCCCCCAGTGCCATCGCTTTGATGAAGTCCGACTCCGTCCGCAACCCACCGGTCGCGATGAGCGTGACGTCCGATCGCCCGCGGGCGTCCAAGTGCCGGCGAGCGCGGGCGAGCGCCGCCATCGTGGGCACGGAGATGTTGTCCTTGAACACGTCGGGCGCAGCACCCGTCCCGCCGCCGCGACCGTCGAGGATGAGGTAGTCCGCGCTGGCTTCCAACGCGAAGTCGATGTCGTCTTCGACGTGCTGGGCGGAGAGCTTGAACCCCACGGGGATGCCGCCGCCGACCTCCCGGACCCGGTCGGCGAGCGCCGCGAACTCGGCGGGGGTTTCGAGGTCCTCGAACCGGGCGGGGCTGACCGCGTCGGTGCCGGGTTCGAGGTCGCGCACCTCCGCGATCTTCCCCTGAACCTTCTCGCCGGGGAGGTGGCCGCCAGTACCGGTTTTGGCGCCCTGACCCGCCTTGAAATGGAACGCCTGGACCTGCCGGATCTTCTCGATATCCCACCCGAACTTCCCGGTGGCGTACTCGTAGAAGTATCGGGAGTTCGCCGCCTGCTCTTCGGGGAGCACCCCGCCCTCCCCGGAACAGATGCCCGTGCCCGCCAGTTCCGCGCCTTTTGAAATTGCAACCTTCGCCTCCTCGTTCAGGGCGCCGAAGCTCATGTCGCTCACGAAGACGGGGATCTCGAGTTCCAGGGGGTTCTCGGCGTTCGGGCCGATCACGAGTTCTGTGTCGACCGGCGCCTCGTCGTCGAGCGGGGTGCGCGCGAGCTGTGCGGTCAGGATCTGGAGGTCGTCCCACGAGGGGAGTT
>CAZDEJ010000013.1:0-27465 GCA_964504395.1 uncultured Halobellus sp. | reverse complement strand
TGTTCGTCGAGCAGTACCGCCCGACGGTCCGGGAAACCCAGTTCGAGCTCCCCGCAGGGGTGGTCGAAGCTGGGGAGTCGTTCACCGCGGCCGCCGAGCGGGAACTCGCGGAGGAGACCGGGTTCGCAGCCGGGAGTACCGCGCTCCTCCAGGACTTCTGGGTTGCAACCGGGCTGCTCCGGCACCGCCGCGGGTTCGTGTTCGCGACGGATCTCGAACCCGTCGAACCGGACCTCGACGACAACGAGTTCCTGTCCGTCCGGTCGGTGCCGGTAGGTGAGGCACTCGACGTTGCACGGTCGCAGCCGACGAACGACGCGACGCTGGAGGGGATCCTGCTGGCGCGTGAAGACGAGTTTTTGCCGGAATAACGCAGTATCGCCCGGCCGTCGATGTCGACTGTTTTGCGGCAGGCAGGCGACGAACTGTCGACATCGGCCGACTCCGAGCCGGACGGCCGACGGTTGCACTCGGGCGGGTGACCCGGTCAGGGTTCGACGTTCGCGGTCGGAGTGACGGCTTCGACCAGGAAGTCGTAGTGGGTCGCAGTGATCCCGGCGGCGACGATCGCGCCGTAGACCGCAACCGCGATCCATCCGTAGCCGACGACCGAAACCCCCGCAGCTGCCTGGCCGCCGATGAACCATCCGAACGAGACGCCGGCCCAGATGGCGGCGGTGATGAGGTAGATGTTCAGAAGCCACCCGGTGAACATGCATTCGTCCCACCGGTCACACCGCGCCGTGTCCCGGTCGGCTTCGACGACGTCGTCAGTGTCTAGCGTGAGTCCGAGCACGATGGCGCCGCCCAGTGCGGCCGCCCCGATCCACAGGCCGCCGAGGATCGTCGCCGAGACGGCGACGAGTTCGAACGCCAGAAGCGCCGTGACGATCCCTAGAAGTCCGACGCCGATCGCGTACACTCGGAAGCCAAGGTCGAACACCGTTTTCATTGACATACTCGAATGGGCGTACGAAACTGGGTGGCATAAACTTTTGGTAGATAGTACCACGTGAATCGGCAAAGCGGGTGCGGGACGAGCGAACGCCAGGGTTAAGCGGGGCGACAGCCTCGGTTTTGCCATGTTCGAAGGTCGACCGGACCGCGAGGAGGTGGTGCTCGTCGGCCGGTCGAACGTCGGGAAGTCCACGGTAATGCGCGAACTGACCGGTCACTCGAAGATCACCACCGGGCGGAAACCCGGGGTCACGCGGTCGCCGAACCACTTCGACTGGGCGTCGGAGAACTTCATGTTCACCGACCTCCCGGGGTTCGGGTTCATGTCCGGCGTCGAAGCGGAACATCGCGAGCGGATCAAGACCGACGTGGTGCAGTACGTCGAGAAACACGCCGACGATATCCTCGCAGGGGTGCTCGTGGTCGACGGCAAGAGCGCAGTCGACATCATCGACCGCCACTCCGGCCCCGACGAGATCCCCCACGACGTGGAGTTGTTCGGATTCCTGTGGGACCTCGACATCCCGACGGTCGTCGCGGTCAACAAGATGGACAAGGTCGACGACCGCGACGAGCGACTCGACGCACTCTGCGACCGACTGGGGTTGTACCCGCCGTGGAAGCAGTGGCGCGAGACGATCGCGCCCATCACCGCAAAACGTGGGGACATCGACGCGCTGAACGACGCGCTCGGGGCCACGTTCACCGAGCAGAAGCGCGCCGACCTCCTGCAGTTCGTCAGTTGATCGGGAGTCGAATCCGGGTCCACGCCAGGTGGCCCGACCGCACCGAAACGGTGGCTCGGTGAGAAGGTGTCATCACACGGGGCTGAGTGGGGGTAACCATCGTCATCGCCACCACCTCGAGGTGGTCGCCCGGGCGTCAAGAATCCCCCGTTCGACCGCAGCTCCGGTACCGGCCACGTTGGCCAACACCTGTCCACTTTTTTATCGGCACCGTAATGGGTAGGCATGGAACTGTTCGCTGTCCCGGATCTCCCCGAAGTGCGGCCGGGCGACGACGTCGGCGCGCTGATACGCGACCGCGCCGACCTCCACGACGACGACGTGGTGTGTGTCGCCTCGACTGCCGTCTCGAAAGCGGAAGGCCGGAGTGCCGACCTGGCGTCGTTCCCGCCCGGCCCGCGGGCGCGAGAGTTGGCCGACACGCTCGCCGAGCACGCCGCTGGCGACCCCGATCCGCGGTTCGTGCAGGCCGTGTTGGAAGAAAGCGTGGAGGTGCTCATGGAAGCGCCGTTTCTCCTGACCGAGACGCGGTTCGGTCACGTCGGCGTCAACGCCGGGATCGACCGATCGAACGTCCCCGACGGCGACATCCTGCTGCTCCCGAAGCGTCCGGGCGAGAGCGCCGAAGCGCTCCGCGAGGCGCTCCCCGCCGACCGCGTCGTCGTCACCGACACCTGCGGTCGGCCGTTCCGCCACGGCCAGCGCGGCGTCGCGCTCGGGTGGGCCGGCCTCGACCCCGCCCGCGACTGGCGCGGTGAAACCGACCGCGACGGCCGTGAACTCGGCGTCACCGTCGAGAACGTCGTTGACGAACTCGCCGCCGCGGCCAACCTCGTGGCCGGCGAGGGCGACGACGGGACCCCCGCGATCGTGATCCGCGGCTTCGAGTGGGGCGACCACGCCGGCAGCGGCGACCACTTCCGGGAGATCGACACGGATTATATCCGGCAGTCCGTCCGGGGGTGGTCGTATGCGTGACACCGCCGACGCGACGCCGACGCTCGGGATCGAACTGAGCCCCGACGATCCCATCCCGGAGATCGTCAGCCAGGGTGTGACTGCCGAGGACGCGGGGTACGACGTCGTGTTCGTGTCGTGTCACTACAACAACCGTGACCCGTTCGCGACGCTCACGCGGTTGGCGGACGCGACTGAGCGGATCCGGCTGGGACCGGGCGTGGCGAACCCCTACGAGCTCCACCCGGTCACGCTGGCCGGAAAGACCGCCACGGTCGCGGAACTGTCGGGTGGCCGCGCCGCCTTCGGGATCGGGCCGGGCGACCCCTCGACGCTCCGGAACCTCGGACTCGACGACGAGCGAGGGCTCCGATCGGTGCTGGAGGCGTTCAAGATCGCCCAGGACCTCTGGGCTGGCGAGCGGGTCACCCACGAGGGGACCTTCGAGGCCGACGACGCGGGGCTGAATTTCGAGACGCCGGGCGAGGTCCCGGTTTACGTCGGCGGCGAAGGGCCGCACATGTGCCGGATGGCTGGGAAACACGCCGACGGGCTGCTGTTCAACGGCTCCCATCCCGACGACTTGGCGTGGGCGCGCGACCGGGTCGAGGAGGGGTCTGCGGACCGTCCAGACGACAGAGGCGCGTTCGACCTCTTAGCGTACGCCAGCGTCAGCGTCGCTCACGACGCCGCGGCTGCCCGCGGGGCCGCCCGGCCGCCGGTGGCGTTCATCGTCGCGGGCGCGGCGCCGCCGGTCTTAGAGCGGCACGGGATCGACGACGACGCAGCGGCGACCATCGGCGACCACATCGCCGCGGGGGAGTTCACCGAGGCGTTCGAGTTGGTCACCGACGGGATGATCGACGCGTTCTCGATCGCGGGGACGCCGGCGGCCGTGACCGACCGGATGGCGGCGCTCCGGGACCACACCGACGGGATCGTGGTCGGATCGCCGCTGGGGCCGGACCCCGAGACCGCGGTCGAACTAGCGGCTACAGCGTGGCGGGAGAGCGCGTCGAGGTAGCTCGGCGGTGGCGTCGGTGTCGCCGACGGCGGGAGGGCGCTACCGTGCGGTCTCCTCGGACCCGGAGTCACGGGCGCTGGCACCCGATCCGGTGAGTTGATTGCGGGCGGCGCCGACGACGAGGTACCCGAAGGCCCCGACCGCGGCGGTCGTCAGCCCGGCCCCGACGAGGAACGACACCGCGGTGAGCGGGCCGACACCGAGGAGCACTTCCAGCAGGAAGATCCGGACGAGATCGACGACGCTGACGACCAGTTGGACGATGAGGTCCACGACAGTGACCATACAGGGGGTTGGTCGGCCTCGTATTTGTGTGTACGGGACCACCCTCGAACCCGAGCCGCCATTCATATGCTCCCGCGTGGGTAGGTGTACGTATGGGCCGGGACCGGTCGCTCGAGGAGTTTCTGGACGGCACGTCGGAGGGGACGGACGGCGAGGGCACGGACCGGGAATCGAGAAGCGACGCCGACTCCGATCCCGGCGTTGACTCCGAGTCCGATCTCGACATCGAGTCCGGTTCCGACGCTGGCTCCGATCCCGGCATCGAGTCCACGCCTGATCCCAGCGCCGACTCCGAGCCTGACGCCGACGACGCTCGCCTCGAACCCTCAGACGGCGTCGAGCCGGCAGCCGTCACTTACCGCTGGGACCCCGGCAGCGTCGGGTGCGCCGAGTGCGGGGCGACGGTCGAACAACTCTGGTCGGGGGAGTCGGGTCAGGTGTGTGCGGAGTGCAAGGAGTGGTAGGTGTCGGTGCCGGCCGTAGCCGCGCCGACCCGGCCGCGTCAGCCGCGTGCTCCGCCGACCGACCCGGTCACTCCAGTCGCGTGCTCCGCCGACCGAACCCGCGGACGAGCGTCTCCTCCTCGATGGAGAGCACCGTCGGCCGGCCGTGCGGGCAGTTGTAAGGGTTCTCGCACGCGCCGAGTCGGTCGAGTAACTGTTCGGCCGCGGCGTCGGTGAGGTCGTCGCCGGCTTTCAGCGACGGGTGACACGCGAGGTCCTTCAGTCGGTCGTCGCGCTCGTTATCGGGCGTTTCGCCGCGTCTCACCGCGTCGAGCGCGTCCCGGACGGACTCGGGGTCGGCGGCCCGGGACAGCGGCGCCGGAACCGACCGGACCCGGACTGCCGACTCGCTCGCCGTGTCGATCGCGTACCCCAGTTCCGCGAGCGCCTCGCGGTGGGACGCCGCGGCCGCGGACTGCGCGGGGGTCAGCGATACGCGCGCCGGCGGGTCGATCGGCGCAGTCGGGAGGTCGCCGTCGACAGCCTCGCGTAGCCGCTCGTAGTTGATCCGCTCGTGGGCGGCGTGTTGATCGACGACCAGGAGGTCACCCTCGAACGCACACAGCAGGTAGAGCCCGCGGAACTGGCCGAGAAACGTCGCCGCCGCGAACGCGCCGTCCGCGGGGGAGACGGGGTCGACCGCGCCGTCGAGACCCATCGAGATGTCCTCGGTGTGCCGTCGGTCCGCGGTCGACAGCGCGTCGGCGACGGCGGACTCGACGGCCCCGGCAACGACGTCGGGCGCGCGGAGCCGAACCTCCCGTTTCCGGGGGTGGACGTTGTGGTCAGCCCACCGGTCGGGAACCGACACCGACACGGCGACGACCGGCGCGCGACCGTCCGGGAGGAGGTCGCCGTACCCGTCGACGACGGCCCGTCGGAGCCGACTGTTGCGGACCGGGCGGCCGCCGACATCGACGTAGACGTGATCGCGGCGGGCGCGGGTCACCGACGGCTGAACGAGGGCGCCGCGGAGGTGGAGGTCGGCTGCCCCGCTTACTTCGCTCGGAAAAATCTCGGTGTCGGTGTCGCTTCCCGCGCCGTCCCCGGCACCGACACCCCGAGTCGCGTCGAACGCCGTCGCTCGTGAGGCGACCTTCCGGTCGTAGACGCCGAGGAGCGCGTCGGCGTACGCGCCGGTACCGGGCGCCGAAAGGACCGCGCTGCCGTCGTGCGTCAGCGATACACTCACGTCGGGACGAGCCAGCGCGTACCGGGAGACCGCGTCGCTGACCCGTCCGAACTCGGTTCGCGCAGCCGATAGCGACGCTCGGCGGGCCGGCGTGTCGGCGAACAACTCCCGGACGGTCACGGTGGTTCCACGGCCCCGGCCGGTGGTCTCGACACGGTCCGCACCCGGTCCGTCGGTTGCGGTGACGCGCGTGCCGCGCGGACCGCCGTCGTTGGTCACGAGTTCGAGGTCGGCGACGGTGGCGATACTGGCGAGTGCCTCCCCGCGGAACCCGAGCGTGTCGGCGGTTTCGACGTCGGCCCCGGATTCGAGTTTGCTCGTCGTGTGTCGCTCGACCGCGAGCGTCGCGTCCGGGCGGTCCAGTCCGCAGCCGTCGTCGCTGACGCGGATCCGCTCGGTGCCGTCACCCGCCACGGCGACGTCGATCCGGGTGGCGCCCGCATCGAGGGCGTTTTCGACGAGTTCGACCACCACGTCCGCGGGGCGGGTGACGACCTCGCCGGCGGCCACGCTCGCGACGGTGGCGTCGTTGAGCCGTCGTACCGGGCGGTCGACTACGGGCGTGGGGCGGTCGTCACTCATTCAGTCGTCGCCGGAGGTTCTCTAGCGTATTCAGGGCTTCGAGCGGGGTTGTTCGGGCGACTTCGACATCCCGGAGTGCCTCGAGAACGTCTCGCTCGGCCGCCGTCGGCGCCGAGTCGCCGAGATCACCGTCGTGAACGCCGGGTTCGAGTTCCTCGACGTCCGCGACGGGGGTGTCGCCGCGGTCGGAGTGTGAACTCGGGGCCGGACCGGCGTCGGGATCCGGCGGGTGCCGGCGGTCGCCGGACGGATCCCGGGCCGTCGCGGGTGACGGTATCGGGGACGCCGGCGTGTCGGTCGCCGTGTCGCTGTCGGCCGCGTCGCCGGCCGACCCGCGGACGAACTCGCGTGCGCGCTCGACGACCTGATCCGGGACGCCCGCGAGCTTCGCGACCTCGACGCCGTACGACGACGACGAGGGGCCGTCCGCGACGCGGTGGAGGAACGTAACCTCGGTGCTGTCGGGGGCCGAGTCCGTGGGGTCTCCCCCGTCGCGTTCGCTCTCCCGTCTGCTCACCCTGAAGTGGCGGTTGAACGCGTTCGGGAGGTCGGCCGCGAGGCCGGTCAGGTCGTGGTAGTGCGTCGCAAACAGGGTTGTGGCGCCGACCTCGTCGTGAACGAACTCCGTTGTCGCGCGGGCGATCGCGAGGCCGTCCGCGGTGGAGGTGCCACGGCCGACCTCGTCGAGCAGTACCAGGGACTCGTCGGTCGCGTCGTGGAGGATGTCGGTGAGTTCCGCCATCTCGCGCATGAACGTCGACTGCCCGCCCGCGATGTCGTCGGAGGCGCCCACACGGGTGAAGATCCGGTCCACGACCGGAAGCGCCGCGGCGTCAGCAGGGACGAAGCTCCCGGCCTGTGCCAGCAGACAGACGAGCGCGACCTGGCGCATGTACGTCGACTTCCCGCTCATGTTCGGCCCGGTGATCACCGCGATACTCCCCTCGGCGAAGTCGATCCCGTTGGGGACGAACTCCGACTCCGTCCGCTCGACCACCGGGTGGCGGCCGGCATCGATCCGGAGCGTCTCGGCGCCCATCGTGGGGCGGATGTAGTCCGCGTCGGCGGCGACAGTCGCGAACGCCGCGAGGGTGTCGAGTCGGGCGAGGGCGTCCGCGAGCGACTGGAGCCGCTCGGTCTCGGCGGCGACCCGCGATCGGACCTCCCGGAAGGTTTCGTACTCCAGGGAGTCGGCACGCTCGGTCGCCGAGAGGATCTCCTCCTCCCGACGCTTCAGTTCGGGGGTGTAGTACCGCTCGGCGTTCTTGAGGGTCTGCCGGCGGGTGTAGTCGTCCGGCACCCGGTCGAGGTTGGGATCAGTAACTTCGATGTAGTAGCCGTGGACCTGGGTGTACCCCACCTCCAGGGAGTCGATCCCGGTGCGCTCGCGCTCGCGGTCCTCCAGCGACGACACCCACTCCCGACCCTCCCGTTCGGCGGCGCGGAGGTCGTCGAGTTCGTCGTCGAACCCGTCGCGAACGACGCCGCCCTCGGTTATCTCCTGCGGAGGGTCGGGGACGATCGCGCGGTCGATCAGGTCACGGACGTCCGCGAGTTCGTCGAGGGAGCCGTGGAGGTCACGGAGCGCCGCCGAGTCGGCGTCGTCGAGCGCGGCCCTCAGATCCGGAACCGCGGCGAGGGTCGCCCGAAGCGACCGGAGGTCGCGGGCGTCGGCGCGTTCCTGGGAGATCCGCGCGGCCAGGCGTTCGAGGTCGTAGACGTTCGCAAGGTGTTCACGGACGGCCTCGCGGGCGATCGGCCGGCCCAGGAGCTCCGCGACCGCGTCGTGACGGCGCTCGATCCGTCTTTCGTCGACCAGCGGCCGGCGAAGCCACGCGTCGAGCCGACGACGGCCGAGTGCCGACACGGTCCGGTCGACGGTCCCGACAAGCGTCCCGCCCCCGCCGGGGTGCCGTGATTCGAACAGTTCGAGACTCCGCATCGCGGTCGCGTCCAGCCGGAGCGACTGCCGAAGCTCGTAGCGTTGCACCCGCGAGACGTACGGGAGCGCCCCGTCGTCGCCCTGTGTGTACTCGGCGTACGACAGCAACCCGCCGACCGCACGGCGCTCGATCGGGGCGTCGAGGACGGCTGCGGGTTCGGCGACGTACGCGGACAGCGTCGCGTCGGCGGCTTCGACCGCGAACACCGCGGGGTCACGTTCCGTCACCATCGTCTCGAACGCCAGCGTCGACGTGTCGAGGTCGGTATCGGGGTCGACGACCACCTCCGCGGGCGCGAGGCGGCCGAGTTCCCCGCGGATCCGGTCGGCTGACCCCGCCGTGATCCGGCACTCCCCGGTAGAGACGTCGAGGGTCGCGAGCGCAGCCGATGGGTCGTCGGCGTCGTCCGGGCCACCGGAGTCGTCCACCACCAGCGCGGCCAGGTACGTCGCGGTCGCCCGCTCGAGGAGGTCGTCGTCGACTACGGTGCCGGGGCTGACGACGTTCGTGACCGCGCGGTCGACCAGTCCGGTGGCCTCCTCGGCGTCCTCGACTTGGTCGGCGATGGCAACCCGGTAGTCGGCGTCGAGCAGCGCCTCCAGGTAGGACGCGGCGTTGTCGATCGGAACCCCCGCCATCGGGTACGTGCCGGTGGAGTCCTCCCGCTGTGTGAGCGTCACCTCACACACCCGGGCGACGGCTTCGGCGGCCTCGCAGAACGCCTCGTAGAAGTCACCCACCTGGAAAAGCACGACGGCGTCGGGGTGATCCCGGCAGAGTTCGAGGTACTGCGAGAGCATCGGCGTAAGCTCCCCGGCACGGTCGAGCATCGTCTCGGGCGGGCCCTCGGGCCGGGAGTCGTCGGCTCCGGCCCCCGCTGTCGACGCCCCGGACCCGCCGCTCGGCGCTTCCGTTCGGTCGGCGTCCGCGTCGGCACGGTCACCGGTCCCGTCCGCCGCGTTAGCGTCCGCACCGTTCATACGTACCGGACGGCGGTCGAGGGGTAAAAATCCCACTAGCGCGCGGAGGTGGGTCGTCGACTCCCGGCGAAGCGAGCGGCACTACTGTCACTATCCCGGGCCCCGGAACGCTCCGGAGCGATATGTTCACTCCGGAGTCACACGCTCCCGGGACACAGCCCCAGCAGAGTTACGTACACGCAGGGACTACGCCGGTATGATACCACGGACCGGGGACGACGCGCCGAACCGGGCCGGTCGACACTCCGTAACACATGACCGACGCAGACGCCGTCACTGATCCGGAATCGACTACCGACCCGCCCCCGCTCGACCTCGAGGAGGCGGCGGAACTGACCACACGGATCGTCGACAACGTCGAACGCGTTATCGTCGGCCACCGCGACGCGATCGAGCACATCCTGGTGACGCTGTTCGCGCGCGGGAACCTCCTGCTCGAGGACGTCCCCGGCGTCGGCAAGACGATGCTGGCCCGGGCGGTGGCGACCTCGCTGGAGTGTTCGTTCAACCGGGTGCAGTTCACGCCCGACCTGCTCCCCGCCGACGTGACCGGGGTGAGCGTCTTCAACGAGAAGACCCGGGAGTTCGAGTTCCAGCCCGGTCCGGTGTTCGGGAACGTCGTCCTCGGCGACGAGATCAACCGCGCGCCGCCGAAGACGCAGGCGGCGCTGCTGGAAGTGATGTCCGAACAACAGGTCACGGTCGACGGCGAGACCTACCCGGTGCCGGACCCCTTCATCGTGATCGCAACCCAGAACGACGTCGAACCCGGCCGGACCTACGAGTTGCCGGTCGCGGAGATCGACCGCTTCACGAAGAAGGTCCGGCTCGGCTACCCGGAGGCGACCGAGGAGACCGAACTCCTCGGGCGGATCACCGGCGGTCACCCGATCGACTCGCTCGGATCCGTCGCCACCGTCGAGGACGTCCGGCGAGCGCGGAGGACCGTCGCCGACGTGACGGTCGCAGAGCCGATACGGTCGTACATCACCCGGCTGGCGGGCTACACCCGCGACCACGCCCGGTTGGGGGCCAGTCCACGCGGCGCGATCGCTCTCGTTCGGGCGTCACAGGTCCGGGCCGTATTCGAGGGCCGTGAGTACGTTATCCCCGACGACGTGCAGACCGAGGCGCCGACGGTGTGGGGCCACCGGGTGCGGACCGACACCGACGCCGACGGGGGCGTGATCGTCGAGCGCGCGCTCGAGGAGGTCGCTGTCGGGTGAGTATGCGGCCGACACGTCGCGGCTACGTGGTCGGCGGCGCGGTGGCTGCCGCGCTCCTCGCGGGGACGACCTTCGGAGCGCGGGCGCTCGACGCGGTCGTGCTCCCCGGCGTGGTCGCCCTCGTCGCCGCCGCGATCCAGGTCCGGCGGACCCCCGAGTTCGATATCGACCGGCTGGTCCCGGCGGCGGACGTCGCCGGAACGGCCGCCACGCTCGGACTCACCCTCGACGGCGACCGGACGGCCCCGGTCACGATCCGGGACCGGCTCCCGACCGGCGTCGACCCCGTGGATCGCCAGCGGAACGGGATCGAACCCGACGAGGCGGTCGTCGACGCCGCAGTTGGCGGCACCCCGGTACAGTACACCGCCGTCCCGCAGCGCCGCGGGGAGCACACCATCGGCCCCGCGACCGTCGTCACGACCGACGCGCTCGGATTGCTCAAACGGTCGAGAACGGTCGACAACCGCGACACGCTCGTCGCCTTTCCCCGGATCGGAATGCTTCCGAACGACATCGGCGCGGAACTACGAGCCGCAACCCGGCCGCAGGCGTCGACGCGGCGCGACGAGTTCGACGACCTCCGGGAGTACGTCCGCGGGGACTCGTTACGCGACATCCACTGGAAATCGTCGGCGCGCCACGACGAGTTGATGGTCCAGGAGTTCGCCGACCGGGCCGACCCCGACCGGGTGGCGGTCGCGGTCGGCACCGATACTGGCGCCTCGCAGGGCGGCGACAGGGGGGAAACGCCGACCGGGGACACGGCGGAACGCGCCGCCGACGCGCCAGCCGACAGGATGGCCGACGCCGCCGCGACGGCCTGTGTCTCCCTCGTCCGCGGCGGTGCGTCGGTCACACTCACGACGCCCTCGGGGAGCGTCGACGCCGCCCCGGGCCGGATCCGACCGGCGCTTCGCCACCTCGCGGTCGCGTCGGGCGGCCGCGTCCCGGTCGAGGACGCCGACGTCGTCGTGGTCGCCGAGGACGACACGGTGTCGATTCGGGTCGACGGCCGCGAGTACCGCTTCGAGGGGCGGATCGACGACGTCGTGTCGATTACGGACGTAGACGACGTCGCTGACCGGGCGGGCCGATCGGGGACCGGGGGCGAGGGGCGAACCGCGCCCGCGACGGGCGGGTCGGGCGGCCGCAGCGTCGTCCCGGACGGCGCGGGTGACAACGGAGGCGGAACCGCCCCGACGGGCGCGGACGAAGTCGGATCGGGGGGCGTCGAGTGAGCGCCCCACGACCGCAGCAGCCGGGGGCGTCGGACGGTGGCGGTTCGACCGGGGGGTTCGGGCCGCTCGGCCGGATCGGTGGAAGCCGCACGGCCGCGGCGGCCGGACTCGCGGCCCTCACGTGGGCGTACGTGAGCGTCCTGTGGCACGTGACCGACGTGGTCGGGGGGAGTCTCCGGTTTGCCGGTGCGGTCGCGGCTGCGGCCGTGTTAGGCGTCGTTGTCGGCCGGTTCGTCGGCGCGCGGGTCGCCGTGGGCGTGACCTCGCTGCTCGTTGCTGTGGGGTTCACCGGCTACCTCCTGACGCTGCCCGCGAGCCAGCTCCAGGTGCTGACTCCCGGCCGGATCATCAGTGACACCGTTGCGCTCCTGACCGGGCTGTCGATCCTCCGATTGGTCGGCGCGGGAACGTGGGCGACCGCGATCGTCCCCGGACCGGTGTTCCTCTCGTGGTACCTCGTGGTCCGCCGGCGGTACGGCCTCGCCGCCGCGGCCGGCGGCGCCGCGCTGGCACTCGTCGTACTCACCGGCGACGCCGAGGGGACGACGGCGCTTGTGGGCGTGATTGGTGCGACCCTCGTGGCCGCGGCGGCGACGGCTGAGCGGCACGGTACCGGGATCGGGCAGGCGGACGTGGTAACTGTGGTGCTGGCGGCGATGATCGTCGCGTCGGCGACGCTGTCGGTGGTGCCGGGGGCGGCGACGTCGCCGCTGTTACCCGATCGCGATTCGCCGACCGTCGAAGCCAGCCTCGTCGAGGCCGACGACAGCGTCGACGTCGTCGGCAACATCCGGCTGTCGCCGTCGGTTCGGTTCACCGTCGAGAGCCGGACGGCGACGTACTGGCAGACCGGGTCGTACGACAGATACACCGGTGACGGGTGGGTTCGAACCGGTAACGACCGGGCGTACGAGGGCGAGGTTGTAGGCCCTCCGGGCGAGGCTGAGACGCTCCGGCAGCGCGTCACCGCCGAGGATCCGATGTCGGTCCTACCCGCGGCGTGGAAGCCCATCGAGATCACCGGCGGTGTCGCGTCCGGGGCGACGGTGACCTCCCAGGGCAGTATTCGGCCCGGGCAGTCGCTGCAACCGGGCGATACCTACGGCGTCACGAGTCGGGTCCCGACCGCCACCGGCGACGACCTCCGGCGCGCGGGAACGGACTACCCGGACCGCATCACCGATGTCTACCTCCAGCTTCCGGGGAGTACCACGGACCGCGTACGCGACCGGTCGGCGGACGTCGTTAGCGACGCCGAGACGCCGTACGACGCCGCGGTCGCGGTCGAACGGTACCTGGAATCGGAGAAGGAGTACTCGTTGAGCGTTCCCGAACCGTCGGGCGACGTCGCCGATACGTTCCTCTTCGAGCGGGAGGCGGGCTACTGCACCTACTACGCCACGACCATGGTGGTGATGCTCCGGTCGCAAGGGGTGCCCGCACGGTTCGCCACGGGGTACACCCCAGGGGAAGCCGTTGGCGACAACGAGCGTGTCGTTCGCGGGCTCAACTCCCACGCGTGGGTGGAGGTGTACTTCCCGGACGTGGGGTGGATCCGGTTCGATCCGACTCCTGCCGGTCCGCGTGAGACCGCCGAAAACACGAGGCTGACCGAGGCAAGACAGAGCGGCACCGAGGACGTCGACGTCGCAGGCACCAACGGCTCGGCGACGACGCCCGCGGTCGCCGACGGGGAAGCGGGTAATATCGAGGTCGGCGGGGGTGTAACGCCAACGGGTCTGAATCCCTCGGGCGGCGGGGACGCGAACCTTACTCGGACCGCGGCGACCCAGCAGGACAGGGGCTCCGGGGCCGGCAGCGATAGCAGTGACGATACGCCGTGGCTCCCGTCGCTCCCGTCGACCCGGGCGCTACTCGTCGGCGCAGTTGCCCTTGTCGGTGTCACCGCCGGAGCGTACCGGACTGGAACGGTTACGCGGACCGCGGGCCTGCTCGCCGCGCAGTTCCAGCGGCGGCGCGACCCCGACACCGACGCCGTCCGAGCGTACCGTCGGCTCGCGGTCCTGCTCGAGCGGCGATTCCGACCCCGCCGGCCGGGTGAAACCCCACGGGCGTACGTCGAGTCGGTCGCGACCGGGCGGTTCGACAGTCCGGACGTACATCGGGTGGTGGAACTGTACGAGCGGGCGAAGTACGGCGACGGCGTTGACTCCGAGACGGCCGACGAGGCGGTCACGACGGTCGATCAGCTGGTCCGGTCGGCGACGCCCGTCGTCCGGCGGTTCCGGTAGCGGAGTCGACGGTGGGGGCGGCACGCTGCTCCGACGACACGCGCGGAGTCCCGGTTCGCCGCGATCAAGGGGACGGCCGGCGGTCGGCGAAGGGGTCGCAGGACGCCGCGAACGGTCCGCTACAGGAAGTCCGCGACGTGGTCCGCGACTTCACCCGGGGTATCGCCGACGGGGACGCCGGCGTCGTTGAGCGCGGTGATCTTCGATTCGGCAGTTCCAGTGCCCGACCCCGAGACGATGGCACCCGCGTGGCCCATCCGCTTGCCCGGGGGGGCGGTCCGGCCGGCGATGAACCCCGCCACGGGCGTGTCCATGTACTCCGAGATGTACCGCGCGGCCCGCTCTTCGTCCTCGCCGCCGATCTCGCCGCACATCACCACGGCGTGGGTGTCGGTGTCGGCCTCGAACGCCTCCAAGGCGTCAACGAAGGCGGTCCCGATGATCGGGTCGCCGCCGATCCCGATCGCGGTCGTCTGGCCGATCCCCCGGTCAGTGAGGTTCGAGACCACCTGGTAGGTCAGGGTGCCGGACCGCGAGACCAACCCGACGTTTCCGGACTCGAAGATGTTGCCCGGGAGGATCCCGAGTTTGGCCTCGCCGGGCGTGATTATCCCCGGGCAGTTGGGACCGATCAACCGGGTGTCGACCGCGGAGAGGCGCCTGTTGACTTTCGCCATGTCCTGCGTGGGGATGCCCTCGGTGATGGCGACGACCGTGTCGAGGTCGGCGTCCAGCGCCTCGAAGACCGCGTCGCCCGCGAACGCCGGCGGCACGAACACGACGGAGGCGTCGGCGTCTTCGGCCTCGACGGCCCCGTCGACGGTGTCGTACACCGGGACGCCGGAGATCTCCTGGCCGCCCTTCCCGGGCACTGCGCCCGCGACGACGTTCGTGCCGTACTCGATCATCTGCTCGGTGTGGAAGTTGCCCTCGCCGCCGGTGATACCCTGTACAACCACGCGCGTATCGTTGTCGACGAAGACGCTCATCGTGCGCCCTCCGCGTTCGCAACCGCCCGCCGAACCGCGTCGTCGAGGGTCGCCTCGACGTCGACGAGGTCCGTGTTCAGGATCTCCATTCCGTCCTCGGCGTTGGTACCCGCCAACCGGACCACAACCCGCTTTGGGATCTCGTCGAACCGTCCCAGCGCCTCGTTGATCCCCGTTGCGACCTCGTCGCCCCGGGTGATCCCGCCGAAGATATTGAACACCACGCTGTCGACGTTCTCGTCGGCGAAGACCATATCCAGGGCGTTCGCGACGCGTTCGGCCTTCGCCCCGCCACCGATGTCGAGGAAGTTTGCGGGCGCTCCCCCGTAATGATCCACGAGGTCGAGCGTGGCCATCACCAACCCCGCCCCGTTGCCGATGATGCCGACGTTGCCGTCGAGTCGGACGTAGTCGAAGCCGTAGTCGTTGGCCTTCGCCTCGAGTTCGTCGCCCGCGGTCTCGTCTTCCATCGCCGCGAGGTCGGGGTGGCGGAACAGCGCGTCCTCGTCGACGTTCATGACGCCGTCGGCGGCGACGACCTCGCGGTCCGACGTGACCATCACGGGATTGATCTCGATCTCGGAGGCGTCCTTCGACTCGTAGAGGTCGTACAGCGCCGACACGATCGACGCCACGTCGCCGGCGACGTCGCTTGGGATCCCCGCATCGTAGACGGCTCTTCGGGCCTGGTACGGGTGGAGTCCGAACGCGGGGTCGACGTGCTCGCGGGCGATCCGGTCGGGGGTCCGCTCGGCGACGGATTCGATGTCGACACCGCCCTCGGTAGACACCATCACGACGGGTTCGCCCTCGTCGCGGTCCATCGTGATCCCCACGTAGAGTTCGGTCTCGAAGTCGACACCGGCCTCGACGAGGACTGTCCCGACCTCGTAGCCCTTCAGGTCCATCCCGAGGATCGCCTCGGCGTACCCACGGGCCTCGGACTCGTCCGTCGCGACCGCGATGCCGCCGGCCTTCCCGCGGCCGCCGACGTGTACCTGTGCCTTGATCGCCGCCGGGAAGCCGATGGCGTCGGTCGCGTCGAGGACCTCCTCGACGGTAGCCGCGAGTCGGGAGTCGGGCACCGGCACCCCGGCGTCGGCGAAGATGTCCTTCGCCTGATGTTCGTGTAAGCGCATCGTCCGGCTGAGGGTCGGGCGGCCGCATAAATCCCGCCGGTATCGGTCTCGGCCGCCGGTGGGACACCCGTCCTCACGACCGGAATCGCGTCGTCGACGGATCCGGCGGTTCGGTTCAGTTGTGACCAGCCGTCACAGCAGCCGTTCGAGCAGCCCGCGGTCACGATGCTTCTCCGCGAGCAGGACCGAACAGTCGACGCCGTCGACGACGTCCAAGACGAGCGACCCGGAGACGAGCCGACGGAGCAGCCCCTCCTCGGTCGCCCCGATGAGCAGGAACGTCGCGTCGTCGGTGGCGTTCCGGATCTCCGTCTCCGGGTCACCGGACGTGACGAGCAGGTCGGCGTCGTCCAGCCCGTTGTCAGCCGCCCACGCCTCGAGGAACCGCTCGCCGGCCTCCCGGTCGTCGTCGACGTTCAGGAGGGTGATCTCGGCGTCGAATTCCGCCCGAAGCAGTTTCGCGACGGCAGCCGACAGCTCCGAGTCGGGGCCGCCCGCCGTCGGGAGCAGGATACGCGAGGGGTCGAGCCCGCGGTCACGGAAGATCAGGAAGTCACACGGAACCGCCTCGGTGAGTTCGTCGATCGCCGACTCCGCCCGGCCGGGCGAGCCGTGCGAGTTAGGGCCCCATCCCATCACGACGAGGTCGGCCGTGTGGGTCCGGGCGGCGTCGAAGATCGCCTCGTAGGACTTGTGCGACAGGATCGTGTGCGTCTCGACGCCGACGCCAAACGTTTCGGCATCCGCGCGGGCGTTGTCGAGCAGGTGTTTCGAGCTCTCGTCGATGTCGTCGGATCGGTCGGCGGCGGCCGCCAGCGCCGTCTGGTCGGGGACCGTGACGATGTGGGTGGCGACGACGGTGCCGCCACGCTGTTTGGCGATTGCGCTGGCGAGGGTGATGAGCTCCTGTTCGTGTGCGGGGTTGGCAAGCGGCACCATCACACGGTACTGCCCGCCGTCCGGCTTGACGCTCGCGGCGGCGCTCACGGCCGCGTCGGGCATCTTCCGCGAGCGCGAGAGGATGTGTTTCGAGAGGATCCCCTGTTTCTCGGTTCGGGTCCGCGCGTACAGGAAGTACCACAGGAGCGCCGCCCCCGCGATGCCGAACGACAACGCCAGCGCGTCCCCGGAGACGAAGACCAACAGCGCAAACGAGGACACGACGCCGAGAATCGGCAACAGCGGGTACAACGGAACGATGAACTCCGGGGTGTACTCCTCGGGGGCGACGTGGCGCATCACGATGAGCGCGATGTTCAACAGCCCGTAGATGATGAGGTGGAGTCCCGAAGCGGCCCCGGACAACAGCGTCAGATCGCCGACGACGATGAACAGAAGAATGAGCCCGCCGGTGATCCCGATCGCCCGGTAGGGGGTCCCGAACCGGCCGTGGATCTCGTTGAGCGCCGGCGTGACGATGTAGTCACGCCCCATCGCGAAGTTGATCCGCGACGAGGCGAGAATCGAGGCGTTCGCACTCGACGCCGTCGCCAGTAGACCGCCGAACAACAGCGCACCGCCCATCACGGCCCCCTGGATGTACTGCCCGACCTCGACGACGGCGATGGGGTTTTCGGCGTTCGAGGAGACGACGCCGGCGATGAATCCCTTCGGCACGGCCGCGCTCATAATCACCAGAACGAGCGCGTAGATGACGGTCACGATGACGACGCTGCCGATGACCGCCCGAGGGAGGTTCGTGCCGGGATCTTTGATCTCCTCGGCGACGCTCGTGATCTGGACGAACCCGAGGTAGGAGACGAAGATGAGCCCCGTCGTCTCCAGGGTGGTGACCACGTCGGTCGCCGGCGGGAGGTTCGACGGCTCGGCTCGGAGCGTGCCGAGCAGTGTGAATACGGTCAGAATCGCGATCAGCAGCACGACGATGACGTTCTGGAGTCGCCCCGTCTCCTTTGCACCGACGTAGTTGATCGCAACGAAGCAGCCGCCGCCGACGAGGGCGATGAGCTTCACCACAGTGATCGATACCGGACCGGACCCGACGCTGCCGGCGAGTCCGAAGATGCGGGCGATGTATCGGCCGAACCCGACCATGTAGAAGGCGCTGGCGAACGCCAGGCCGAGCCAGTTCGCCCACCCGGCGACCGACCCGAACATCGGCCCCAGCGCGTGGTTGACGTAGTAGTAGGCGCCGCCCGAGCGGGGCATTGCGGTGCCGAGTTCGCTGGCCGACAGCGCGGTGAACATCGCGATGACGCCACCCAGAACGAACGCCACGGACGCGAACGATCCGGCGTTGAGGATCGCCTCGCCCGGCAGGACGAAGATGCCCGCGCCGATCATCGTTCCGACGCCGATGGTCAGCGCCGCTACCGGTCCGAGGTCCTTGGCGAGGTCCTCCTCGCTCATTTCCCGCCCTCCCGGGGGAGGGCGATGACTGGACAGTCCGCCCCTGTGACCAGTTTCAGCGAACGATCCCCGGAGAGAAACCGCATCAGTCGATTCCCGCCGCGGGCACGGTAGGCGATGGCACTGGCATCGACTTCCTCGGCGGCCGCGAAGATCTCGGCAGCGATGTCCCGTCCGTACGCGGTGCGTTCCTCGGCGCCGGGAAACACCGACCGGACGGCGTCGTACGATTCCTCTGCTAGTGTCTCGGACTGTTCAACCGGTGTTTTGTCCGGCACGCCTCCGCCCTTCTCGACGACGTGAAGCGCAGTCACGTGTGCCGGGCCGTAGGGTTCGAGGGCGGCTGCCGTCGCCGCCGCGTCGGCCTCGTGAGCGACGGGAAGAAGTACGTGCGCAAGAACGTCCTCGTCGTCGGTCTCACTGCTCATGGAGCGCGATGCGGACACTGTTTGTTAAGAGTACGTATCTCGTTCCGGCTGCCGTCCGGGGAACTCCCTGAACGGGGCGGTCCCGCGGAGCCGATGGCTCGCACGGAGCCGTCAGGTCTCGGACTCGACTGCCGAGACGTCGAACTGTTTCTCGAACCGCTGGATCGCCTCGTCGGACCCCACGAGGACGATGCGTTCGTCCCCGCTGAACCGTCGTTGGGGGTCGACCGTGCTGGTGAGCCCCGAGTCGTCCTCGACGGCGATGACGCGACAGCCCGTCCGCTCGTAGATGCCGGATTCGGCGAGCGACGATCCTGCCAACGGCGTCGCGGGGACGCGGAGCAGCCGGATCTGACTCGCCGGCGCGAGGACGTCCTCGCCGCGGAGTTCGCTGGCGACCATCCGCGCACTTACCCGCGGCACTGACAGCACGTAGTCGGCGCCCGCGCTCAGCGCCTTCCGGGTCGCGTCGGTATCGCTCACCCGGGCGAGGATCTCGATATCGGAACTCATCGACCGCGCGATCACCGTCGTCAGGAGCGACGCGGAGTCGTTCGGGAGTCCGACGATGATCGCATCGGCGGCTCCGAGCTCCGCTTCTTCCAGGGCGTCTTCGGATCCGGCGTCGCCGACGATGTCCACCCCTTCGCGATCCTCGACGTCGATCGTCACGACGTCGAGCCCCTCCTCGGCTACGACTTCCCGCGCGGCTCGGCCGACCTCGCCCAGACCGGCGATGATGATGCGATCGTGCTTCTGGAGCGTGCGGGCCGGTTGGACGAAGTCGCTGAACGCCCTCAGGGCACCGTGTGCCCCCGTCAGGAGCAGGACCGTGTTCGAGCGGATTATGGCGTCCGGATCGGGGGGCAACTGGAGTTCCCCGTCGATCCACGCCCCGATGATGTTCGCGCCCGTCCGTTCCCTGATGTTCGAGTCGCGGATCCGGGTTCCGATCAGTTGGTTTCCCTGCTGGATCGGAAGCTCCGTGACCTCCAGTTCCCCGCCGATATCGATCGTGTCCGTCAGGCCTGCACTGATCGAGGAGACGGCCTTCTCGGCCAACCGGTGGCCGAGAACGCCGTGCGGCGACAGAACCGTGTCCGCGCCCGCCTGCAGGAGAATATCCCGCATGTCGCTGTCGTCGGTCAGCGTGATGACATCGATCTCCGCGTCGATCGACCGGACCGTCAGGATGGTGTTGACGTTTGCGTCCCCGGCGTCCGCGATGACGGCGCGTGCGGACTCGATGCTGGCCCGGTCGAACGCTGTCGCGTCCTGTGGGGACCCGTGAATGACGCTGTACCCCTCGTCGGACAGTTCCTTGGCGTTGTCCTCGGACGACGAGACCAGGACGTAGTCGATCCCGAGTTGCGTGAGTTCCTCGAGCAGCACAGCGGAGTCGCGCCGGTACTCACAGACGATGACGTGGTCGGACTTGGGCGTGAGTCGGGTGTCGAGGTCGACCTCGGCACTGGTGAACAGCGGAATGACGATCAGCCGGAGCGTGAAGAAGCCGAGCGCGATCCCGGAGATCTGGGTGCCGGCGACGAACAGGAACGTCAGGGGATGGCTCCAAACGTCCGAGTCCTGCCCGTACCCCGTCGTGGTCATTGTCTGGACGATGAACTCGAACGACGCAAAGATCGACTGGTCGACGCCCTCTAGTTGCGTCATCACGACGTTGTACGTGACCGTGTAAAACCCGATCAGCACGAGTAGCCCGGTGAGATAGTAGACGACGAGCCGGTTTCGCCGGGAGAGTTCGATGCCGGCGATCCGGTCGGGGAGATTGACCATCGTGAAGTAGTCACAACTACCGACGACGGTTTAAACATACGTTCCTGTGGGGTTCCGCGTGGGACCGTCCAGCCGATTTTATACCGTGCCTGCCCGAACCGGTAGGCGATGCGCGCAGTCAGATTCCACGAGCACGGCGGTCCCGAGGTACTGCAAGTCGACTCGGTCGAGACGCCCGACCCCAGTCACGGCGAGGTCGTCGTCGACGTCGAAGCCGCGGGCGTGAACCCCGTCGACACCTACTTCCGCGAAGGAGCGTACCCCGTCCCGCACCTCCCATTCATCGGCGGCGGCGACCTCGCAGGTGTCGTAGACGAGGTCGGCGAGGGCGTCGAGGACTTCGGAGTCGGAGATCGGGTCCTCGGCACCGGCCTCGGGAACGGGCGCCCCGGCACCTACGCCGAGGCCGTCGCCGCGCCCGCCGACACCCTCGCACACCTCCCCGAAGCGGTCCCCGTCACCGAGGGCGCGGCGCTCGGCACCGTCGGCGGCACCGCGTGGCAGGCCTTGGTCCACCACGCCGGCGTCGAACCCGCCGAGACCGTCCTCGTCCACGGCGGTGCCGGCGGTGTCGGCCACGTCGCGGTCCAACTCGCCGAGACGATGGGTGCCCACGCCTACGCCACGGCCTCGCCGGACGACGCCGACGCGCTCGCCGAACTCGGCGTCGAGGGGACGTTCGATTACGCCCGCGACGATCTCGAATCGGTGATCGCCGACACCGCCCCGCCGGACGTGGTCGTCGACCTACATATGGACCGGTATCTCCAACTGAACGCGAACGTGGTGAACACGGGCGCCCGCGTGATCGGGATCGGCAACGACACTGCCGAGGGCGGCTTCGACAACATCGGCGTCACGAAGGGCAAGGAGGTCGAGTACCAGTTCATGTCGCTGTTCAACGCCGGCGACCTCGGCGCGGTGCTCGACGGCGTCGCGGACCTGTGTGCCCGCGGCGAGATCGAACCGGTCGTACACCGGACCTACGATCTCGACGAGGCCGCCGAGGCCCAGCGCGCGGTGCTCGAGGACAGCTTCCTCGGAAAGCTGGTATTGACTCCTTGACGGGCGCCGCGACCGACGGGTCCGGCGCCGGCGAACCGTCGCGGTCGTGTCCGGTCCGGCCGCGGTTCGTCGAACGTCGAACCCCGGTTAGCGGATTGCGGAAACCCTTTTGCCCCCCGTCGGCACGTACGCCACAATGATCGGAGGTGGTCCGACGTGACGATGGAGGACCGGATCGAGGAGTTCCGGGAGAGGCGCGAACGCGCGTTGACCGGTGGCGGCCAGGAGCGCATCGACGCCCAACACGAGAAGGGGAAGATGACCGCCCGCGAGCGCATCGACTACTTCCTCGACGACGGGACGTTCTACGAGTTCGACCGGCTCCGTACCCATCGCAACCACAACTTCGGGATGGAGGAAACGCAGCTGCCGGGCGACGGCGTCGTCGCGGGCTACGGCGAGGTCGACGGCCGGAAGACGTTCGTGTTCGCTCACGACTTCACGATCTTCGGGGGGTCACTAGGGGAGGTGTTCGCCGAGAAGATCGCGAAGGTGATGGACGTCGCAATCGAGGTGGGCGCGCCGATCGTCGGGCTCAACGACTCCGCGGGCGCCCGGATCCAGGAGGGCGTCCAGTCGCTCGGCGGGTTCGGCGAGATCTTCCGGCGTAACACCGAAGCCTCCGGCGTGATCCCGCAGATCTCGGCGATCATGGGGCCGTGTGCCGGCGGCGCGGTCTACTCGCCCGCGCTCACCGACTTCACGTTCATGGTGAAGGAGTCCAGCCACATGTTCATCACCGGCCCCGACGTGATCGAGACCGTCACCGGCGAGGAGGTCACCTTCGAGGAGCTCGGCGGCGCGGTCACCCACGCCTCGACCTCCGGCGTCGCACAGTTCGCGTGTGACTCCGAGGAGGCTGCCTTAGACGACATCCGGCGGCTCCTGTCGTACCTGCCGCCGAACAACGTGGAGGATCCACCGCGGGTCGAGCCGTGGGACGACCCCGAGCGCGCCGACGAGTCGCTGAACACCGTCGTCCCCGACCAGCCCCGGAAGCCGTACGACATGCGCGACATTTTCCAGGGTGTTCTCGACACCGACTCCTTTTTCGAGGTCCACGAGAGCTTTGCGAAGAACGCCCTCGTCGGATTCGCCCGGCTCGACGGCCACTCGGTCGGCGTCGTCGCCAACCAGCCTCGGGTCAACGCCGGCACCCTCGACATCGAGGCCTCCGAGAAGGCCGCCCGGTTCGTCCGCGTGTGCGACGCGTTCAACGTCCCGATCATCACCTTCGTGGACGTCCCCGGATTCCTCCCCGGAACCGACCAGGAGCACGGCGGGATCATCCGTCACGGCGCGAAGCTCCTGTACGCCTACTCCGAGGCGACCGTCCCGCTTCTGACAGTCATCACGCGGAAGGCCTACGGCGGCGCCTACGACGTGATGGCGTCGAAGCACCTCGGCGCCGACGTCAACTACGCCTGGCCCACCGCCGAGATCGCGGTGATGGGGCCGAAAGGCGCGGTCAACATCCTCTACAGCGACGAACTCGCCGCCGCCGACGATCCCGAGGCCCGCCGGGAGGAGCTCATCGAGGAGTACCGCGAGGAGTTCGCCAACCCCTACACCGCCGCGGATCGGGGGTTCATCGACGCCGTGATCGAGCCGCCGGAGACGCGCGCCCGGCTCGTCTCGGACCTGGAACTGCTCCGGTCGAAGCGCGAGTCCTTACCCGATAAAAAGCATGGCAACCTCCCGATCTGAGACCATGGCGGGAAACCTCACGGATCGGCTCTCGATCCCCGACGACGCCGACGCGGAGGAGGCCGCCGCGATCGCGGCGGCGGTCGCAGCACACACGGGCGACAGCGAGCGGGCTGCGGCGGCTGTGGCGGCTGCCACCGCGGCCGATGCGGGGCCGACGTGGGAGGGCGAACGGTGGGGATTTGCCGGCCGGGTCGCGTCGACCGACGGTCGGCGGATCCACCGGGTGCCCGACGGGGCGCCGACCGACAGGTGGACCGCCGCAGGGCGCGCGGATCGGTTCTGAGCGGTCGGTCGCGTCCGGTGATGCCGGCGTCGGTCGTTGGGGGTCGCGGTCCACGTCCCCGGCCGGGGCGTTCGCGGCCTACACCCTCACGCTCTCGGCGGGGCCGGCATCGGCCGGAGTGGATCGCCGGCCGCCCGACACTAGTGTTATCCGCCTAGATCCAGTACATCCGCGTGGATGTCAAACGTCACGCTCATCGGCGACCGACTCGCGACGCCCGGGACGGAGTTCGTCTACGACGGCGAGTCGGCGGCGTGCGAGGGCTGCCCCTACCGGGAGCAGTGTCTGAACCTTACCGAGGAGGTCCGCTACGAGGTGACGTCGGTCCGCGAGAACGCCCAGCTGCTGGAGTGTGCCGTCCACGACACCGGCGTGCGCGCCGTCGAAGTCGAACCCGCATCGATGACGGTGAACGTCGCCTCGAAGGGCGCCTACGCCGGGAGCAAGGTCCAACTCCCGGGGCCGTGCCCCCACACCGAGTGTCCGAGCCACGAGCACTGTGTCCCGGACGGCGCGGAGTTCGACGCCGAGTACCGGATCGACGAGGTCCGCGGCGACCCGCCGCACGACGTCTGCTACCTCGACCGCGACCTGACGCTCGTCGAGTTAGCGCCGCCCGAGGAGTGATCCGTGGTGATGGGCGGCAAGGCCGCTACGTGGACGACCGCTGCTGTCGCCGGGAGCGCTACGCCAGCGTTCCGACCCGGTCGGCGGCGTACCCGAACACGTCGTCGTAGCCGTTCGCCGAGAGCAGCACCGGGTAGAACTCGGTGTCGGCGCTGTAGGCGTCGCCGTCGGCGGCGGCCACCTGGTCGCCCGGCGTCACCCGCTGGAAGTTGTCGACGAACACCCGGTACTCCTCGGCGGAGTCCTTCGGAATCCGATCCAGGAGTCTGAACACGACCACCTCGTCGGCGTCGCGCCGGCGGAGCGACAGCGGGGGTTCGGCGTCGCCCGCAACCGGCGCGGGTAGGACTCCCGTGGCCGATAGGAACGCCCGGAGGATCCAGTAGGCGTTGGCCGCGGCGTCGTCGCTGCCCTGGAGGCCACACTCGACCTCGATCGTGTGGGCGTGTTCGATCAGCCGTCCCGCTGAAAACCGGCCGGTCTCGACGAGATGCTCGACGGGGAGGTGTGGGCAGATCGACCGCGCCACGGCGTCGACCTCGTTGACGAGGGCGAACGGCTCGGCGTACGACTGCGTGGAGTGCAGCGATAGCACCGTCGTCCCCCGGATCTCCCGCGCGACGTCGTGCGCCAGCCGCCGTTCGTGGGTGTCGCCCCCGGGGTCGCCGGGGAACGCGCGGTTGAGGTCCTCGTTGAGGTACCGGACGCCCGCGTCCAGCGCCGCCTCGTTCGCAACAAGCAGCTTGACCGGCCGCTCGACCGCCGGATCCGCCTCGACGAACCGCTCGATCGCCCGCTCGCCGCAGGGTTCGTCCCCGTGGATCGAGCCGACAACGGTGACCTCGGGCGTCCCCTCGCCGAACTCGTAGATTCGCATTACCGGACTCAGACGACGGAGGCTGAAATCTCTTTAGTTATGCGGCGCGAACGGCCGATCGTGACCGACCACACCCGGGACGACACTGTGGGGCCGCCGACCGCCGGCGAGCCGGCCGGCTGGGATCCGAATAAAACGGCATCGAGCGAGTGGGAACACGGGACGCTCCGGCGGGCGGTGGTCCACGGCGTCCGGCTGTACAGTTCGGGGGGCTACCACGAATCGCACGACCGCTTCGAGAACGTTTGGCCGAGTGTAAACGAGTCGTACCGTCAGGGGACCGAGGTCGAGCGGCCAGCAACGAGCCTATGAACGACCACACACGGGATCCCAGCGTAGGCCCACCGATTGCAGGAAACCCGACCGGGTGGAACCCGAAAGCCGGGAGTTGGGAACACGCTACCCTTCGGCGGGCGGTGATTCACGGCGTTCGGCTATACAATTCCGGCGCGTTCCACGAATCACACGACTGTTTTGAATCAGAGTGGTATAATTACGGGAGCGGAACCACCGAAAGCGCACTCGCTCACGGAATGGTACAAGTCGCGGCAGGCGCGTACAAGCACTTCGACTTCGAGAATGACGACGGTATGCGTAGCCTCTTCGAGACGGCATTACAGTATCTCCACGGTGTTCCGAACGATTACTACGGGGTCGACGTTCTCGGCGTTAGAACCACGCTAACGAACGCGCGTAACGATCCAACCGCGTTAGAGGGGTGGCGGATCGAACTCGACGGCGAGCGTCCGGCAGCGCGCGACGTTGACCGGGCGTACGCCGAGCGGCTGGAGTGACCCGCCCCGCGGACTAGCGATTCATACTGTTGGCTACAACTACGTGAGGACTCTCGATACCCCGAGGTGTCGAAACGCTTCACGTGACTATAGCCGACAGTATCAGGTGTTGGGATCGGAGTCGTCGCCAGCGCCATCGCGGGCACTCGCCGCGAGCGCCTCGTAAGCCGCCCACGCGGGGTCGACCTCCGGGTGGGAGACCTCCCGGCCGTCGACGGCGACGCCCGACCCGCGCTCGACGGTTCCTGCAACGCCGACGGCGGTTCCCGCGGAGTCGAGCGCGGTCACGATATCAGCGGTGCGGTCGGGGTCGACCGCGATCACGAGCGTGCCGCCCGCACCCGCCGCCCAGGGGTCGATCCCGAGGGCGTCACAGGTCTCGCGAACCCCCGGCCGGATCGGAATCCCGTCAGTCGAAACATCGAGGCGGACGCCGGCGCTTCCGGCGACCTCGGCGAACGCGCCGAGGAGGCCACACTCCGTGGCGTCGTGCATCGCGTGAACGCCGCCGTCGCTGACGGCGCTCGCCGTCATCGCGTCGCGGACGCAGGCGGCCTCGTCGAGGCGGGCCTGAGCAGTCGACAGCGTCGACTCGTCGAGCCCGATCGCGTCGGGAAACAGCGTCGACAGTAGCCCCGTTGTCTCGACTGCGGGGCCGTTCGTCACGAGGACGTCGTCGCCGACGCGTGCGCCGTCGGGCCGGATCACGTCGGCGCGGTCGCCGACCGCGAGCGCGGTCGCGCCGCCGACCCACGGGAACGAACAGCCCGAATACCGGGCGGTGTGGCCGGTGACGATCGACACACCCAAATCTGCGGCCTCGTCGTGTATCGCGTCCCACATCCGGGAGAACGACTCGTCGTTCAGGTCCGGCGGGAGGGTGAACGAGACCGCGAGGTGTGACGGTGCGAGCCCCGATACCGCGACGTCTGCGAGCACGAACTCCATGGCGAAGCGGGCGGCGCGCTCGAACCCGAGCGCCGGGAGGATCGAAATCGGGTCGGTCGCAATCGCGGCCGCGGTGTCACCGGTGTCGAGGAGCCCGAAGTCGACGCCGTGGGCCGGCCCGATCGCGACGTCGTCGCGGTCGGCGCCGAGGTTCGGGAGGACGCGATCCGTGAGGAACGCCCGGTCGGCCTTGCCGAGATCCGGCATACGTGTGGCTCCGTCCGGACGGGTTTGAAGCTACTGTTTGAGGCCGCCACACGGCCGTTCGTACGGGGTCGTTTTACACCGTTGAATCCGCATCATCCGTGCGAACGAGCGTGCGTACCGACCTTTTGCTGCGGTCGCTCACCCCCGTCAAAAGCTCAGCGTCACCCCCTCATACTGTCGGCTGTAGTCACCTGGCTGACTTCGACACCCCGGGGTACCGAAAACCGTCACGTGGGTATAGCCAACAGTATCAGTCGCCGCTTCGCCGCTTCTTCGGGGGTTCCACAGCCCGCTCGCTGCGTTCGCTCACGGCACTACGGTCACCTGCACGGCCGGTCGCTAT
>CAZDEJ010000012.1:0-27524 GCA_964504395.1 uncultured Halobellus sp. | reverse complement strand
GCGTGACGATCGCGCCGGGTCCTCGGGCGGACAAACGCACACGCGACAACGAAACAACAAACGGAACCCAACTATGAGACCCAAAGGAAAACTCTTCGCGCTGTTCGCAGTCTTCGCGGCCATCGGCCTCGTGACTGCGAGCGGTGCGTTCACGACGGTGCAGGCGGATCGGACGGCTGATGTGAGTACTGCTGGCGACGCATCTGCACTGCTGGCTATCCAACCGGAACCAGGACCGAACGGCCAGGAGTATGCAACTACGAATAATGATCAGGTGGTAGAAATTCAGCTCATCAACGATACTGCTGGCTCATCGGGCGTTAATGTTAATGCAACCACAGAGGTTGATAATATAATTAATATTACAAATCAGGGGTCACAGGATGTTGGTGTCTACATTACCCGTAGTGACGAAGGTGGGAACGAGCAGCTTGTCACGTTCTACGCAGGTAGTTCGTACAGTAGCAGTAACAATATGACCGGTATTTCAGGTAACGCTGAGACCCTATCGCCGGGCGAATCGGTGACAGTATCTATGGAAATTGATACAACTGGTGGGAGCATAAGTAACGACCAAACGCTCCTCTCCGAGATCACCATCCGCGCGGAACAGTCAGCAGCATCATAGCTCGATTTCCGACACTTGGTCGGTGGTCGAACTACACTTAGCATTGATCCACCTTCGGTCCGTCGGCGACCCGTAGGTCTCTAATCATCCAGATCACGAGTCATAAATGCACGTCCCCAGCCTCAAGTCCGTCCTGCTCGCCCTCGCCCTACTGGGCCTCGTCGCGCCGACCAGCGCGGCGCTCACCACCGGCAGCACGGACGAGCCCTTCGACGGCAACGACGTCGTGCTCGCCCCTTACGACGGGCCGAACGGCGAGTACGCCTCGGTCGGGGCCGACGGCAAGCTCAGCGTCGACCTCTCGACTACGGGTGTCAACAACGGTGGGGAGACGGTCGTCGAGCGGGCCTTCGTGATCCAGAACCGCGGCGACGACCAGGTGCGGACGTGGGTCACACACGATGCGACCGAGTCGGTCGTCCTCTACGAAAGCGGCACTGACAGTGGGGCGCGCACGGAGTCCGCGATCAGCGAGCGGATGATCCAGGGCGCGTCGAACAACGTGACGCTGGAGTCCGGAGAACACATCGTTGCGGGCGTCTACGTCGACACGCGGTCGAACAACACGACCGTCGGCGACACGCTTCTGAGCAACATCACGCTCCACGTGCGACACCCCGACGCGGAGCAGACCGGGAGCGGGGGCGGCCAGAGCGCTCCGGTCGTCCCGCCCGCGAACGACACCAGCATCGGGGCCGAATTCGACGCGCCGGACACGGTGACAAACGAGAGCGGCACCGGCGAGGAGTCGACGGAAGCCGAGGAGTTCACGATCGAGGAGCTCGATCCCGACAGCATTCCGGAGGATCCGAACGCTCCCTCCGAGTCGCAGCCGAAAGCGGTCATCACCGACGCGGACCCGACCCTGACGGGGTCGGGCGATGCGAACGTCGACCGCCAAGGCGTGGACAAGGTCACCACCACCGGCGATCCGGTCTCCCTCGTCGGATACCGCTCGACGATCAACCGAACCAGTGGAGTCGAGACCGACCGCCGGATCGTGCGGGCCGCCGACATCACGCCGCCCGCGGGGCAGGAGGGCCGATCCGGGACGGTTCGGATGGCGGTGCCGCGGGACCGGCTCCTCGCAACCCCCAAAGACGCACAGATGGGCCATCTGACCGAAAACGGGTGGGAGCTCCTCGAAACCGAGGTCGTGGCGCGGAACGACGACACCGTCGTGTACGAGGCCCGAACGACGAGTTTCAGCCCCTTCGCGGTCTTCGACGGCCCGGACGTCACATACGAGTGGACCCTTCCGGACGGATCGACGGTCGAGGGCCCTGACGTGCAGTCCTCGTTCTCGGAACCCGGGTTCCACAACGTCACGTTGACCGTGACCGACGGACTCGGGAACACCGACACCGCCGAATACCGGATCCTCGTGAACGACGAACCCGACGTCACCATCGAGACCGACGGCCCCGTCGTCGCCGGCCAGCAGACGACACTCCGCGCCGACGTCACTGACGAGGTCGGGAACGTGACTGTAACGTGGCAGCTTCCGAACGGCCGGGAGGTCGAGGGCCGGACGGTCAACCACACGTTCACGAACGGCACCTTCGACGTGAGCGCGACCGCCGAAGACGAGTTCGGGGCGAGGGGGACGGCGCAGAGTACGATCATTACTGGCGAGGAGAGACTGCTCGTCGTGAGCGCCGGGAGCTTCCCGCTTTTGACGCTGCTTCTCTCGACCGGCTTCCTCGTGCTCGTCGCCGCGATGCTGCTGTGGCTCCGACGGTTCGGGCTCCCCGCGCTCCCCGACTGGATCACGGTCCCCTCGCGGGAGGGCAAGCACCCGCGGATCGCCGTCCTCGATGACCCGTCGTGGGACCCGCGTCGGGAGCGCTTCGAGATCGGGCGACTGCGCGTCGAAGACGCGAAAGACGACCTCGAAACCGTCGAGGTCGGGATCCGGACGCCCGACGGCACCGTAGTCGCGCGCAAGACCATCGACTTCGACGGGACGGACGCTTACGAGGTGTCGTCGCTCCTGGTTCCGAACGCGTCGTCCGAGTATATCGACCCGACCCGGAAGTACGACGCTCGGATCCGGGCGGTCGACGTGGCGGACAACGAGGACACCGCGGTCTCGACAGTCCGGTTCGTACGGGCGGTCAGTTCCAAGCCCACGCAGCACTACGGTGTGTCGGCGGATTGATCCGACTCCCGGCACTACGACGAGAGACCTCGTTCGGCGTAGTAGCGACTCACCGACGTGGGTCGAACTCCGAACTCCTTACACGACTCCGTGTGCGTGATCACGGCGTCTCGAGGGGAAAGCCCACGGCTTCAGCCGTGGGATGAATCAGACACCAGCCGAAACAACTGGTTCAGTTCGCTCCACGAGCGAGATGCCGAGTCCGAGGTACGGATACGCACGCCGCTGTGACGGCGGACGGAGCCCGCTATCTCGGTCGGGGGTCGCACTGGCACGGCCCGCAACCCCACCGTGCGTTGCGACGGGTGGGGAACCGCTCCGTCGTGGGCACCGTCCGTGACCACGACTCGTGGCGGATGTCAGGCGGTGGCCGCGTCAGTCCTTGTATTGCTGTTCCCGTCGCTGTCGCAGACTGTTGCGGTTAGGGTGTACGTCTCGTTTTTCCGGACGCGGGAATTATCGGGGTTGATTTGGAGGTTTTGCTTCTGATACTGCTGGCCGGACAGCTGGATCGTTTTCGTCGCTCGGACGGTGCTACCGCCGTCGGTTATCTCGAATTTCAACTCGTTGAGATCATCGTCACCGTCCGCGTCCTGTACCTGTATCTGGCCGATGTCCCACCTGTCAGGCCCGGCTTTTGCTTCGAAGCCTTGGAGTTTGTTAAAGTCGAGCGCTCCCGGGTTGTTGTTGCTCCCGACAGTACACCCGCCGCTTGGGGTGGGGGTGGGCGTGGGCGTTTGCGGCGGTGCCCCGCCACTGCCGGGTTGCGTGTCCGTGCCGGAGTTTAACCCAACGTTTTCGAGCGGTGTAACCGGGTTGCCGTCGACCTGCAAGGTCTCCACCGTGTTAGAGCCCAGAACGTCGTCGATGTACTTGATCTTCCCACTGCTGTTGCCCAGGAACATAAACTCCGGATCCCCATCGCCGTCGATATCGACGGGGGCGACGGCGGCCTTTTTTGCGATTCCGCTCGAATTCAGTATCGTTTTGCTACCGTCGGCGGTAACGACGGCCGGGTTCTGACTCCCGTCGATGAACGGGATTCGAATAACTCCGTCGCCGTTGAAATCGACCGGCGGCCCAAACCCGGCCGAGTTGTTTGACCCCACCGCAGCGTTCTGAATTTTGACTACGGTTCCGTTCTGTTCGAGATAGCGCATTTGCTGAGAGCTATCGATGAACACTAACTCGTCGCTTCCGTCGCCATCGATGTCTGCAACACCCGAGACACCACCACAGCCATTACTCGGATTCGCGACGACTTCGTCGTTACCATCGCTGTCAAATGCGAGTATTTTGGACGTGTTCTTATCCGCTGCGAGAATGAGAACTCCCGAAAGGGCAGCAGGCGGCCACGCCGCGAGCGTCAGCCTCGTCTTCTGTTTTTTCAACTTCGGATTGGTGCCTTTCGGTATCGATACGTCCGCACTAGCACCCACGTACGTTGCGAAGATGTCCTTATTGCCTCCCCCTTTGGACAGATAAGGTATATCAGCGTCGGCACTCTCGACGATATCCGCTGCGTTTGCTCCGATGACGTCTGCGTCGTTTGAATTAGGCGGATCGTTTTCGACATCGTTAACGGCGTCGTAAACCCTGATGTCTCCGTTCCCGACCGCATAAACGAGTTGTCCGCCGGATTTGAATTCGACCGTGAGGTCGCGATCGGCGGTAACAGTCACGCTACCACCGTTTGAGAACGAGAGTGAGATCGTATCGGAGACGATGCCGGTCTCATCCCCCGCCGTGACGATCTCGAACGAGACGCTCTCGCCGGGGGTCAGGGTGGGAATCGTATACTGGGTGGTACTGGTACTGGTCCCGGGATCCCGTAGTTCGAGGTCTGCGCCGTTGGCGTCGGCGGAATTGTTGATAAGTGCCGAGGTGGTGTTGTTAGTTACTGTGACGGTGTGCGGCTCCTGATACGTCTTCGAGGGATCGAACCCCTGCAGTTTCACCAGTGCAGCCCCGTCGTCGGCTGCAACATCTACCGTTGACGCCCGGTCGCCCTCGAGAACCGAGAATGCCTGCGTCTCGCGGATCACCGCCGCGGCCGACCCGCCGGCTACCAACAGCAGCGCCGCTCGCCGGGTATACGATGTACCGGACTTCTTTTTGCGCCGCCGTTTTCGAGTCACCTAGTGGTTCTACACTATTCGTGCTTAAATGATAAGTGTATTGTGGGTCTGCACGGGGGCTGCCCTACCGCACCCCCCGTCGCGAAGCCGAACCGTGCCCGTGACCGGGAACGACAATACGGATCCGCAGGGATCCGGAGAGCAGGGTTGCCGCCGTGGCACACCCTGCACATGGGTTCGCAGTTCGGAGTCGGACGGACCCGGCACGGGCCGGGCTCGGTCGTTCACCCTCGACGCTCTCCCGTCGTTTTCACGGTGCTATCGCTGTTCGATCCGACGTTTGCGTTCCGTGGACGCGTGTAGGTTACCCGACATCGCCGACCCGTGTGAGCGATAATCACTCGGCGGCAGACGTACCGAAGGGAGTTTGACGCTCGAAACGGTACGTTCATAGAATGGAGGCGAACCACCGGGGACGATGGCGGTAAGCCACCAGATCGACCTCGCGATCGGGCAGTACGGGCGGATCATCGCCGCTGCGATGGTCATCATCGCGCTCGTCGCGTTCGCCGGAGCGGCCACCGCGTACCGCAACCCCCCTGTCGAGGAGGTTACCGAGGAGACCAACACGCAGGTCGTCCGGACGGATGTCAGGACGACGGCGGTCGTCACGAACGGGACGACCCTGTACGACGAGGGCGACATACTGCGCGGAATGCCGGTGTACTTCTTCGACGCGTCGCCAAACATGACGCTTCGAGTCCGAGTTGACGTCCCGGACGGGCCGGACGTCACAGTTACCCAGCGGCACGTGGTCCGGCTTCGCGCCACGCGTGATGGCGAGACGTTCTACCAGGACCGGCGGCTTGTCGCCGCCGACCGGACCCGGGTTTCCGGCGGGACTGTCCGGTCGAACGCCACGCTGGATATGCGGGAGATCCGCTCGTACATCTCCGAGAAACAGAGTGCGGTCTCCATCGGCACCCTCGAGGTCACGCTGCGGACGAACGTCGCCTACGAGACCGACCGGTACTCGGGCACGTTCAACACGTCGGCACCGCTGGTGTTCACGAGCGGGGCCTACTGGGTCGACGGGGACCTCTCGGCGAGTCGCACCCACAGCAACACAGTCACCCGACAGTCGGTTGGATCGCCTGACATGACGATCGTCGGGGGGCTGAGCGCTCTCGGCGCCGTGCTGCTCGCCGGGGCTGTGGCGGTGCTCTACCGCTCCCGCCGGATCGACCCGGTTGCGGTCAGGACCGACATGGACCGGTCGCGGTACGACGAGTGGATCTCCAACGGCGAGATTCCGACGAAGACCCGGAAGGACTACATCCGCACTGACTCCCTCGAGGACCTCGTCGACGTCGCGATCGACTCGAACAGTCGCGTGATCTACGATCGGAGCCTGGACGCGTACGCAACCGTCGAGGACAACCTCGTCTACTACTTCGTTACCGACGAGACCGAGTTCACCGAGTGGTTCGACGTCTGACCGGGCCGGGTGCCCGTCACCGGAGCCACCGTCGCACCCGCGCGATCACCGACCGGCGGCCGCGCGAGTCGACCCGGATCGCCCCCCAACCGACGACTGTCGACGCGATCCCGGCGAACCCGAGGCCGACGATGGCGTCGATCGCGACGATCGGGAGCCACGGGTGTGTCGTGTACAGTCCGTGAATGACCGGCCGCGGAAGCAACGCCAGGTACCGGTGTTCGACGAGCCGCCGCTCGTAGCTCCCGGTTTCCGGCGGTGCGGTGAGCGTCACGGTCGCGTTGGCCTCCCTGCCGCTTCCGATATACAACTCCTGGGGGGTGGCTTCGATCCCGGATCCCTGCGGTTCGAGATAGACGACCGTCGGAATGAAGCCGTTGCTGGGGACGACGTAGGTGAGGTTCTCGCTGTCGCCCGTCGGGATGACGCCAGGCCCGGGTGCGTCCGACTGCGAACTCACGAACCCGAACGTCTGCACCCCGGCAGGGACGACCATGCTCGCCGTTAGGAGCACGATCAGGATCGCGGTCAACGCGACGATCACGAGCCGTGCGTCGAGCACTCCGGTCTCCCGTCGCGTCTGCCGGTGTTGTTGCCCCGACGCCAGAACCGTGCTGACGACGTACGATAGGACGCCGACCGCGAAGAGCAGATACGCCAGTCCCTGCGTGCCGAGGAGCGCCCGCGTCCCGAACGTCGTCGCCAACGTCCGTTGGACGGCCGAAAGCAGGTCGCCGATCCCGACGACGAGCAGGCCCAGGTTGGGAATCACGACCACCGTCCCGCCGACCTGAAGCGCCTTGGCGACGATCCGACCGCGGCTCACGGGCGGTTCGTCGCCGTCCTGATCAGTCACCGGGTTAGCGTCGCCTTTGGTGATGTACCCGCCGGACGTCTCCCCGACCACGCGGTGGGTGGTGAGCCCCCCGCTGTTCAGCGTTTCGGCCCGGAACGTGACCACGTCTCCGGTCTCGACGGGGCCGGCGACGGCTATCGGGACGGCAACGAACCCGTCGCCCGGTTCCATGGTCGGCGCCATACTCCCCGTTTCGACGAACGCTAAGAGCACCGGTTGGCCGAGCAACTGCCCGACGAGGAGTGACACTACGAAGACGGCCACGAATCCCCCCAGCGCGTACGATCCCAGGGTTCGGAGGTTCATACTGTTCGCGGCGGCGCTGACCGCCGACCTGAGTATTATTTGGAACTCCTCGGGTTAGTATTCTCCTCTTTCCGTGGACCACAGGCCGGCGGCCGACGTGTCGCACGGGAGGTGAGACCCTGCAACGGGGACCACTCCCCGGCATCTACTTCCCCAGGTACAGGTCCCGGATCCGCTCGGACTCCCGGATCGTCTCCGCGTCGGCCTCGAAGCGGTTCTCGCCCATATCCAGGACGTACCCCCGGTCCACGACCGACAGCGCCGCGGTCACGTTCTGTTCGATCATCAACACCGCCGTCCCGTCCTGTCGCACCCGGTCGACGTGCTCGAACGTCCGCTCGATGAGTTGTGGCGCCAACCCCGCTGAGGGCTCGTCGATAAAGAGCAGGTCGGGGTCGGGCATCAGCGCCCGGGCCATCGCGAGCATCTGGCGTTCCCCGCCGGAGAGGGTCTCGGCCGTCTGGGTCACCCGATCCGCCAGCCGCGGGAACAGCTCGAACAGCTCCGCCCGTCGGGTTTCGGGGTCCTCGGCGTGGATCGCGCCGATGTCGAGGTTCTCAGCGACCGTGAGGTTCGGGAAGACGTTCTCCGTCTGCGGAACGAACCCGACGCCCCGCTCGACCATGCGGCTCGTGGGGATCCCCGACAGGTCGGCGCCACCGAGTTCGATCCGGCCGTCCCACAGCGGAAGCTGCCCGTACAGCGCCTTCATCAGGGTGGATTTCCCCGCGCCGTTCGGGCCGAACACCAGGACGATCTCGTCGGCACGGACGTCGACGTCGACCCCGTAGAGCACCTGAAGATCGCCGTAACCCGTCTCGATGCCGCGTGCAGAAAACAGCGCGTTCTCGACGTCGGGGATCGTCTCCAGCGGGGTCGCAGCCGAGTCGGCCTCCGACTCCGCGGCGGTGTCGGCCTCACGCATCCTCGAACCCTCCCAGGTAGGCTTCGACGACGCGCTCGTCCGCTTGAACGATCGACGGCGCCCCCGACGCCAGCGTCCGGCCGTTGTGGAGCACGACGACCCGGTCGCAGTGGTCCATGATGAGATCCATGTCGTGTTCGATCAGCAGGACCGTCCGCCCGCGGTCGTTGAGCGCGTGGAGCCGGTCCAACAGGGTGTCGGTCAACGACGGGTTCACCCCCGCCATCGGCTCGTCGAGGAGGACGAGATCCGGATCCAACATGAGGACCCGCCCCAACCCCAGTAGCTTCCGCTGGCCTCCCGAGAGCCCGCTCGCGTACTCGTCGCCCAGGTGATCGAGTTCCAGAAACGACAACAGGTCGTCGACACGGGTGTCGACGTCGGCTTCCTCCGACCGAACCGTCCCGGCCCGGAAAAGCGTCGACAGCGGCAGTTCGCCCGTCTGGTTCCGGGCCGCAAACGCGAGGTTCTCCCGGACCCGCATCCCGCGGAAGATCCGCGGCGTCTGGAACGTCCGCCCGAGCCCCCGCTGGGCGATCCGGTTGGGGGGGTGGCCCTGGATCTCCTCGCCGTCGAACCGGACGACCCCGGCGTCGGGCTGGAGGAGGCCGGTGATGCAGTCGAACAGCGTCGACTTCCCCGCCCCGTTAGGTCCGATGAGCCCGGTGATCGACCCCCGTTCGACCGCGAAGGACGCCTCGTCGACCGCGGTGAGACCGCCGAACCGTTTGACCAGCCCGTCGACGTCGAGTAGGGGGGCGTCGGTGTCCGCGCCCGTGCCTGCGCCGGCTCCCGCGGCCGCCTCCGGCTCCGCCGGGTTAACCTCGGTCACGACTCCCCCTCCCCGATCGCGTCCACCTCGTGGGGGTCGCCGAAGACCCCCTCCGGACGGTACCGGATCACCAGGACGATCAACACCCCGACAACCACGAACCGGAGGCTGGGGACGAACGAGGCGTGGTCCGGGAGCGGCACGACCACCGCCCGGACCGCATCCGCAAGTACCGTCGGGAGCGCGGTGAGGACGCTGTCGTACGCCGAGGTGAGGAACCGCGTCGACTCCCGGAACCCGACGATGAGGACCGCCCCGAAGACCGCGCCGGTGTTGGAGGCGACCCCACCGAGCAACATGCCGGCCCAGACGGTGAACGTGACCGCGGGCACGAACTGCTGTGTCACCACGCTCCCGACGTAGTGGGCGTAGAGCCCGCCGGCGAGCCCGGCGACCGCGCCGCCGATCGCAAACGAGGTGAGCTTCACCCGGACCGTGTCTTTGCCCAGCATTCGCGCGGCGTCCTCGCTCTCGCGGACGCCCTTGAGCAGCCGCCCGAACGGCGAACCGGTCAGCCGCGAGAGGATCGCCACCACCGCAAGCACCGCCGCGACCACCAAGACGAGGTACGCGAGTTGCCAGACGTCGGCGGCCATCGCCGCCCGGCCGGGCTTCGGGACCTGGTTGAGCCCGAACGACCCGTTGGTCAGCCACGCCTCGTTTTCGAGGATGCTGCTGAAGATCCCCGCGAGTGCGAACGTCGCGATCGCCAGGTAGTGGCTGCCGAGCCGGACGCTCGTCAGCCCGATGCACGCCGCCAACGCGCCGCCGACGAGGGTGGCCGCCCCCAGGCTGATCGGCAGCCCGAGCGGCATGGGTAGGTTCCCCCCGACGAGGTACTCCGCGCCGGAGACCTGCCCCGGGGGCGGCATCGTGAGGATCGCCGCGGTGTAGGCGCCCGCAGCGAAGAACGCCACGTGGCCGAAGTTGATCAGCCCCGTGAACCCGTAGTGGATGTTGAGCCCGAGCGCCAAGAGCGCGTAGATGCCCGCGATCGTGAGTACGGTGAGGAGGAACGACACCCACCCCGGGAGCCCGAGCGCCGACAGCGGCGCGAGCCACATCAGATCTCACCCCCGGCGATCCCGTCAGGCTTGAACAACAACACGCCGATGAGGATGACGAACGCGTACGCCATCGTGTAGTCTGTCGCGAGGTACATCGTCCCGAGGTTCATCGCGATCCCGACGATCAAGGCACCGAGCATCGCCCCGTACGGCCGGCCGATCCCGCCGAGAAGTGTCGCCGCGAAGATCACGATGAGGTACTCGAAGCCAACGGTCGGCCGGAACGGGGCGAAGAGGACGGCGTAGAGCACGCCCGCGAGCGCCCCGGCACCGGCCGAGACGAACCACGTCCGACGGACCACGCCGTCGGTGTCGATTCCGGCGATCTCCGCGAGGTCGCGATTCCCGCTGATCGCCCGCATCGTCTTCCCGAGCAGCGTCCGGGTCAGGAGGAGGTGGATCAGAAGCATCGTCACGAACGCGACCGCCAGCACCCCGGCACGCAGCGGCGTCGTCCCGATCCCGAACACCTCGACCGGCCGCATCAGCGGGACCGGGAGCTGCCGCGAGGAGACCCCGACAGCCGCGCTCAGGCTGTACCGGAGGACGAACGCGACGCCGATGGAGGTGATCAAAAGCGGGAGCGGCCCGCGGTCGGACAGCGGCTCGAAGAACACCCGGGAAACCCCGACGCCGAGCACGCCGACGACGACGACCGCGATCACGGTCGCGACCGGCAACGGCAGCGACACGCCGAGGCCGGCCCCCGAGAGGAACAGCGCCAGGTAGGCGCCGTAGGTTAGAAACTCCCCGTACGCGAAGTTGATGAACCGGGTGACGCCGTAGGAGAGCGTCAGCCCGACGGCGCCGACGGAGATCACACTCCCCTCGATGAGCCCGAAGATCAGCGCCTGGACGAACTGGGTGGCGGCGACCATCGAGTCGTGGTCGGGTTACAGCTCGTTCGGCGGGATGACCGACGCCTCGGTCCAACTCCCGCCGTCGGCCAACTGGATCGAGAACGGCGCGCTGATGTCGCCATCCCCGTCGAAGTCGATCGGCCCCACGAGGCCGCGGTAGTCGAGGGCGTCGGCGTCCTCGAGCGCGGCGGCGCCGTCCGTGTAGTTCGTGACGACCGTGTCGGCTGGGTCGGTGACGGTCCTGATGTTCCCCGCCACGTTCGACGGCGCGACGTCGTCGCCCGCGGCTGCGGTCGCCTGCATTGCGAGCCCGAGGGTGTTCATCGCGTCGTAGGCGTTGCGGGCGAACTGCTTGGGTTCGCCACCGGTGTACTCCCGGACGCGGTCCTGAAACGCGTCGATCCGGCCGGCCTCCTCGGCCTCCTGGTACGGCGCGGACTGCAGCCCCAGGATACCCTGTGTCACCTCTTCGGGGGCCTCATCCAGGAACACCTCGGTGGTCTGGTCCTGGGTGACGTACCAGTTGCCCTCGTAGCCGGCCTGGAACGCCGCCCGCATGATCCTGATACTGTCGTCCTTGGAGGCGACGAGCGTCGTGATCTCCGGGTCGGAACTCACGATGGTCTGTGCCTCGCTCTCGTAGGACGCCTTTCCGGTTTTGAGATCGAAGGATTCGGCCACGCTCCCGCCGAACTCCTCGAACGAGGACTGGATCGGCTGTTTGAACGACTGGAAGACCTCCTGGTTACCGACCGCGAGCGTCATCTCGGAGTAGTCCGCGACCGTGTTGTACTCCCGGCTCCGGAGGGCTCGCGCGATCGCACGCCCGCCGAGTGCGTCCGACGGCACCGTCCGGAAGACGTACTCGCCGCCGCGGTCGTCGAGCGAGGTAGTCCCCGCCGTCGGGGTGACGGTCGGAACCTGGTTCTCCTGAAACAGGTCGAAGACCGACGACATCGTGATCGACGTCGGCCCGATGATACCGGCGACCTCGTCGACGGTGATGAGCTTCTCCGCCGCCGAGATCGACGCCTCCGGCGACCCTTCGGTGTCGCCTTGAACGAGCGTCACTTCACGGCCGCCGACCCCGCCTTGCTCGTTGATCTCCGCTGCGAGCATCCGCACGACCGGGAGGACGTTCTCGCCGACCCACGCGTACTCCCCCGAGAACGGCAGCAACACGCCGACCGGGAGGCCATCGGCGTCGCCGCCGTCGCCGGCGGTCGTCGCCTCCGCGGTGTCCATGGCTTCGGTGTCAGTCGCGTCGTCCCCGGTATCGCCGCCCGATCCGCCGGAACAGCCCGCAAGCGCCGTGATTGCGGCCGCCCCGGACCCGATCAGGAACTCGCGTCTTCGTGTCACGCACGGGGCTCAGGTTCACCAATTAATAAATATGTAGGTACCACGGTCGGCGACGGGAACGCCTACGCTCCGGGGAGGTCGTCACCGACCCCGCGGTCGAGGTTGATCGCGACGTTCTCGATCCGGAGAGACGGATCCGGCGCCGCAAGCGCCTTGTCGCGGCCGATCCCGGAGGCGTTGCACCCGCCGAACGGCGTCTGGTTGGTCTCTCCGGGCAGCTGTCGACACAGACGTTTCCGTCCTCCGGTGGCGCCGCGTCCCGGTGTGCCCGCCTGATGTCGCTCGCGAAGTACGCGGTCCCGCGGATGCGCGAGCAGGGTGGTTGGGGAAGCGCGACCCGTCCGGTCGCGACCAACACCCAAACTCGACCGGAGTCCGCCGGCGACGACCCCTCGACCGAGGGGATGTCCGAGACCATCCCGCTCGGACGGATAGTCGACCTTGACGACATCACGAACGCCGCGGTGGTTCTCGCGAGCGACGACGCCCGGATCATATCCGGGGCCGCGCTCGAAGTCGACGGCGGCCGCGACATCCGACGCGATCGGACGGAGTTCGGTGGATCACCGGGCGAACTCCCCCGACACACCAGAAACAGGGCGTGTGTGTGCCGAAAACTGGTCATGCATCCACCGTTTGCCCGACAGAGACGGCTATTAGTACGCAGAGCCGTTAGAACCCGGCAATGAGTGCGAATCAGCAGATCTTGGAGACCGACGCACCGCTCGACCTCCGGCTCTCGGATGCCGAAGTCGAAGCTACCGCCGACCACCTCGCGGCGTTCGTCGAGAGCGTCGTCGGCGACGCGGGCACCGAGGGTGCCGTTCTCGGGCTGTCCGGCGGGATCGACAGCACGACCGTGGCGTATCTGGCGGTCGAGGCGCTGGGTCCCGACGCCGTCCACGGGCTGGTGATGCCGAGCGTCGCCAACTCCGAGGAGAACATGAGCGACGCCGAGTGGGTCGCCCAAGAACTGGGAATCGAGTACGACGTGGTGGAGATCCAACCGATCGCTGAGACGTTCTTCGAGGCGTTCCCGGAGGCCGCGGACGACCGGATGGCCGCGGGCAACGTCTACGTACGCACCCGTGCGGTCCTGAACTACTTCGTCGCCAACCACGAGGACAGGGTCGTCCTCGGGACCGGTAACCGCGCGGAGGCGATGGCCGGCTACTACACCAAATACGGCGACCAGGCGGTCGACTGCAACCCCATCGGCAACCTCTACAAACAACAGGTCCGCCAGCTTGCGGCTCACCTCGGGGCGCCCGAAAACCTCGTGACGAAGACGCCGTCCGCCGAGATGTGGTCGGGTCAGACCGACGAGGCGGAGATGGGACTCGACTACGACACCCTCGACGCCATCCTCGCGCTCCACATCGACGGCCCGCTGTCGAAGGCCGCCACGGTCCGGGCGCTCGACGTCGACGAGAGCCACGTCGAACGCGTGGTCGAACTCTACGAGCGGAGCGCCCACAAACGCGCGATGCCGCCGGCACCCGACCCGCTGCACCTGTAGGTGTGTCAGGGTCGCTCGGCGCGCCGACCCGCCCCGACCGCGGCGTTTTTGTCCGACCGCCGCGGACGTATCCACGATGCGACTCGGGCTCCTCGCCACGATCCAGCTGGCCGCGACGGTCGTGTTCGCGGCGCCGGTTGGGATCTTCGGACTCACCCGGCTCACCGGGGGCGACGTCCTCCTCGGCGGCGGGTTGGTCGCTGTCGCGATCGCGATGGTCGCGCTCCCGCAGTACCTCACGACGCCCGGCGAACTCCCGATGAAGATTATCGAAGCCGTCGTCGGGCGGGCGGTCGTGACACCCGACGACGACTCGGAGTAACCCGTCGCGCGCAGGCGCTCACCCCCGCGGCGTGAACGACGGATCGCCATCGCCCAGCCGTTCGTACCCGTCCGCCGTCACGACGACGAGAGCGGACACCCGGACCGTCCCCCGCTCGGGGTCTGCGACCTGCGGCTCGACGGCGACGACGTTCCCGGCCTGCAGGTCCGCGTTGGCGTCCAGGGACGGGCGTTCCCGCCGCGAGAGCCCAACCCCGTGTCCGGGTGCCGGCGTGGGGCCCTCGGCCGACCCCGGGTCGAACCCGAACGCCGCCAGTTCGGCGCCGGCCTCTCGGCCCGCCGCGCGCGCGACAGTGCCGGCGTCGATCTCGGCGAGCGCGGCGTCGAGCGCCGACTCGACTGCGACGTACGCCCGGCGCGCCCACCCGCCGTCGCTGTCGACGACGAACGTCCGGGCGAGCGACCCGTGGTAGCCGTGCGGGCCGCGCGGCGCAACGACGACGATGATCGGCTCGCCCGCCCGGAGCGGGGTGTTGCCGGCCGAAGCCGTCCTAACCACTGCCGTCCGGTCGCTTCTCGTGCGCCCGCGCACGACCGTGTTGTCGGCGTCGGTGACGCCGTGGCGAGCCAGTTCGGCGTTCGTCGCCCGTCGGAGGCGTTCGGCGACGAGCGGCCGTCCCTCCCGGCGGAGTTCGCCGTCGGCACCGCTGTCGGCCGTGGCGAGCAGGCGCTCGGCCTCGCGGACGGCCGCAGTCGCCGCCCGCTGTACGGCGTCGATCGCGTCGATCTCGGCATCGGATTTGGTGGCACGTGCCTCCGCGACGGCTGCCGTCGACCGGAGGTCGTAGCCCGCGCGTTCGAGGTACACCGCGGCGTCGTGGGGGATCCGCGGCGGGACCAGCACGGTCCTTCCGGTCGATGTCGCGGCGCCGTCGGTATGCTCGTCGAGAACCGCCGCGGCGCGCTCACCCGCCGGGTCGCCGACGCGGTCGGTCGCAACCTCGCCGTCGAACTCCGCGTTCGCCCGTCCGACAGACTCGGCCGGTGTGCACGCGACGCTCCGGCCGGAAACGCGGACGAACGCGGACCCGTGGTCTGCAGGCTGGACTCTTGAGAGGTACCGGAGGTTCGGATCAAGCGGGGTGCCGACCGCGACGAAGCCGACCGCGTCCGCAGCGTCGATCGCGGCGTCAACCGAGTCGTCAGCGGGCGGGGGCGCGGGGGTCGATACGGCCCCCGGCAACCCGGGCCGGTCGGCCATCCGGTTCAGGCGTCCGGCTCGGGTGCCGGCGCGTCCGCCTCCTGGGCCGCTTCCAGAAGCGCTTCGACGGGGTCGTCGCGGAGTTCGTCGTGGAGGAGGACGCTGATCGGCAGGGTCGGCGCGCCGCTCACGAGGTTCTCGAGCAGGACGAGCCGCTCTCTCGCCCGCGACATCCCGACGTAGAACACCCGCCGCTCGTTGTCAGTGAGGATCGGAACCGGGTCGGTCTTCGAGGTGAACTCCTCGGTACCCGGAACCGCCTCGTCGCCGACCGACGCCGCCATCTGCTCGACCACCTTCTCGGTCAGATCCGTCGCGACGAAGACGTGGTCGGCCTCCCGTCCCTTCGCGGAGTGGATCGTGCCGATCCGGACCCGGCTGGGGTCCATCCCCTGGTAGTCGCCGTCGAAGTACGCCTCGACGGAGTTCCGCTGGAACGAGGTCACCTTCCGGAGCATGTCCCCGGCGGAGTCGGTTCCGGGCGCGAACGGCGCGAACTCGGAGATCGAGTCCGGGTCGACCGTGAGTTCGGTGAGGTCGTCGACGTCGGATTCCGCCTCCAGTTCGTCGATGTGGTCGAAGAGTTCGTCGCGGTCGTTCGTCCCGAACGCCGAATCCTGGAGCATGTCCGCGAGCCGGCGGGCCTGGAGGCCGTTGAGTTCCGCCCCGGCGTCGAGCGCTTCGACGGCGCGGACGTACTGCGTCAGCCGGTCGGTCCACATCCGCTGGTCGGTCAGCGCCGAGAAGGGCATCCCAAGCGGGAGGAACTCGTCGATGAACTGGAACAGCTGGTACCGCGCCCGGAACAGGATCATGATCGTCTCGTCGTCGCCGTCCTCGACGGTGTAGCGGACGTTGCGGGCGAGATCCAGCATCGACGGGGAGTCGATCCCCTCGACGGTGCCGCCCTCCTTCCGAGGTTTGAGATCCTTCTCCTGGCGGTTGTCGATGTGGCGGATCTCCCGGTTCACCACGCCGAGCACCCGCGAGGGTAGCCGGTAGGAGTTGGGGAGGACCACATCCTCGTCGCGGTCGGCGTCGAGCAGGAGGTTAGGGTCCGCACCCTGCCACGCGTAGACGACCTGGTCGTCGTCGCCGGCGATCAACACGCGGTCGACGTGCGGCTTCCACTCCTCGTAGACGTCGTACTGCAGCGTCGTGATGTCCTGGAACTCGTCGATCACCAGGTAGTCGACGTGGGGCACGAGCGACCGCTGTTTCACCCGTTCGAGCATGTCGGCGAACCCGACCAGCCCGTGTTCGCCCTTGTACGACCGCCACGCCCGGATGACGTCGGGCACGTCGATCCGGTCGTCGTCCGAGGACCACGTCGGCGTGTACTTGTTACCCTCCTGGGCGTTGGGGTCGATGTCGGGGGGGAGCCGTACCTCCTCGACGTTCCACTGGAAGGGCACGTCGTACCAGTCGGCGACGTCGCGGCGGGTCCGCTGGAGCCACTGGCTCGTTGCGATGATCTTGTTCCCGATGGTGGTCGAGCGGGCGGTCCGGCGGCCGGCCCCGCTGTACTCGTCTTCGAACTCGACGCCGTACTCCTCGCAGAACTCCTGCTTGTCGTCCTCGCCGACGACGTCGCCGCGGGAGAGGTCCAACAGTTCGTACGCCTTCGCGTGCATCGTCGCAACGTTCCCCTTCAGCGCACGGGGGGAGATGTCGAGCCGCTCCGCCAAGCGCTCGCGCACCTCGGCGGCGGCGGCACGGGTGTAGGAGACGACGAGGATGTCGCGGATCGTGACGTCGTCGCGCTCCAGTAACTCGTCGACGCGGTCGAGGAGGGCGGTGGTCTTCCCGCTTCCGGGACCGCCGAACAGTCGGGTTACTGCCGTGTCGGAGTCGGTCATTGAACCGTCACACGCACTTGTCCGTGATAAGTCACCTGCTTCGGGACCGGGCGGTGCCACCCCGGCGTACGGTCACTCGAGCCGGGGATCCCATCCGCAGACCGTACAGTCGACGGCGTCAGCGTCGTGAAGTGCACCGCACTCCGGACACTGTTTCTTGTTATAGGACTGCTCCCACTGTACCGGTTCAGTCTCGTGACCGCGGTCGTCGAGAAACTCGTCGAACAGCGCGTCGTCCGGAGTGGGTGTCGCTGCCATACATACTGTGGTAAGTGTTGTCATCACTTAGTTGTACCGCCGAGTCCCGCACACCGAGAACGGGCCGCTGCGGCCGACACCCACTCGTACGGATTATCGTACCGAATTACCGGTCATTGCCGACCCCGTCCCCGGCAATGACCGGTAATTGACTACAACGACCCGTATCAGGCCGAATCGAGACCGTAGAGTGCGCCGTACTTTTCCGTCACGTAGTCGACGAACGCGTCGGCGGTGAACGCCGAGCCCGTCGCCCGTTCCACCAGTTCGTCGGTTTCGTAGCGGGCGCCATGGCGGTGGATCTGCTCGGTCAGCCACTCGTGGAGCGCGCCGAACTCGCCGGCCGCGACCGACGATTCGAGCCCGTCGATGTCGGCCTCGGCGGTAGCGTACAGCTGCGCCGCCATCGCCGACCCCAGCGAGTAGGTGGGGAAGTAGCCGAAGTTACCGTGGGCCCAGTGGATGTCCTGGAGACAGCCCTCGGAGTCGGTGTCGGGGCGGATACCGAGGTACTCATCGTATTTGTCGTTCCAAACGTCGGGCACTTCCGCGACGTCGAGGTCGCCGCGGATCAGGTCGCGCTCGATCTCGTACCGGATCACCACGTGGAGGTGGTAGGTGAGTTCGTCGGCTTCGACCCGGATGAGGTTGTTCTCGTACACCTGGTTTGCGGCCTCGTAGGCCTCCCGCGGCGTCACATGCGAGGCCTGCGGGAAGTGCTCGGCGACGGTCGGGAGAAAGCCCTCCCAGAACGCCTCCGAGCGTCCGACGTGGTTCTCCCACAGCCGCGATTGTGACTCGTGAACCGAGAGGTCCCGATCCTCGCCCAAGGGGGTCCCGTAGCCGTCGTCTGAGAGCCCAAGCGTGTAGGTCGCGTGCCCGAACTCGTGGACGGTCGACAGCAGCGACCCCAGCGGGTCCGACTCGTCGAACCGGGTGGTCACGCGGGCGTCGAACGTCGTCCCGGACGAGAACGGGTGCGGTGCGGTGTCGAGCCGACCGCGTTCCCACGGGTATCCGAGCGCCGACAGGACGTCCCGGCAGAGTGCCTCCTGCGTGTCGGCGGGATACGACCCCAGCGAGGTGAACGCGTCCGTTGCGAGGTCCGTCTCGGAGCTCCGGATCTCCTCGATCATCGGTATCAGCGCCTCCTTGAGCGTCTCCAGGATCGATTCCGCGCGGTCGAGCGGGAGACACGGCTCGAACTCCTCGAACAGGGTCGCGTAGGGGTCGCGGTTGGGGTCGATGTGGTCGGCGTACTCCCGGCTGAGTTCGACGTGAGTTTCCAGGTGTGGCGCGAACGACGCGAAGTCGTCGTCGGCTTTCGCGGCCTCCCACGCGGGCAGCGCCTCCGACGACGCCGTCGACATCTCCTCGATCAGGGGCTGGGGGACCGCGGCCGCACGATCGTGCTTCCGGCGGATCTCCCTGACCGACGCCGACTGCTCGGGCGTCAGGTCCGCGGCGTCGAGTTCGTCGAGCGCCGTCCCCACGCTGTCGTCGGTGAGGAGCTCGTGGGACAGCCCCGACAGCGTCGACAGTTGCTGTGAGCGGGCGGGCGTCCCCGCCTCGGGCATCATGACCTGCTGGTCCCACGACAGCACCCCGCTTGCCGCCCGGAGGTTCGTCACGCGCCTGTACTCCTCGAGGAGCCGCCGGTACGCGTCGGGTGCCTCGGCGGCTTCGGGTTCGGATGCGTCTGTCGCCATCGTCGGACACAACGCGTTGTGCGGCAATCAACCCGGCGGCCGACGGCCGCTCGCTCCAGCGGTTGCCGGCCGTCCACTCCGGCAGCTTCCGGCCGCGTCACTCCGTCGGCCACCGCTCCGCGAGCGCGACGTAGAGCCGCCGACACCGCTCCACCGCCGCAAGCGAGACGCTCTCCCCGGCGGTGTGGGCCTCTCCGGGTTCGGACGCGCCGGCGACGACACAGGTCGTCCCCGCCCCCGCCAGCCACCCCGCGTCGGTGGCGTGCGGTTTGACCACATGCTCGGGGGTCCCCGACTGCACCGCGTCGGCGGCGGCGAGTGCGGCATCGGCGAACGTTCCGTCGTCGCACGCCATCGGCGGGAGGTCCTGGTCGACGGTCCACTCGACGCCCTCGACCGCCTCGGCGCGATCGAGCGGGACCCGCTCGCCCGGGACGGTGCGCTCGTCGACCGTCACGCTGCACGCCTCCGGGATCACGTTCCACCCGGACCCACCATCGATCCCGGTGACGGCGACGCTTCCGCGGACTTGGCGGCCGAGCACCGTGGTCTCCGGGGTCGGGAGGTCGCACACCACGTCGACCGCGTCGCAGGCGCGGTAGACCGCGTTGTCACCCGCGTCGGGTTCGCTGGCGTGCGCCGCCGTCCCGCGGGCGCGAAGCGTCGACCCCCGCCGTCCACGGTGGGCGATCGCGACGTCGGTCGTGTCGGGGTCGGCGTAGCCCGTGGTCCCCTCTCCGACGACGGCGTAGTCCGGTGCGAACCCGTCGTCGATGGCGGCGCGCGCCCCGACGCCGCCCCGTTCCTCCCCGACGAACGACGCGAACACGAGTTCGCCGGCCGGGTCGGCGTCGCGGAATGCGAGCATCGCGGCCGCGAGCGACCCCTTCATGTCCGCGGCGCCGCGGCCGTAGAGTCGGCCGTCCCGTTTCTCGACGACGTATTCGGGGTCGTGGTCGTCGGGCGTCCCGGCCGCAACCTGTGAGGCGTCGGGGTCGACCACGTCGTGGTGGCCGACGAGCGCGAGCGACGCCTCGCCCTCCCCCCGTCGGGCGATGACGTTCCCGTGGTCGTCGCGGCGCACCGCGGCGTCGGGTTCCGCGCGGAGCCACGCCTCGACCGCGTCGCCGGCCGCCCGTTCGTCGTCGTGACTCGGAATCGAGACCAGCCGCCTCGTGAGTTCCGCCACCGCCGCCGTGTCCTGTGTCACGGTGTGGAGTGGGGTCGGCTCCGTACAAAAACCTCCGGAGTGGTCGGTCGCTCGTGGGTAGCCACGCGCTGGCGACCGAACGACCGCCGACGAGCGAAACCGGAAGGGGCCGCGGTCTCGATGAAGACTGGCGAAGCACGGACCGCAGGCGCGAGCCGGGCGAGACCGGACGTCCCGCTGGAAACCGGCGGCGGGCCGCCGGTGACGAAGCGAACAACGAGGACCGCAGCGGGCCAATCGAGCCGAGACCGCGGGGGCGTCCGGAGTGTATATCTCGCCGTTCGCACTCGTCGCAGTCCTACCCGAACAGTACCGTCACGCCTCGACCGCGACCTCCTCGAAGAACGCGAGGTCGTGGATCCGACTGTCGGCGGTGAGCTCCGGGTGGAACGCGGTGCCGAGGACCGGACCGGCCCGGACGGCGACCGGGTCGCCCTCCCATTCCGCCAGCACCTCGACAGTGTCGCCGACCTCGTCGATGACGGGCGCGCGGATGAACACTGCCGGGAACGGGTCGTCGAACCCGGCGACATCGAGCGGCGCCTCGAAGCTGTCGACCTGCCGGCCGAACGCGTTGCGGTCGACGGTGGCGTCGACCAGACCCAGGGTATCGACCCGGTCGTCGTTGGCGTCGCTGGAGGCGACGATCAGCCCCGCACACGTCGCAAGCACCGGCTTCCCGGCGGCGACGTGGTCGCGAATCTCCCCGTCGATCCCCTCCCGGGAGAGGAGCCGCGAGATCGCGGTCGACTCCCCGCCGGGGAGCAGGAGTACGTCGCAGTCGGGCACCGTTCCGGACTGCCTGATCTCGTGAACCTCGACATCCTCGCCGTGGGCCGCCCCCGCGCGTCGGATCGCCGCCGCGTGCTCGGAGACGTCGCCCTGGACGGCGATGACACCTGCTCGTAACATACACGATCGGAGGGGTCGTAGTGATAAAAACCGCCCGTTCCGGGCGAGCGCCGCCGTCTCAGATCGCGACGGCGTTGAGCACGAGAACGCCGACGCCGAAGAGGAGCCCGAAGGCGACGATGGTTTTGGGGTCGATCCGGATGGCGTTGCGGTCCTCGGCGTCGAAGTAGCGGACGAGTCCCGCACTGGACATCAGCCCGCCGGAGTTCTGGCCGCTGCTCATACCATTGGGTGGTCCGCCGACCGTCTAAACGGTTCCGATCGGGGGGTGGGCCGCCAGCGAACCGGCCACCGCACGGGACCGTGGAAACGCTTATGCGACGGCCGGCGTAACGCAGCATCGCACACGATGACTGTTCGACTACTGGATTTTTACGCCGACTGGTGCGGGCCGTGTAAGAAGCAGGATCCGATCCTGGAGGAGTTGGAGGCCGAATACGGCGACGTCGAGTTCGTGAAGATCGACGTCGACGACGAGCAGGACGTCGCGAATCAGTACCAGGTTCGATCGCTGCCGACGGTCGTTGTCGAGCGCGACGGCGACATCCTCGAGCGGTTCGTCGGCTTCACCCAGCGGGACGACATCGAGACCGCACTGGAGCAGGCCGCCCGGCCCGCGGACGCGTAACCACCCCCGTTCTACGGATATGCAACGCAGAGTGCCTCGGGGTCATCCGGAAATCAACGGTTTCCGTGGTCACGAGAATCCCTGATTCTCGAACGACTCGCCTCCGAGCGTGAATGCCGACTGGGCCAGTTAATGAAAACGCGGCACCTCTCATACTGGTGACTATACTCACGCGACGGATTTCGGCACCCCGGAGTGCCGAAAATCTTCACGCAGTTATAGCCAACAGTAGCAAAACCCGCCGGTTGCGGTGAGACGGGTGCTGTCGAGCGGGGCGGAGCCGCCGACCCTCACGGACGCACCAGGCGTTCGGGTATCAGTTCCAGCCAACCCATCTCGGGAAGGTCGAGGGGAACTACATTCGCCTGCGGGTGCGGTGCAGACCCCAAACGGTGAAGCCTCGGGGCTCGTCCCCGAGGCACTTCACGCCACCACGCGGCGTGTCCGTGGTCGCTCCGCGCCGTATCGGTCGTCTCGCAAACGTTATGTCCCCGCACTTGGAACGGAAAGGTATGCCAAAGAACGACGCCGCAGTCGCACGCGAACTCGAAAAGCAGATCTGTATGCGGTGCAACGCCCGGAACTCACAGCGCGCCGACAGCTGCCGGAAGTGTGGGTACAAGAACCTCCGTCCCAAGTCGAAGGAACGCCGCGCCGCATAAGCCCCGGGCTCGCCCTTACTCGTCCGGATACTTCGGCTCCCGACGCTCCGCCCGCTCCAGCGACCGCTCGATAACCGTTCGGACCGACTCCTCCGGTCCGTCCGGGGCCGCGCGGTAGACGTCGCCGTGGCCGGCGTACAACCCTGACACCGTCCCGGGGAGCCGATCCAGAAGGGTTTCCAGGCTCCCGATCAGCCGCTCGCGCGACTGCCCGGGGTAGTCGGTCCGCCCGAAACTCCCGTCGTCGAACGCGCCGTCGTTGTACACCACCACGTCGCCGCTGAACACCCGATCGGCGCCGACGAAGGAGACGTGACCTTCCGCGTGCCCGGGCGTGTGCACCACCTCGTAGGAGTCCCCACAGAGGTCGACTACCTGGCCGTCGTCGAGGCCGCCGGTCCGGCGCGGGTGGTCGGCGTAGGCGTAGAGGTCGGCGTCGAACCGGTTGAGCACTGCGTCGAGTGCCCCTACGTGGTCGCCGTGTTGGTGGGTGAGATAGACCGCCACCAGGTCGTCGACGTGCTCGGCGATCACGTCCTCGACGCCCGGCATCGCCCCCGCGTCGACAAGTACCGGGGACTCGCCCGCGAGCAGGTACGCGTTACACGTGAACTCGGTGGCGTCTTCAGTGACGGTGTGGATCTCCATACACGGGGGTCTCCTGCGGCGCGCAAAAAACCACGGTCGGTCGGGGCCGTTCCGTCCGGGTCTCCCGCGTCACACCGCGATCCGACCCTGCGTGTGTTTTTTACCCGTGCCCGTGTTAGCGTATCACGTATGGGATTCGGAAGTTACGACGAGTCCGAACAGGAGAACCAGGACTTCGACACCGATCTTGAAGACGGGGACGGGGTCGCAACCTCCCAGGCGGACCACGGGGGCGACGTGGAGTTCGAGATCGGTGCATCGAACGACGAACTTCTCGACCGACTCAAGGACATCAAAGAGGAGTGACGGCCCTTCGAGGGCGAACGTCAGGGGGGTGTAGGCGGTGAAGCCGGGCGCAAGGGCTGTCGGGATCGCCGAGTCGACGGCCGACGACCGGTGTCTCCTGTGTGGTGTTGTCGTCCGCGCCGACCGCGCTGTCGACGGCGTCGGCTTCGCGTCGGCGACCGTCGGCGCCCACGACGCTACCGACGCTGTCCTGCGGTTGCTCGACCGACTCGACCGCGACGACATCCAGTACCTCATTCTGTCCGGCGTCGCCCCAGCGTGGTTCAATATGCTCGATCTCGGCCGGATCGCGGCCGTGGCCGACCGACCGGCGTTGTCGGTCTCCTACGAGACGAGTCCGGGGCTGGCGCCGGCGATCAAGCGGGAGTTCGAGGGTGCGGCGCGGAGGGAGCGCCTGGCGGTGTACGACCGACTACCGCCGCGCCGGCGGGTGGAGGTGAACGGCGAGACCCTGTTCGTCCGGAGCGTCGGCCTCGGCGACGCCGACGGGAACGACGGGTCAGCATCGTCCGGCGGCGCGTCGGTGCCGACGGCCTCCGACGAGGTTGCACGCGTCGTCCGGGCGTACACGCCGACCGGTGGCCGTCCCGAACCGGTCCGGGTTGCCCGGCTCGCGGCTCGCGGCGCACAGACCTGGCACGCCGCCGACGCGGACCGTCACGAGTAAGGCCCGGCCGTTCGGGGTTCGTGTATGGCCTGCGGAGCCGGCGACGACGGGCGGACGGGCGGTGACAAGCGACGGAGCACCGGAGCCACCGATGAGTCCGGCAGTGTGACCGACAGCGGGGCGATTCGAGCGGACGGCGGCGATGCAACGACCGACGGTGTCGACGTCGTCTCGTGTGCGCGATGTCCTCGCTTGGTGGAGTCGCGCTCGCGGATCGTCAACGGCGTCGGCCCCGACGACGCCGACCTGCTCTTCGTGGGGGAGGCCCCCGGTGCCACCGAGGACGAACGGGGCGAACCGTTCGTGGGGCGGTCGGGGGACGTCCTTGACGACGCGCTCTGCGACGCCGGACTCGCCCGCGCTGACGTCCGGATCACTAACTGTGTTCGGTGTCGGCCGCCGGAGAACCGCGACCCGACGGGCGCGGAACTCGACAGCTGCCGCGGCCACCTCGGGCGCGAACTCGCCGCCATCGACCCCGAACTCGTGGTCACGCTCGGAAAGGTCCCGTCGGAACACCTGCTCGGGCGGTCGGTCGCGGTCACCACCGAGGCGGGCGACGCCGCCGACGTCCGGATCGGTGATCGGTCGTACCGCGCGGTGGTCTCGGTCCACCCCGCGGCGACGCTGTACGACGGCAGCCAGCGGGAGACGTTCGTCGAAACCGTGGCTCGCGCCGCCGACCTCGCGGGCGTCGGTGACGACGACGGCGGCGGTCAGTCGAGTTTGGACGCGTTCTGATACGGATTGCTGTAACGAATCACCGGTCATCGCCGGAGACGGAATCGGCAATGACCGGTAATTGATACTGTTTGCTATCCCGACGTAACGGGTTTCGACACCCCGGGATGTCGAAACCCGTCACGTGACGATAGCCGACAGTACGACTGCGATAATCCGTATGAGACAGTCGGCCACCCCGCCGGGGTCACTGGGCGTGTCGGAGCCGTTTCGCGGCGACGGCCGGCAGTCCGAGTCGCAGTCGCGCCATACCCCCACTGTACGAACCGCGTCCGCGACATACGCCCGACAGGTGAGCCGCAGTCGTGTCGCACACCCCGACACGTGGGGCGCGGTAGCCCGCACTCTCGACGCACGTGCCGTAGCCGTACCGCACTCCTGCTGCCAGTCGGCCCGTGCGCTACCCCGGTCGACCCCAAAGGATATCAGTAGCGATATCCCGGGGGAAAGTCATAATAGTCGGATCACAGTCCAATCACGTAGGTGTAACCCGCGTATATGGATCTAGTCCACCCGGTCCAAGTCGCGTACTCGCTCGTGTTTGGCGCGACTGCGGTGGTCTGTTTCGCTGCCGTCTCCCGGGCGCTGGACCGGTTGGAGGACTCCGACACCCGGATCGGGCTCGTGTCGCTGCTCGTCACCACCGGGCTGTGGGCGTCGTTCTACGTCGGCCGGATCCTCTCGCCGAGCCCGGACGTACAGCTCACCTTCTACGTCCTCGGGCTCACGACGGGGCTGGCCTCGATCGGGGCGTGGCTCTACTTCTGCTCGGCGTACGCCGGAAAGCCCTACCATCGGAACCCGGTGTTCCGGCGGGCCGCGGTGCTGGCCTTTGCGATAATCCTCGCGATCAAACTCACCAGCCCGATCCACGGGCTGTACTTCAGTACCACGCCCGCGACCACCCCGTTTCCACACCTCACGATCCGGCTGGGAGTCATCCACTGGATCGTCACCGGCGTTGCGTACGTGTTGTCGGCGATCGGCTTCTACATGCTGTTCGAGACGTTCAACGGGTCGAGCTACGCAACCACGCGGCTGGGCGTCCTGGTCGGGTTGGCCGGGCTGCCGGTGGTGTTCGACGTGATCGCGTACTCGGGGGTCGGTCCCGTGATCACGCTCAACTACGAGCCGATCGGCGTCGGGCTGTTCGCCATCGGCGTGCTCTACGTCGCCGACGGGAGCTTCGTTGCGATCCGACGGTTCGGTCGGGAACAGCTTCTCGACGAGCTCGACGAGGGGCTCATCATCGTCGACGACGACTGGCGGATCAGGGACACCAACGGGGCGGCCCGGACGCTGTTTCCGGACCTGGCCGGGAACACCGGCGCGGTGCTCCCTACGGTGGTGCCGAAGTTCGACGGGCTGCTCCCGGCCGAGGACTCGCACGTGATCGAGGTCACCGACGCGACGCCGACCCGCCAGTTCCTGCTGTCGACGCAGCCGTTGACCCCCGGCCGGACCACGGTCGGATGGATGATCGTGCTGACCGACATTACCGAACTCGAACGCGAGCGCCAGCGGGTCCGTCGCCAGGAGTCACAGCTCGACAACTTCGAGGACGCAATCACGCACGAACTCCGGAACACGATCAACGTCGTCCAGGGTAATATCGAGCTGGTCGCCGCCGATCTGGAGCCCGACGACGCCGAGATTGAAACCCGGATCCGGACGGCGTCGGACGCGATCGAACGGATGGGAATCATCGTCTCGGATCTCGTGACGCTGACGCGGCTCGGCCGCCAAGCCGAGGAGATCGAGACCGTCGATATCGAGGCGGTGATCCGGCGGGCGTTCTCCGCGGTTGCGGACTCCCAAGCCACCCTCACAACGGTATCTCCCGGCGAGATCCGGGCCGACAGGCGGCGCACCGAGCAGCTGTTCGAGAACCTCTTCGAGTTCTGCCTCCGGAACGACGCCACCGCTGTCGAGGTCTCACAGACGCCGGGAACGCTCGTGATCGAGGACGACGGCCGGCCGCTGTCGGCGACGGAGGCCGGCCGGGTGTTCGCGTACGGCCAGGCGGTCCCGGACGCCGAATCGGGGATGTTGCTTCCGGTGGTGCGGACGCTCGCGGAAGCCCACGGCTGGACGATCGACATCGACCCCGGGTACGACGACGGCGTCAGGTTCGTGATCGACTGCTGATACCGCCGGCGGCCCTCACGCGGCGTGCCTCGACGCCCGGGGCGTCCGGGCCGTTCACGTCAGCATACCCGACGGCGTGAACCGGGAGCGGGGGATCCGCCCGCCGTCGACGCTCACCGCTTCGTCGAGATCCCGAGCCAC
>CAZDEJ010000011.1:0-28672 GCA_964504395.1 uncultured Halobellus sp. | reverse complement strand
AATCCTGCTCCCTGCAGTTCCGTGCTCGAACGATAGTGAGAGCCACGAACGCATACAGGAGATCCGAACCACGGGAGTCGCAGGGGCCGAGCGACGCGAGGCCCACCGTCTCCGGGCGGTTCGAATCCTGCTCCCTGCAGTTCTGTGCTCGACCAAGCGGGAGAGCTGCGGGTGTCACACCCGAACTCCGGAGTGTCACAGGAAGTATATCATGAGTAAGACGAATCCGAGACTCAACAGTCTCATCGCCAAGCTGAAGTCGGTTTCGCGCGAGTCGGGCGTACGCGTCTGGCAGGACGTCGCGGACCGGCTCGAGAAGCCACGGCGCACTCACGCGGAGGTCAATCTCGGGCGTATCGAACGGTACGCCCGCGAGGACGAGACCGTCGTTGTGCCCGGCAAGGTGCTGGGGAGCGGTGTGCTGCAGAAGGATGTCACAGTCGCGGCGGTCGACTTCTCGTCGTCCGCTCGAACCAAGATCGAACAAGTCGGGGAGACGGTGGCGCTGGAAGAACTCGTCGCCGACAACCCCGAGGGCAGTAACGTGAGAGTGATCCGATGAGCCTCGCCGAATTCGACGCCGACGTCGTCGTCGACGCTCGGAACTGTATCGTCGGTCGCGTCGCCAGCAAGGTCGCACAGCGCGCCCTCGACGGCGAACGTGTCGCGATCATCAACGCCGAGGACGCCGTCGTCACCGGCCGCGAGGAGAGCGTGATGGACAAATACCGGACCCGCACGGAGCAGGGCTCCGACCGCGGTCCGTACTACCCGACTCGGCCCGACGGGATCTTCAAGCGCGCAGTGCGCGGGATGATCCCCTACAAGAAACAGCGCGGGCGTGAAGCCTTCGAGAACGTCCGCGTCTACGTCGGGAACCCCTTCGACGAGGACGGCGACGCGCTCGAAGGAACCACGCTGGATCGGCTCTCGAACATCAAGTTCCTCTCGCTCGGGGAGGTATCCGAGAACCTGGGTGCGAACGTCACATGGTAACCAACACGTCCGGAAAGAAGAAGACGGCCATCGCCCGCGCCACGGTGCGCGACGGCAAGGGTCGCGTCCGTATCGACTCCCAGCCGGTCGAACTGTTCGATCCGGAGTCCGCCCGACTGAAGATGCTGGAGCCGTTCCGCATCGCCGGCGAGGACCTCCGCTCGCAGGTCGACATCGACGTCAGCGTCGCCGGCGGCGGGTTCGCCGGCCAGGCCGACGCCGCGCGGACCGCGATCGCCCGCGGGTTGGTGCAGTATCTCAACGACGCCGAACTCCGTGACGCGTACATGGATTTCGACCGGTCGCTGCTCGTCAACGACGTGCGGCAGTCCGAACCGAAAAAGTGGGGCGGCCCCGGCGCACGGGCCCGTTACCAGAAGTCCTACCGCTGAGGTGATCCAGCCATGATGATTCCCGTCCGGTGTTTCACCTGCGGCAACGTCATCGGTGAACACTGGGAAGAGTTCAAGAAGCGGGCCCGCGAGGGCGACGAGGACCCGGCGGCGGTCCTCGACGAGTTGGGCGTCGAGCGGCACTGCTGCCGACGGATGATGGTCTCGCACAAGGACCTCGTCGACGTGGTTGCCCCCTACCAATGAGCGGACGCACACAGTACAACCGGTACGAGAAGGCCCGGATCCTGGGCGCACGGGCGCTTCAGGTGTCGTACGGCGCGCCGGTACTCATCGAGACCGACCAGACCGAACCCATCCTGGTCGCCGCCGAGGAGTACGACGCCGGTGTTCTGCCATTTACCGTCAAGCGCGAGGGCAACTGAGATGACGCTGCTTTCGAGTATCGCGCTTCGCCGGGTGCTCGACTCCCGCGGCAACGCCACCGTGGAGGCGGACGTACTGACCGAGTCCGGCGGGTTCGGCCGTGCCGCGGCCCCGAGCGGGGCGAGCACGGGCGAGCACGAAGCCATCGAACTCCCGGCAGGCGAGGCCATCGCTGCCGCCCGGGAGCACGCGGTCCCGCGGCTGGTCGGCGAGGTTTACGCCGGCAACCAGCGCGAGGTCGACGCCGCGCTGCACGCCGCCGACGGCACCGGGAACTTCTCGGAGATCGGCGCCAACAGCGCGGTCGCGATCTCGATGGCGGCCGCGAAGGCCGGTGCCGACGTGCTGGGCGCGCCGCTGTACCAGCACTTGGGCGGCACCTTCCGCGGCGACTCCGTTCCGACCCCGCTCGGGAACGTCGTCGGCGGCGGCGAACACGCCACCGAGGCCACCCACATCCAGGAGTTTCTGGCCGCGCCGGTGGGGGCTCCGAGCGTCTCCGAGGCGGTCTTCGCCAACAGCGCGGTCCACGCGCGGATCGCCGAGATCCTCGACGATCGCGGGATCCCTGCGGCGAAGGGCGACGAGGGCGCGTGGGCGCCGCCGATCTCGGACGCCGAAGCGTTCGAGATCGTCAGTGAGGCTGTCGACGACGTCGAATCCGAACTCGGCTTCGAGATCGGGTTCGGGCTCGACATGGCGGCCGCGGAGTTGTACGACGCCGAGGCGGACGCGTACGTCTACGGCGACCGGACCCGCTCGACGGCCGAGCAGGTCGACTACGTGGTCGGGATGGTCGACGAGTACGACCTCGTCTACGTCGAGGACCCCCTCGACGAGAACGACTACGAGGGCTTTGCGGAGCTGACCGAACGGGTCGGTGGCGGGGCTTCAGCCCCGGGCGCGAGCGGGCGAGGCCCGCGGGCCGACCGAACCCTGATCTGTGGCGACGACCTCTTCGTGACGAACGTCGAGCGCCTGCAGGCGGGGATCGACGAGGAGGCTGGCAACGCGATCCTGATCAAGCCGAACCAGATCGGGACGCTGTCGGACGCCGTCGACGCGGTCGAACTCGCCACCGAGAACGGCTACCGGACGGTGATCTCACACCGTTCGGGCGAGACCGAGGACACCACGATCGCACACCTCGCCGTGGCCACCGACGCCGAGTTCATCAAGACCGGCACGGTGGGCGGCGAGCGAACCGCAAAACTCAACGAACTCATCCGCATCGCGGACGACGCAGTATGACAGACAACGACAACGACGCGGTCGAAGTCGTCGACGACGAGTCCACCCCGGCGACGGCCGGTGAGGACGCGGACGCGACGGCCGAGGCCACCACTGACCAGACGGAACCGGTCGCCGACGCCGCCGAGGGGGCCGCCGAGGCCGCCGAGGCTGCCGACGCAGAAGCACCTGAAGCGGACACGGGCCCGACGTTCGACGAGGACGTGATGCCCGACGAGGAGGCCGACCTCCTGATCCCCGTCGAGGATTACCTCGCGGCGGGCGTCCACATCGGGACCCAACAGAAGACACAGGACATGGAGCGGTTCATCCACCGGGTCCGCGACGACGGGCTCTACGTCCTCGACGTGAGCCAGACCGACTCGCGGATCCGGACCGCCGCCGACTTCCTCGCGAACTACGACCCCGAGCGCATTCTGGTGACGAGTTCGCGACAGTACGGCCGCTTCCCGGCGACGAAGTTCGCCGACGCGGTCGGCGCCCGCGCCCGGACCGGCCGGTTCATTCCGGGCACGCTGACGAACCCCGACTACGACGGGTACATCGAACCCGACGTGGTGGTCGTCACCGATCCGATCGGCGACGCCCAGGCGGTCAAGGAGGCCATCACGGTCGGGATCCCCGTTATCGCAATGTGCGACTCGAACAACCAGACCGGCAACGTCGACCTCGTCGTCCCCACCAACAACAAGGGGCGGCGGGCGCTGTCGGTGGTCTACTGGCTGCTCGCGAACGAGACGCTCGACCGACGCGGCAGCGACACCATCTACGCCCTCGAGGACTTCGAGGACGAGATCTGAGCGGCGTTCGGGCTACTTTTCGTGGGTCCGAGTCCTCCGAGCCACGGCCACGGGATTCCAGCCGGGGTCAAAGAGTTATTTCCGTCGCCGAGGTACCCCCTGTATGTCGAAGCTTTTGGAGCAACTTACCGTCGCGGAACTCGCGGCGGCGCTCGATACCGATGACGACCGCCGCGTCGTCGACACGCGCCCGCCGGACAGCTACGACGCGTGGCACCTTCCCGGGGCGGTGAACATCCCGTACCACCCGGTCGAGGGGCTCGGCGACGGCCGGAGTTGGGAGAGCATCCGGAGCCAACTCGGCGATACTCCTGTCGCCGTTGTCTGCGGCAAGGGGCTGGCATCGATCCCGTTCGGGATCGAACTGGCACGCCGGGGCCACGACGACGTCGCCGTCGTCAAGGGCGGAATGGAGGACTGGAGCAAACTCTACGACGTCGTCGAGGTCGCCACCGACGGCGACCTGTTTCTCGCACAGGTACAGCGGCGCGCGAAGGGGTGTCTCGGCTACGTCGTCGGCGACCGGGCGGCCGGCGAGGCGGTCGCGGTCGATCCCACGCGCCAGCATCACGAGTTCGAGTTGGTCGCTGCCGACGCCGGGACAGTGCTCACGGGCGTCGTCGACACCCACATTCACGCGGACCACCTGTCGGGCGGCCGCGACCTGGCAGACCGGCTCTCGGTCCCGTACTACCTGAGCGGGGACGCCACCGACCGCGGTGTCGCAGTCGACTACACGCCGATCGCCGGCGGCGACACGATCCCCGTGGGTGCGGTCGACATCGACATCGTCGCCGCGCCGGGTCACACCACGGAGCTCCTGACCCTTCGTGTCGACGACCGGTATCTGCTCACCGCCGACGCGCTCTTCGTCGACTCGGTCGGCCGGACGGAGTTGGAGTTCGGCGCGGGTGACGCGGCCCACGGCGCGGCGCTGCTCTACGACACCCTCCACGACCGGTACGCGTCGCTCCCGGACGACACCGTGGTTCTCCCTGGCCACGTTTCGGTCGACTCCGGCGGTCGGTTCAGTGCCGGGAGCGCGGGCGAACTCGTGGCGACGACATTGGGCGAACTTCGGGCAGAACTGCCGATCTTCTCGCTCGACCGCGAGGCGTTCGTCGAGCGCGTCACCGCCACGACAACCGAAAAACCGCCGAACTACACCGTCGTTATCGACGTCAACCGCGGGCAGCACGAACTGACTGACGACGAGGCCACCGGCCTGGAGCTCGGGCCGAACAACTGCGCGGTGTAGCGCCGAGGGCTCGATCGCCCGGCGCAGCAAGCGTTTTGCCCGCGCGTGCCCTTTGGACGGTATGGATATCCAGCGGAGCGTTCGGGCGGTTGCGGCCGCGTCCGGTGGCGAGTCGGGCGGGATCGACTGGGACGCGGTTGCGACGGCCGCCGGATCCGCGATCGACGCCGGGGCGCTCGGGTTGCCCGACGCGGAGCGGACGAGTTACGCTACCGACGTCCGCGACGCTCGCAACCGGTTGCAGTCGGTCGGCGGCCTCGACTTCGACGTCCCGGAGACGGTCGAGGTGCAGAACCGCCGCCACTGGATCGACGCCAACGTGGCGACCTTCCGACGGGTGATGCGGCCCGTCGAATCCGAGGTCAGCGTCGCGTTCCCCGCGGCGGTGAGCGTGGTCAACACCGGGTCGATGGCGGCCGCCCTCTCCGTTCTGGCCTCGCGCGTGCTCGGACAGTACGACCCCCGTCTCTTCGCCGACGGCGGAGCGCACGGACTCTACTTCGTCCATCCCAACATCGTCGACACCGCCGCGACGCTCGGCGTCGACTACCCCCGCTTCCGGCGGTGGATCGCGTTCCACGAGGTCGCCCACGCCGCCGAGTTCGGTGCGGCTCCGTGGCTCTCGGAGTACCTGGAGTCACGGACGGAGGAGGCGATCGAGACGCTGTCACGCGGGGGGTTCGACCGCGACACGTTTCGCGACCTCGACGTCACGATGACCGCGGTCGAAGGGTACGCGGAACTGCTGATGGATCGGGCCTTCGACGCGGAGTACGCCGACTTGCGGCGAAAACTGGACGCCCGACGTCGCGGCGGCGGCCCGCTTGCGACGATCGTACGCCGGGTGCTGGGGCTGGGGATGAAGCGCCGTCAGTACGAGCGCGGCGCGGCGTTTTTCGACGCGGTCGCGGACCAACGCGGCGTCGCCGCCGCCGCCGAGGTGTGGGAGACGCCGGAGACCCTCCCGACCGACGCCGAGTTCGACGACCCGGCGCGGTGGCTGGCGCGCGTGGATCCCTGACGGGAGGACGGAGACAGCGCCGGTTCGAGTAGTACGAGATCCAACCTACGACCGGGTGACAGGCGTATCTGTGACCGGTGCGGAGGTTGGAACCGCGGTAGCCGTCACGAGCAGGGGCCGGGCGACGACCCCCCCAGGCGGTCCCGCGACAAACGCCATGTCGACACGCCGGGTCGGGTCCGGTTCGTCGAGGACGACGGGGAAGTCGTGGTCCGCGCCGTCGAGCGACCGTCGGACGTCCGGGGTGAACTGGCGCCCGAAGCGGGCGAGAATGGAACTGATGCCGTTGGCTACACCGACGTGAGGATTTTCAGCGCCCCCGGGGTGTCGAACTCCGTCACGTGACGATAGCCGACGGCATGAGAGGTCGGCGACGGAACCACTCCGGGAGGAACGAACGTGGGACGGCACGGACCCCGACGAACGGCACGGCGTGTCGGAGCGAGAGGCGTGACGGTCGTCCTCGACGCCGAACCGCTGCTCGCGTTCCCCTTCGACGAGGCGGGTGCCGACGCGGTGGAAGGCCGGCTCGATCTGGTGTACGACGGTGAACGAGCCGGATACGTTCCTACGACCAACCTCGCGGAGTTCCGGTGCGTCGCCGGACGGAAGACGTCGCTCGCGAGGGCCGACATGCGCATCGACGCCCTCCGGGGATGGGTGTGACCCCGTACGGAGCCGGCGATCCCCGGGAGCACACCTCGGAACTGAAAGCCGTCTACAGTCAGTTCATCGGGGATGTGTGCGCCCTCGCGGTCCTGAGACCCGCGGGTCGGGAGGTGACGTTCCTCGTCGGTGCGGACGACGACTTCGACGCGTTCGAGGAAGCCACGGGGGTCGGTGGTCTCGTCGGGCGGTTCCGCGACCACTCGGCGTGAATCTCCCCACGAGGGAGATGCCACAGCAGGGTCCGCAACCGTCATACTCTTTCGATCCGGACGCGTACGACAGCGTATGCGCGTTAGAGACTGGCAGGACATTCTCGCAGACGTAACCGAGTCCAACGCCGACCCCGACGGGTGGCGGGCGATCGCCGGCGACCGCCGCGACGGGGTGGGGGAGGACCTGTTTTTCGGCCACCCCGACGAGGGCGTGTACGCGCTGAAGACGTACACGAAGAACCCGGGGGAGCTTCGCGGCGTCGGCAGCCGGATCGCACGCCGGATCGACGACGACTTGGATCGGCTGTTTCCCCGTCGGGACCGCGACGACGCCGGGCGGTTCGGCGTCCAGTCGCCGCCGGAGGACGATGACCACGCGGAGACGATGGCCACGCGGCTGGAGGAGGCGGTGAAAGTCCACAGCGAGGCGCCGACCGACCCCGACGACTTCTTCACCGACGTGATGGACGCGCTCGACAGCCCGGCGTTCGGCCCGATGGAGTACGAGTTCGACGGCCGCCCCGACCGGCTCGACGAGTTGTCGGCGGAGTTCGCCGACGCCGAGGAGTTGCTCTCGGCGGACCTCGACCGGCTGGTCGAGGAGGACGGCGTCGGCCGCGGGTTCCAGTGACGTCCGAAAGGGTCGTCCACGTGATCCGGACGGAGGCGACGAGCCGACGCGAGAACGGAGGACCCCCGTGGTCGGACCCAGCCTGACCGACGAGGAACACGACGTCGCCAGCCGTCGGCTCAAACTCGGCTTCATCGCCCTGGTAGCGGTCTCGGGGACACTCACCGCGGTCCAGGGCGGCGGGTCACTCCCGGTCGTCGCCGCGGGCTTCGTCGGCGGGGCGATCCTGGGGACGGTGCTCCTGTGGTTCCTCCTCCGGTGGTGGGCGGAGTTTCTGCCCACATCGGACCGGGCCCGGAACCGCGGCCGGCGGTGATCCGAACGACGCCGTGCCCGGGGCAGGGCGGCCGGTCCGAGTGACCGATAGCGTCTTACCGCGCGATTGGTAGATACGTGACGTGAAACTGCGAGGGCGTCTCGTCGATGTCGGCGCGGAACGCGAGGTCGACACGGAGTACGGGTCGCGGTCGCTTGCGGAGGTAACGGTCCGCGTCGACGACGCCGGGAGCGGAGCCGACGTGGGTGACGGCACCGCCACGCTCACGCTCTGGGGAAAGTGGACCCACACCGCCGAGCACGCCGAACCCGGGATGGAGCTCCTCGCGACCGACCTCGAAGCCTCCGACTACCGCGGCGAGACGGGGTATGCAACCACCGGCGACTCCCGAGTCGTGCTCGAACCCGGATTCTTAGTCGACGTGACCGACATTCGGTCGTGGGTGCAGTGCCCCCGGATGTACTACCTGAACAAGCTATCGGGGGTCCCGCTGAACTACCCCGTCGTGAAGGGAACGATCGTCCACGAGGTGTTCGGCGACCTCCTCCGGGACCGCGATATCGACGCGGCGATCGACGACCGGGTCGGAGAGGCCGGGCTGGAACTCGGGCTCCTCGGCCGGGAGGCGGGCGAGGTCCGCGACGAGGTCCGCCGAAACGCGGCCGCGATCGAAGGGTGGCTCGCACAGGGTACCCTCACCGAAGCGGACGCGTGGCGCTCGGAGTACACGCTGATCTCGCCGACGTTCGGGATCAAGGGCCGCGCCGACGCGCTCAGACGCGGGATGCCGGTCGAACTCAAGACCGGCAAGAACACGAAGCGCGAGCCCCGGTTCCAGGACAAGATCCAGGCGGCGGCGTACGCCCTGGTGCTCGCCGAGCGTGGGGTTCCCGCCGACACTGCCACGTTGTTGTATACGAAAAATACCGCCTTAGAGCGCACCGAGGAGACCGGCGACCTCTCGCCCGCCAAGGAGTTCTCGATCGGCGACGGCCTGCTCGACTTCGTGGTCCGGACCCGGAACGAGATCGCCGCGATGGAGTGGGAAACGGACGTTCCGACCGGGTACGAGGCCGACGCCCGGTGTGAGTACTGCTTCGAGCAGGACACCTGCATGGTGGTGTCGGGCCGGCTCGACCAGGAGTCGAAGGCCGGACAGATCGGGGAGGCAGTACCCGTCGAAGAGCGCGAGTACTTCGAGCGGTTCTACAACGCGATCGAGGCCGAGCGTGGCCAGATCCACGCGGAGTACCGGAAGCTGTGGGAGCAGTCGGCGCAGGAGCGCGCCGACGACGACCGGGCGCTGATCGGGTTGGAGCCGCTGGACCGAACGCAGCACGACGATGGCCGCTGGGAGATGCGGGCGCGAACGTCCGACGACGCGGTCTCGAAGCTTCGGAGCGGCGACGTCGCGTTAGCGAGCGACGGCGACCCAGTCGCCGGCCACGCGGAGCTCTGCCGGATCGTGGAGTTGGGCACGGAGGTGAGAGTTACCGCCGACGAACCGCTCGATCTCGCGCGGCTCGACGTCTATCCCTCCGAGATCGGCGTCGACCGGATGCTGACCGCGCTCCACGACTTCGTGCTGAAGGGCGACCCCGGCCGGAAGGACGTCCTGTTCGATCGGCGGGAGCCGGGGTTCGGCGACCGCTCGGTCGGTCCCGACGGCGACCCCGAGACGTTCGTCGCCAACAACGCTGCCCAGAACCGTGCGGTCCGGCTCGCGGTCGACGCCGACGACCTCGCGTTGATCCACGGCCCGCCGGGGACCGGCAAGACCCACACCATCGCCCGGATCGTCGAGGCGCTCATCGGTTGCGGGGAGCGCGTGCTGCTGTCGGCATTCACCAACCGCGCGGTCGACAACGCTCTGGAGGCGGTCCGCGACCGCGGGACCTCCGGCGTCGCCCGGGTGGGAACCGAGCACGGGATCCGCGAGGACATGCTCGACGTCCGGCTGGAGCAGGGCGGGGAGCCGAACGAACGCGCGGCTGCGCTCCGGGACGCCTCCGTCGTCGCCGCCACCACAGCCACCTGCGGGTCGCGGGTGATGCGCGAACAGTCCTTCGACGTGGCGCTCGTCGACGAGGCCTCACAGTTGACCGAGCCGGGGACGCTGGCGGCGGTCTCCCGCGCCGATCGGTTCGTGCTTGTCGGCGACCACGAGCAGTTGCCGCCGGTCGTGCAGGCCGGCGGGACACACACGTCCGAGGCAGCGAGCGCCGAGGAGCCGCAGACCGGGACCGACCTGCAGACCTCGCTGTTCGAGCGGCTGATCGAAGCCTACCCCGAGGCGTCGGTGTTGCTCGACAGACAGTACCGGATGGCTCAGCGGATCCAGGCGTTCTCCTCCCGGGAGTTCTACGACGGCGCGCTCCGGCCGGCCGATGGGTCGGTGGCGGCCCGGCGGCTCTCCGGTCTCGGCGTCGACGAGTCGGCGCTTCCCGAGCCCCTGCGGGACCGCGTCGCGTTCGTCGACCCCGACGGCGAGCGCGTCGGCAACACCAACCCCGTCGAGGCCGACCGCGTCGCCGAAATCGTCGACAGCTACATCGCGGCGGGCGTCGACCCCGACGACATCGGCGTGATCGCGCCGTTCCGCGCGCAGGTCGCCGAGATCGACCGCCGGACCGACGTCGCGGTCGACACCGTCGACCGATTCCAGGGGTCGGCAAAGGAGGTGATCGTGGTCTCGTTCGTCGCGAGCGGGTCGCTCGAGGGGCCGATCTTCGAGGACCACCGACGGGTGAACGTGGCGCTCACGCGGGCACGGCGGGCGCTCGCACTCGTCGGCAGCGCTGATGCGCTCGAAGCCGACCCCTTCTACGCCAGAATGCTGGCGTGGGCGCGGCAGTAGGCCACGCCGACGCTCGACGTCAGGACTCCCCGACCGCGACGTCCTCGCCCTCGTCGTCGATCGACTCCAGAACGCGTTCGTGGAACTCCTGAAGCACCGCGCTCTCGTCCTCGGCGAGCACGACGTCGCTCGCGAGCAGGGTCGCGAGTCCGAACGCCCGCGGGGTCGGGGAGTCGAGGTCCACCGTCACGACTTCGATCTCCCCACGGCCGAGTGCTGTGAGCACGCTCTCGATCGCTTCGACGTTGAGTTTGTCCTCGATGATTTCCCGGTAGGTCTCGTCGATGACGGCGAAGTCTCTGAGCTCCTCCGCGAACGACAGCAGCATCTCCGCCGACACCTGCTGTTCGGCCGCGGACTTCTCGTAGCCCTTGTACCGTTTCAGGATCATCAGCGCGCGGGTGGCGTTGATCCGGAAGTACCGCTGGAGGAGGTCGGTCCCGTCGAGGGCGTCACGGAGGTCGGCCCGCACCGCCTCGGGGTCGAGGTCGCGAAGCACCGCCCCGATGTCGACCTTCCGGTTCAACGGCATCGACAGCGAAAAGCCGTTGTCCGCGACCGCGACCTGGACGTTCGCGTTCGAGCGGCGCGCACACCGGGCGGCCACGAGTCTGGACAGTCCGTCGTTGAACCGCCGGCCGTAGGTGGAGTGGACGTAGAAATGCCGGCGGTACTGCTCGCGGTCGAGCACCTCCTCGACGACGAACCGGTCGTCGGTGGCGACACTCCCCGTGCCCGCGTACCGGCGCTGTTCGTCGAACAGCCGGGTGATCGCCCGCACCGAGTTCTCGTCCACCGGGAACGTGCGGAGCCACTCCCTGACCGCCGGGACACCGCCCGCTTCGAGGCGGTCGAGAAGGTCGCGCTGGAACGCCGCGATCTCCCGGCCCAGGTCGTACGACAGCGGGAGTCGCTCGGAGAACCACGACGGGACCGTCGGCTGCGCGGCGGTCCGGTCGACGTACACCTTCGACCCGCGGCGGTACCGATACTCGAAGCGGTCGCCGCCGAGTACGAACACGTCGCCTTTCTCCAGGGTGTCGAGGTAGTTCTCGTCGAGTTGGCCCACCCACTCCTCCGAGCCGCGCATCCGGACGTCACACGTGAACGAGTCGGGGATGGTCCCGATGTTGGTCATGTAGATAACGCGGGCCATCCGCCCCCGCTTGCCGATCAGCGGTGCGCCGACGTCGAACTCCGGGTGGTGGTGGTCGCCGCCGGGCGGGTCGTTCTCGTCGCGCCACACCTTCGCGTACACGTTTTTGTCCTCCATCCCGTCGTAGTCGGCGGTGAGATACGTCAGGAGGCGCTCCCACTCGTCGTCGGTGTAGTTCCGGTACGGGTATGCCCGCCGGAGCGTCCGGAGGAGTTCGCCCTCGCGCCGGATGGCGTTGATCGCCATCCCGTAGACGTGCTGTGCGGCGACGTCCTGGGCGTTCTCCGGGACGAACACCCGATCCACGAACCCGGCCTCGGCCTTTCGGAGCATCACCGCACACTCGACGAGTTCGTCACGGTCGAGCGCGATCACCCGCCCCTCCACGGTTTGGCCGAGGCTGTGACCCGCGCGGCCGACCCGCTGGAGCAACGCGGCGACCGACTTCGGGGAGCCGACCTGGATCACCAGGTCCAGGTGCGGCATGTCGATCCCGAGTTCGAGGCTGGTGGAGGTGGTGACGACGTCGAGGGAGCCGGTTTTCAGTCCCTCCTCGACTTCGGTCCGGCGCTCCTTCGAGAGGCTGCCGTGGTGACAGCCCGAGTTGTCGTCGCTGTAGGCGTCGAAGCGGCCCCGGAGGTTTTCTAAGACCCGTTCGGCGCCCGACCGGGTGTTGGTGAACACCAGGGTGTTGTCGTGGGCGTCGATCAGTTCGTGGAGTCGGTCGTAAAACCCCGACTGGACCGTCGACCGGGGCGTGTCGATCAGGTCGTCGGTGGGACACTCGAGTTGGAGGTCGAAATCGCGGACGAACCGGGTGTCGACGATCTCGTAGTCCCGCACCGCACCGGCGTCGTTACGACCGACCAGGAACTCCGCCATCGTGTCGAGCGGTTCGACCGTCGCGGAGCACCCGATCCGCGTCGGCGACGCGTCGACCAGACCCTCCAGCCGTTCCAGGGCGACCGACAGGTGGGTGCCGCGTTTGTTCTCCGCGAGGCTGTGGATCTCGTCGACGATGACGTACTCCACACTCCGAAGCTTCTCCCGGAATTTCGGGGCGTTCAACAGGATCGCGAGCGTCTCCGGGGTGGTGTTGAGGATGTGGGGCGTCTCCTTGAGCATCCGCTGGCGTTCGGCCGACTCGGTGTCACCGTGGCGGATCGCATGGCGGACCTCGACGTCGTCGCCGCGGTCGTCCAGCCGCGCCTCGATTCCCTCCACCGGAACCGTCAGGTTTCGGTGGATGTCGTTCGCGAGCGACTTCAGCGGCGAGATGTAGAGGCAGTACACCGAGTTGTCGAGGCCCTCCTCGGACGCCCGCGCCCGTCCGAACAGGTCGTTCAGAATCGCGGTGAAGGACGCGAGTGTCTTCCCCGATCCCGTCGGCGCGCACACGAGGGCGTTGGTGCCGTCGTCGACGAGCGGGATCGCCTCCCGCTGCGGCGGGGTGAAGAAGCCGCCGTTCCGTCCGACGTACCGTCCGAACTCGTCGACCCACCACTCGCGGACCGGCCCTTCGAGCCGGTCGAGCACGTCGCCGTCGGCGATGTCGACCGTGTCGGGGTCGAACGGGAACCGACCGTTTGCGTCCGGATCGTCGGTGTCGTGGTCGCCGTCGGCCCCAGCTCGCTCGGCGGCGCACCGGAGCAGGTCGCGCCCGGTATCGACCATCATCCGTGGCATCGGGCGCCGCGGGTAAGTGGGTTCTGCCCGAGCCGGAAGCGACGCCGGAGGGGCGGTCTCCCGCGGTCCCGAACGCCTATGCGGCGGCGCGTCGTGGCTCAGACAATGCGTCTCACGTTCCTCGGCACCGGCAGCGCGATGCCGGTTCCCGACCGGGTACAGACCGGTCTCCTGCTCGAATCCGACGGGCGATCGCTGCTCGTGGACTGCGGCAGCGGCGTTCTTCACCGACTCGCCGGCACGGATGTCGGCTACGAGGGGGTGTCGTCGGTCCTCCTGACCCACAACCACCTGGATCACGTCTCCGACCTCCTGGCGCTGCTGAAGGCGCGGTGGCTGGCCGGCGAGGAACACCTCGAAGTCGTCGGCCCCGCGGGCACGAAATCACTTCTCGACGGCCTGCTCGACGTCCACGACTACCTCGACGGCCGTGTCGACCTCAGCGTCAGGGAGATCGGACCGACTGCCGTCTCGGTCGCGGGGTTCGACGTCTCCGCCACCCGGATGGACCACTCGGTGAAGTGTCTGGCCTACCGGTTCTCGGGGGCCGACGGCGACGTCGTCTACTCCGGCGACGGCGAGGCGTCGGCGTCGCTCGCGTCGTTCGCCGACGGTGCCGCGGTGCTCGCCCACGATTGCTCGTTTCCCGACGACGTCGACGTCGCAACGCACCCGACGGCCTCGCAACTCGGCGAGGTTCTGTCCGGCCACGATTTCGGCCGGGTGTACCTCACGCACCTCTATCCACACACCGAGGGTCGGCACGACGAGATGCTGGATTCCATCGCGCGGTCGTACGGCGGCGAGGTGCGGTTCGCCCGGGACGGGTTGCGGGTGGAGGTGTGACTCCGGGTCCTATCGCGGCAACTGTTTACTCCCTCGACGTCGAACGGGCGCGTATGGACGACGTCATCTCCGGGATCGAGGGCGAACTCAGGTCCAACGCGATCGACGTGGAGTCGATCGAGCGGACCGACGACGCGGTGGAACTGGTCTACCTCACGGCCTTTCCGGACGTCTCGGTCAACCACCAGGAGATGGGGCGGGCGCTCCGGACGTTCATCGACGCCGCCGAGCGCGACGAGTGGGACCCCACGCGCGTGACAGCGACGGTCCTGCGCCACCAGGACGACATCCAGGGGACCTGGCACGCGGAGGCCGGGTGGTTCCGCGCGTATCTGGCCTACGACATCGACGGCGAGGAGTTCTCCGAGCGCGTGATCGCGACCCTCTCGGAGGGCAACCGGTGACGGCCCCGGGAGCGGGACGTCACGCGCAGCCGAGCCGCGCGTCCCGTGATTCCCCCTCGCGGTACGATTTCTCGACCGTTCGGCTGACGTTTCGGAGCGGGGGCGAACGCTGCGTCGGCCGACTCTACCGGCCCGATCAGCCGTCGAACCCGCCGCTCGTCGTCCTGGCTGGCGGCCCGATCGCGTCGGGCGGGCGGCCGTTGGCGCCCTACGCCGAGCGCTTAGCGGCCGCAGGCTACGCCGGGTTTCGCTTCGACTTCCGACACGCCGGCGACAGCGACGGCGAGCCACGGAACTTGGTGTCGCCGGCGCGGCAACGGACGGACTGGGAGGCCGCGCTCACGGGGCTTCGCGGGCGTGACAGTATCGCGACCGACCGAACCGTCCTGTGGGGTGTCGGGGTCGCGGCCGACGGCGCGCTCGCCGTTGCGGCCGACGACCCACGGATCTCGGGGGTCGTTGCGGGGACCCCGATCCTCTCCGGACGGGCGTTTCTCCGGAATCAGGGGGTACGGTCCGTCGCGGGCGGCCTTCTGGCAGGGGTCCGCGACCGACTCCAGTCGCTCGTTGGCCGGCCCCACACGGTTCCGGTGGTCGCCGACGCCGCCGACGGGAGTGGGCGACGCCCGCTGGTGTCGACGCCGAACGCGTCACGGGGATACCGCAAGGCGACGGGTGCGGAGTGGACAAACCGCACGCCGGGCCGGTCGATCCTCGCGCTGTGGAACCACACCGGCGAGGACGACCGGCGGCGACCGACGTGTCCGGTCCTCCTCGTCGGCGGCACCCGCGACGACATCGCGGGGATCGACGCGGCCGAGGATGCCGCGGCGTCGCTGCCGGATGCGACGCTGGTCCGGCTTCCCGCCGGACACGTCGATCTCTACGAGGGAAGCGGGTTCGACCGGTGTGTTCGTCACGGGCTCGCCTTTCTTGACGCCACGGTGAGCCGGTGAGTTTCGGAGGCGTTCCGCCGCCGTAGCGGTCGGCCGTTAGTCCGCGTCCGCGTTCCCACCCGCCGTCGACAGTGGCACGGCCACGACCGGCCGGTCGGACTGCCGGAGGATCCGTCGGGCACTGCTTCCGAAGACCACCTTCGAGGTGCGACTCCGCTGACGGATCCCGATCACCAACTCGTCGGCTTCGACCTCCGCGGCCAGCCGGAGGACGTCCTCGTGGGGGTCGTTCCCGCGGACGAACTGCCGAGTCTCGACCGTGGTGAACCCGCCCAACCGCGAGAAGATCACGTTCAGCGCCTCCTCGCCGTCCCGGATGTCGTGCGTGCCGGATTCGTCCTCGCCGAGGAGGGAGTTGGTCGCGTGGACGTCGTCGTCCGGCCCGACGCGGTCGATCAGGTAATCACAGAGGCGGGCGCTCGTGTCCACGTGGTCGGTGGCGACGACGTAGCAACTCATGATCGGACCTCTCGGCGAGCGGACAAAAATCCATCCGTCCACGCGACGGCCGTGGCGACCGAACGAGCCTGCCCGCTCACGCGATCACGAGCCACGCAGCGAGAACGACGAGCCCGCCGAGCGACGTGGACGCGACCGCGTGAAGCCGGAGCCGGTCCAACAGGGCGTGGGCGTCCCCCGAGACCGACAACAGGTCGTGGATCTCGCTGCCGATCTCACACCGGGGGAGGAAGTCCATCGCGACGTGGAGGAAGACTCCGGCGGCGAACCCGAACACGAGCCCTCGGACCGGGCCCGCGGCGGGCAGCGCGATCAGCGACGACACGATCCCCGCGATGCCGACGCCGGTCGCCGGGAGGAGAAGCACCGACGCTCCCCGGTCGGCGTTGGTGAGGCGGCGCGCGGCAGCGTACCCTGCCGGGCCCTTGTGTGAGACGATCGCGAGCCCGAGCAGCGCGCCCAACTCCGGCATGTTCCCGTAGATGATCCCGATGATCGCGCCCGCGGAGAAGGCGTGGGCGGTCAGTTCGGCGACGGTGCGGTCCATCGGGAGGTCCATGTGCGCCAGCCGGTGGCCGATCGTGTGTGACGCAAACCCCGCAAGGAGCCCGAACGCGATCCCGAACCCACCCCACCGGGGGTGCTGGCCGATGGCTTGTGGGACGAGGAAGACGGCCGCACTCGTCACCATCGCGCCTGCGGCCAGCCCGTAGCCCCACACCAAGCCGCCGGCCCCCCGCTCGTCGCTCCGGGTACCGAGCGGGATCGCGGCCGCCATCGCGAGGAACGCGGTCCACGAGATCACCACCAGTTTCCGGGCGCCGGTCGTCCCGGTGGCGACGGCGAACACCGACAGCGCCCCGAGTAGGAGCGTCGCAACCCCACCGATCCGGGAGATCCCTGCGACGGCACGGGGCGAACCGTCCCGTGTAGTAACGCCCATATTATTACTCACATCAGTATTTTTAATAAACCTGTCGGAGTGCGCCGGTGTCGACCGCGCGCGGAGGACTTACCGGGATCTGGTGGCCCGCTTCCAGGTTCGGAGGTCGACGCGCTCGCCGTCGATCCCGTCGGCGTCGGCCTCGCTCGCGGCCCAGACGAACATCGGCGCGATGTCCTCGGGGTCACGGCCTCCGGGCCCGGAGAGGTCGCTCTCGATCATTCCGGGGTCGACGACGGCGGCGGTCTGGGCCACGTCGACCGAGAGCTGTCGAACCAGCCCTTCGACGGCCGCCTTCGAAACCGCGTACGCGCCCATTCCCTCGGTCGGGTCGGTCGCGACCGATCCCGACGGAACCAGGAGTCGCCCCGAGTCCGGCATCGCGTCGTGGGCCTCCTTCGCGACCGCGAACACCCCCCGGAGGTTGGTGGCGAGCGTGTCGTCGAACCGGTCGTAGGGCTCGTCGCCGATCGGCATCTCGCCGGGCGTGCCGTGGCTGACGCCGGCGTTCGCCACCACCACGTCGATGGCGTCGCTGTCGCCCGCTTCGATCGCGGCGTCGACCAACTCCGCGACCGCCTGCTCCGACTGTACGTCGGCCACGACGCCCTCGACGCTCCCCCCGGTATCGGCCATCGCCTCGGCAACGGCGTCGGCGAGTGCGTCCCCGTCGCGGGCACACCCGACAACCGTCGCCCCCTCGGCGGCGAACGCGGCGAGCAGCGCCCGCCCGATCCCGCGGCTCGTTCCTGTCACGACAACCGTCGCGTCATCGAGATCCATGCTTCGTGTTCAGAGCGACCACGGGTAAAGATTCTCGCCGGGTGAGCCGACAGTATATATACGATGCCGACCCACTCGGAACCGATGTCTACGCTCGATCTGTACGCCGAGGCTCGCTCGACACTCGACCCCGACGACGGGGAGATCGTAACGACGGAACTGGTTGTGACCGACGACGTACTCGTGAAAGCGTTCGCGCTCGGTCCCGGCGCCGAACTCGACGCCCACGAGCACGAGGGGAGTACGAACGTCTTCCACGTGCTCGACGGTGCGGTCGTCGTCGAGCGCGACGGCGACGAGGCGGTCGTGACGGCCCCTGGGGTCGTCCGCCACGACCGCGGCGCGGTCCATGGTGCACGCAACGACTCCGACGACGTCGTCGTCTTTACCGCCAGCCTCTGCCCGCTTCCGTAGGGGAGACACCGACACCGGCCCGGCTTGCCACCGCCGAAACCCCCAACCGAGTCACGACCGTAGATGCTGGTAATGAGTCGCGTCCGCGTGACCACCGGCGCCCGGATCCATATCGGGTTTTTGAACCTGAGCCTGGCCCACGACCGGCTGTACGGCGGGATCGGCGTGGGCCTCGACGAGCCGCGGACTGTGGTCACCGGCGCCCCTGCCGACGACGTCGAGTGTGACCATCCCGTCGCCCGCGACTACGCCGTCCGGGCGGTAGAGCTGCTCGACGTCCCGGGCGCGGCCGTCACTGTCGAGTCAGCGCTCCCGCGCCACGTCGGGCTGGGAAGCGGGACGCAACTCGCCGCCGCCGTGCTCGCGGCGGTCGGGCGGGCCCACGATTTAAACCCCGATATCCGCGCGGCGGCACCGGAACTCGGCCGCGGCGGGCGGTCGGGTGTCGGCGTTGCGACCTTCGAGTCCGGCGGCGCCGTGATCGACGCCGGCCACCCCACCGAGCGCTACACCGCCGACCGCCCGGCTGACGGGGCGTGGAGCGTGCCCGGGGTCGCGGTTCGTCGGGCGGTCCCCGAACCGTGGCGGTTCCTCGTGGTCGTCCCCGACGCCGACCGGGGTCGGAGCGGCGCCACCGAGGACGCGAGCATCCGATCGGTCGTCGAGCGGGCGGACCCGGAGACGGCGGATCGGATCGCGGGCGTCGTGACCCGACAGCTACTCCCCGCGGTCGCGGCGGGTTCCCACGAGCGGTTCGGGGCGGCGATCCGGTCGATCGATCGGCTGAACGGCACGTGGTACACCGACGAACAGGGCGGGGTGTACCGGCCGCCGGCCGGCGAGATCGTGGCCGCTCTGGAGAACGACCCCGCGTGTCACGGCCCCGGGCAGTCGTCGTGGGGGCCGTGCGTCTACGCGGTCACCCACGCCGACCACGCCGACGCTGCCCGGGCCGCCGGACGCGCCGCCCTCGACGGCGTGGGAATCGACGGGACGGTATCCGTTGTTTCCGCGCGGAACGCCGGCGCGGAGGTCGAACCGGCCGCCACGCCTCGGGCGGACGACGAGTGACCGGGCGTCTACCCTCGGGTTGGAGTATGAACGGTCGGGCTTTCGGCGTCTCCGCGGGCGAAGCGAGTGGCGATCCGTCACGGGCGGAACGGGCGACGGCACGAATGGGCGACGGAGCGGTTGCGGGCGTGAGCGCGACGAGCGTCGGCGGAGAACGCGAACTCCGCCAACGCGCACGACCGGCGCGGAGCGTCCGTCGGACGACAGCGAGCGCATCGGGCCGAGGGCGTGGGCACGTCCGGGGCTTTCACTCGCACTCGCCCGTTCTCACCGACGTTATCGCGTATCGAGCAGTACCACGATACCCCCGAAACCGTTAACGGCGCGCCACGAGAGGGCCGAGTATGGCTCGAATCCCGTTCGGAGTCTCCCGCTTCGACAAGGTGGTCGAGGGCGGGGCACCGCGGGGGACAGTCGTGCTGCTCGTCGGCGACGCCGGGGCCGGCGCTCGGGAGTTCATGTACACGAGCGTGACGATGAACGCGGTCGCCCACGCCGACGAAGAGCTCTTCGAGCTTCACTACGGTGACCTCCACGAGGACGCCACACTCCCCCCGGAGGTACATTACATCTCCTTTACCGATAACCGGGAGACGATCCGCGAGGAGTTGGCTTACGTTCTCGACGAGGAGCTCGTAACCGCCGCGACCGAGCACATCACGGTTCGGGACCTCTCGCCCGAGTACTTCCAACTCAGTCCCGTCCCGCGCCAGTGGTATCTCGGGGAGACAACCACGCTACAGGATCTCAGCGGGGGCGAGAGCAGACCCGACGTACTGACCGCACTCGGGAGCTACCTCAACGACAACGCGTCCGACAATCTCGTCGTCATCGACTCGATCACCGACTTAGTGGCCGCGATCTCCGACGACATGGCGTGGAACGACATCGCGATGCTCATCCGGGGACTGGGGAAGGCCGCCCACCGGTGGAACGGCCTGGTCATGGCGTACGCCAGCCGGGAGACCTTGGCGGAAACCCGACTCGGGCACCTGATGGACGCCGCGGGCGGAACCCTCCAGTTCGAGTGGGAGTCGGGCGGCTCGAAGCGCGCCCGGACGATGGTGGTCCGGGAGTTCAGCGGCGTCCTCTCACGGATCGAGCGCGAGAACATCGTGCGCTTCGAGACCGAGATCCACGAGGGTGGGTTCGACGTGAGCGACGTTCGGAAGATCAGGTGAGACTGACGGTCTGGCCGGATGGCGGGGTCGACGGCGACGGCGCCGGCTACGCGTCGGCAACGAAGTCGACGCCGGTGATCTCGAAGCGAGCCCCGCCGTCCGTTCTCTCGGTGGCGCTCACCGCCCACCCGTGGACCTCCGCGCACCGCTCGACGACCGCCAGCCCGAGCCCCGTGCCCCCGGCCGCGGTGGAGGAGCCGTAGGCGAAGACCGACTCCCGGTCGGCCGGCGGGATCCCCGGGCCGTCGTCCTCGACGGAGAAACCCTCTCCGCCCTCGAGTTCGCCGATCGTGACCGTGAGTCCGTCGCCGCCGGCCGCGTCCGGCCGCTCGTCCGTCAGCTTCCGCGCTCCGGCGTCGTCAGTCGGGGTGCGACCGGCCGTCGGCTCGCGTCCGACGGTGTCGCCCGACCGGGTCCGGGTCTCCGGAGCACTGTGCTCGACGGCGTTTCGTAGCAGGTGCTCCGAGAGCCGTTCGAGCCGTGACTCGTCCGCGCGGATGGTTCGGGCGGTTCGAACGTCGAGGCGTGCGGTCCCGAGGTCGACGTCGTCCCAGCACGTGCGAACGAACGAATCCAGATCGACCGGTCCCGGCTCGAAGGGGTGGATCGTGTTCGCCTCGAGCCCGAGAACGGAGTCGGCGGCCGCGACACCGGTTTCGACCACCGCCTCGCGGGGTTCGGCGGCCATTAACTCCCGCGCGGTTTCGTTCAGCGCCTCCGGGCGACCCTCCCGGCACCGGCGGTCCGAGACGTCGTAGTACACCCGGAGGTGGCCGGGACCGTCCGGGGGTTCGATCGGACGGTAGCTCCGTTCGAAGGCGTTGCCGGAGTCGAGCACCAACCCCTCGTTCCACACCGGCTCCCGGGCGTCGACAACGTGATCCACCCGATCGACGAACCGCTCGGGGTCGGCGAACCGGTCGGCCAGGTCGAGGGCGAGCGCCTCGCAGTCGGCGCCGATGAGGTCGTCGGGATCGGCCGACACCCCGAGTAGCTCCAACAGTCGGTCGTTGACCCGGAGCATCTTCTATTACCGTCCCCCGCGAGCACGCCGGCGGGAAGCGTCTCGAAGCGGGTCGATCGGAGGGCGTTGGTCCGCTCAAGCGTTCGTCAGCGTTCGTGTTTCCCGGTTACGTCCTCGAACTGCGAGAGGATGGTGATGATCTCGCCGTCGTCGTCGGTGACGACCCGATCGTACCAGGTCGTTCGGCGGCGCTCCCCGTCTTTGGTTACGATGTCGTCGACGCTTCGGTATCCACCCTGGTCGTTCATACTGTTGGCTATAGTCATGTGACGGGTTTCGACACCCCGGGGTGCCGAAAATCTTCACGTAGTTATAGCCAACAGTATGAAAATCTTCAGGTAGTTACAGCCAACAGTATCAGGAGTTTCCGTTCGACCGCCGCGACGGTCCGCCGGGTGTCCTCGGACACGATCGGGAGCCACGTACCGCCGACCAGTTCGGAGGGGTCGTACCCCAGCATGTCGCTTGCGGCGTCGCTGATCCTGACGATGGTGAACGTCTCGTCGTATTCGATGGTGCCCAGCGGCGACTGATCGACGAACCGCGAGAGGCGTCCTGGCTCTCGGCCAGCACGCGCCGGGACCGGTAGGTTTCGACCGCGTTCTCGATCCGGTCTGCGAGCATCGTATACTGGTCGGTTCCGGACGTCATCTGGAGGTAGTCGGTCGCGCCCTCGGAGATCGCCCGACTCGCAATCGTCTCCGACCCTTTCCCGGTGAAGAGAATGAACGGCACGTCCGGGTCGACCGCACGGACCGCTTCGAGGAGTTCCAACCCGGTGAGCCCGTGCATATCGTAGTCGCTGACCACGCAGTCGAGGGCCACTACCGAAACCGTTCGAGCGCGTCCTCGGGGTTCGTCGACGTGGTAACCGCGATCGGAACGTCGGATCGCCGGAGAAACGACGCCGTGAGGTCCGTAAACTCGAGGCTGTCGTCGACGTGCGGGACGCTGATCTCCCCGCTGGGTGCCCCGGATAGCCGCCCGTCGACCGTCGTCCCCATACGGGGGCGTAAGCCCAATACGTGAGGTGCGTTTGCTGAACGGCGCGGAGACGGCTGCGGCGCCGCGTGCCGGATCCGCAGGTGTCCGATCGACGTCAGGCTATTTACCAACGCGGTTCCATCGTCGGGTATGCTCGCCGACCTCCACCGGCTCGGACTGGAAGTCACGGACCTCGGTGCGGCGCGGGCGTTCTACGAGGACAGGCTGGGGTTCGACGCCGACACCGGTTCGGAATCGCGTGTCAGTTACAGGGTCGGGGGCCCGGCGGGTGACGCCGGGGCGACCCGCCTCGTTCTCCGTCGGCCGACGAACACCCCGCGTGGGGGCGTCCACACCCACTACGCGTTCTCGACGACGCCACAAGCCTACGATCGGTGGTGGCGGCGGTTCGCCGACCGCGATCCCGTCGAGTTCTCGTTCGGCGCGACCGACTCCCTGTACGTGTACGATCCTGCGGGTCACTGTGTCGAGATCGGCGGGTTCGACCGTGACGGCGGGTCCACGGCCGACCACGCCGAGGGGGACGCAGACGGGACGGACTCGGACGCGGTCCCCCCGCTGTCGGGGCTTTTCGAGGTCGTCCTCGAAGTCACCGACCTCCGGGCCGCCGAGACCCGCTACCGGCGGTTGGGGTTCGAGGTGGTCGACCGCGGCGGGGAGCGGCGGCGCGTCCGACTGTCCGGGCCGGTCGACCTCGAGCTCTGGGAGCCGCAGTTGGGGATCGCGGACGCCCGCGGCGGCCTGCACGTCGACCTCGCGTTCACGGCCGACGACCCCGAGGCAGCGGTCGAAGCGGGCGGCCCGTGGCCCGGTGAAGCCGAGTCGGTACCCGACGGGTTCCGCGTCGTCGACGACGACGGCCACGTGTTGACGTTCCTGCGATCCGGCGGGAGATCCTGATGCTGTCGGACATCGTCACGTGACGGATTTCGATATCCCGGGGTATCGAACGTCTTCACGTCGGTATAGCCAACAGTACGAGGCGGAGTGTCACGACCGGCGAACGGCCATCGCTCGAACGAGGGAGTCCTGCTGGGGTCGTCGCGGAGCTCGGACGGGGGACGGACCGGCGACGGCACTCAAAGCCGGTCGGTGTCGATCTCGACGTCCGGCGGGGTCACCACCAGGAACTGCCGAAAGTGGGTGAGGGTGCCGCCGAGGTCGCGGACCGGCCGCGCGAACCCCTTCGCGAGTTCGTTGAGGTCGCCTTCGACCGCGAGTACGAGCACGTTACCCGATCGGACCGCGTCGATCCACTCCGCGGCAGGTGTCGTTCCGTCGAGCGCTCCGAGTACGACGTCGGTGTCGTCGTCGTCAAGATGTTCTTCGGCCTCCGAGAGGTTCAGATTGAACTCGCTCATACCGGCTCAGAGGGAAAGCGGGACGAAAAGCGTTCGGTCGACGGTAGCGCGTGGATCGGACGGAGTTGTGGGGAGCGGAGCCGGGGGAACTTCGAACACAGCGTGCAGCTCCCACCCGAAAGCGGCTCCCGAATGGGGTATCGCGGCGCACCGCGCCCCCGGCCGGAACACGAAAGGTTTTAGTACAACTCCCCGGCTGCTTCTAATCACAATGTCTCACGACACGGAGGCTCAGTCGGATACCCCGGCTGGTCGAGTTCTTCCAGGGCACACTAGCCCACATTACTGAATCCGAGATCGATACCGTACGGATCTTCGATACCACGCTCCGCGACGGCGAACAGTCGCCACGTACTTCGTTCAGCTACGACGAGAAGCGTAGCATCGCGGCCACCCTGGACGAGATGGGGACCCACGTTATCGAGGCGGGGTTCCCGGTCAACTCCGAGGCCGAGTTCGAGTCCGTGAGCGACATCGCAGCCGCCACCGACACCACCGTCTGCGGGCTGGCACGCGTCGTCGACAAGGACGTCGAGGCCGCCCTCGACTCCGGCGTCGAACTAGTCCACGTCTTCGTTTCCACGAGCGACGTTCAGCTCGCGGACTCGATGCACGCCTCCCGGCAGGAGGCCGTCGACCGCGCGGTCGAGAGCGTCGAGCGAGTCAAGGAGGCCGGCGTCGAGGTGATGTTCTCGCCGATGGACGCCACCCGGACCGACGTGGACTTCCTGGCGGAGATCCTGAGCGCCGTCGACGAGGCGGGCGCCGACTGGGTCAACATCCCCGACACCTGCGGCGTCGGAACGCCGACCCGGTTCGCTAGCCTGGTTACAGAGATCCGGACGTTCACCGACGCCGAGATCGACGTCCACGCCCACGACGACTTCGGGCTCGCGGCCGCCAACGCGATGGCGGGGTTCGAGGCCGGCGCGTCGCAGGCGCAGGTGTCGATCAACGGCATCGGCGAGCGCGCCGGCAACGCCGCCTTCGAGGAGGTCGTGATGGCGGCGGAGTCGCTGTACGACGTCGACACCGGGATCGACACCACCCGGATCACCGAGCTCTCGCGGATCGTCGAGGAGGCGAGCGACATCCCCGTCCCCGGAAACAAGCCGGTGGTCGGCCGGAACGCCTTCTCCCACGAGAGCGGGATCCACGCCGCGGGCGTCATCGAGAACACGGACACGTTCGAGCCGGGTGTGATGACCCCCGAGATGGTGGGAGCCCAACGCGAGTTCGTCCTCGGCAAACACACCGGAACCCACTCGGTCCGCAAGCGCCTGGTCGAGTCCGGGTTCGCGCCCACGGACGCGGAAGTACGCGAGGTAACCCGCCTGGTGAAGGATTACGGCGCTGAGAAGGAACGGGTCACCGTCAGCGTGCTGACCGGGTTCGCCCGCGACGTCGGCATCGACCGCGCCGACGACGACGGGGAGGGTCGCGCCTGATGACGCGCCCCCCGGGTTCTCGGTCCGCCGAGCCGCGGGTGCGCCGACGGCCGACTCGTCGTCGCGGCGGACCACGAAACGTTAATTACGGGCGAGCGAGAGATAGCGAGTATGACGCGACGCCGGACGGACGCGGTGGACGCCCCACGGGGTACCCGAGCCGCGTCAGTGTCCGGCGCGGGCCGGATCGACCGTCCCATCGTAGGGGCCGTATAGCCCCTACTACACTCGTTTCTCCGTTCCCCGATCCAGCCATCGACGTTCGACCGATCAGCGACCCACTCACGATGACCGATCACGCCAAACCCACGCATCCGACCCCGACGTACCGCTCACAGACCACGACCCCGACGACGGGAGGCGAGACGCGATGAGCAAACAGGCACAGACGCCGGACGGACAGGCGAAGACGGACCCGGACCCGGACGCGGAGCCGAACGCCGACGGGAGCGAGGTCGATTTCACCCCCGCGACCACCGGCGCCGAATCCGTGATTCACGCCCTGGAGAACGCGGGTATCGAGGCCGCTTTCGGCGTCCAGGGCGGGGCAATCATGCCCGTCTACGACGCGCTGTATCACTCCGATATCAGGCACGTGACGATGGCCCACGAGCAAGGTGCGGCCCACGCCGCCGACGCTTTCGGCGTGGTCCGAAACGAGCCCGGGGTCTGCATGGCGACGTCGGGGCCCGGCGCGACCAACCTGGTGACCGGGATCGCCGACGCGAACATGGACTCCGACGGGATGTTGGCGCTGACCGGCCAGGTCCCCTCGGACATGGTCGGCTCCGACGCGTTCCAGGAGACCGACACCACCGGGGTGACCGCGCCGCTCACGAAGCACAACTACTTCGCCGCCAGCCCCGACAGCGTCGGCGACACCGTCGGCGAGGCGCTGGCGCTGGCCGGCGAGGGCCGCCCCGGCCCGACGCTCGTCGACCTCCCGAAGGACGTCACCCTCGGCGACACCGACACCGAGCCCGGACCGGCGGAGCCGCCCGAGACGACCCGGCCCCAGTACGTCGCCGACGAGAAGAACGTCGAAACCGCCGCCGGCGTTGTCGAGGCCGCCGAGCGCCCGCTCCTGCTGTTCGGTGGGGGTGTGATCAAGGCCGACGCGACCGCGGAGGCGAGGTCGTTCGCGCGCGACCTCGGGATCCCGGTCGTCACCACGATGCCCGGGATCGGATCGTTCCCCGAGGACGACGACCTGTGTCTGTCGTGGGCGGGGATGCACGGCACCGGCTACGCGAACATGGCGATCACGCACACCGACCTGCTGATCGCGGTCGGCACCCGGTTCGACGACCGGCTGACCGGCGGCGTCGACACCTTCGCGCCTGAAGCGGAGGTCATCCACATCGACATCGACCCCGCGGAGATCTCGAAGAACGTCCACGCGGACTACCCGCTGATCGGCGACGCCGGGACCGTACTCGAGCAACTCCACGACACCGTCGACGCCGCACCCGACGCCGACGAGTGGCGTGAGCAGTGTATCGCGTGGAAGAACGACTATCCCATGGACTACGCCACCCCCGACGACGAGCCGTTGAAGCCGCAGTTCGTCGTGGAAGTGCTCGACGAGGCCACCGACGACGACACCATCGTCACCACCGGCGTCGGCCAACACCAGATGTGGGCGTCACAGTACTGGACGTACACCGAACCGCGAACGTGGGTGTCGAGTCACGGCCTCGGAACGATGGGCTACGGCCTTCCCGCGGCAATCGGCGCCCGGATCGCTGCCGACGACGACCAGGACGTCGTCTGTATCGACGGCGACGGGTCGTTCCTCATGACGATCCAGTCGCTGTCGGTCGCCGTGCGGGAGGAACTCGACATCACCGTCGCGGTGCTCAACAACGAGTACATCGGGATGGTTCGGCAGTGGCAGGACGCCTTCTTCGAAGGCCGCCGGATGGCCGCCGAATACAACTGGTGTCCGGAGTTCGACATGCTCGCGGAGGCGTTCGGCGCCCGCGGGTGGCGAGTCGACGACTACGACGAGGTCACGGACACCGTCGAGGCGGCGCTCGACTACGACGGCCCGTCGGTGATCGACTTCCACATCGATCCCGTCGAAAACGTCTATCCGATGGTGCCGTCCGGCGGCGCAAACGGGAAGTTCGCGCTGACGGAGGAGCAGCTATGAGTTCGGGCGACGGCGGACGCGACGCCGGACGGGACGGGCGCGAGGGTCCGCCGAAACACGGACTGGCCGGCCCGGAACCCGACGACCGACCTCACCCCGAGGGCCGCCGGAACGCCCAGGGAATTCGGATCGACCCCGAGGCCGAAGCGCGACACGACCCGCGGCGTGCGGTGTTCTCGGCGCTCGTCGAGGACGAACCCGGGGTGCTCTCCCGGATCGCGGGGCTGATCTCGCGGCGCCAGTTCAACATCGAGAGCCTCACTGTCGGCCCCACTACCGTCGACGGCCACTCCCGGATCACGATGGTCGTCGAGGAGACCGAACCCGACATCGACCAGATCGAACGGCAGCTCGGGAAGCTCAAGCCGGTCATCACCGTCGGCGAACTCGACGCCGACGCGGTCCGGACCGAGTTGGTACTCCTGAAAGTCGCGGGTGACGACCCCGACAAGGTGCACGCGATCACCGATATGTACGACGGCCAGACCCTCGACGCCGGCGCCGAGACCATCACCGTCCAGCTCACCGGCGACGAGCAAAAGATCGACGACGCAATCGACGCGTTCCGACAGTTCGGGATCATCGAGATCGCGCGGACGGGGTACACCGCCTTGGCCCGCGGCAACCAGGCGACCGCCCCCGGCGAGAAACCCGGAACCGCGGACGAACCCACACGACCGACCAACACGCAGTAACACAATGACAGAGCTGAACACGACAGTATACTACGACGACGACGCGGATCGTTCATACATCGACGACAAGACCGTAGCCGTCCTCGGCTACGGCAGCCAGGGCCACGCCCACGCCCAGAACCTCGCCGACAGCGGGATCGACGTGGTCGTCGGGCTCCGGAAGGACTCGGACTCGTGGGCCCAAGCCGAGAACGACGGCTTGCGCGTCGCCACGCCCGACGACGCCGCCGCGGAGGCGGACATCGTCTCGATGCTCGTCCCCGACACCGTCCAGCCGGCGGTGTTCGAGGCCATCAGCGACGGGCTGGAGGAGGGCGACACTCTCCAGTTCGCC
>CAZDEJ010000010.1:0-28913 GCA_964504395.1 uncultured Halobellus sp. | reverse complement strand
CTCAGGTCCTACCGACCCCATCGGCAGAGGATACCACTACCCCACGGTCCCGTGTACAGATGAACAGATGCCGGGTTCACCGTTAAGTGCTTCGTTTTCGGGTCCACCCCGACTCCTACCGAACCGCGTCCCTCCACGGGTCAGACCAGTACCCGCTCGAGCGACACCACGGTTCCCGCTTCGGCCGACGGCTCCCCGACCAGCCGACCGAGACAGACCGCGGTCCCGTCGGGCGTAGCGCAGACGACGAGCGGCGGGTTCCCCGAGGGGTTACCCGCCCCCGCCGCAGCCGACTCTGCGGCCGGGTCCGCGTCAACGACACCCGGGGCGTACACCGGCGCGCCTGCCGCGATCTGGTCGGCGGCCGACGCGGCGACGGTGAGGTGTGGAAGGTGAGTCAACGCGCGCTCAGCGGGCGTGACGACCGCCCGCAGCGGCGCCTCGTCACCATCGGCCGCGAACGCCAGCGCGTCCGTCAGTTCCGCCGTCGAGACGAGATCAGTGTCGTCGAACGGATCGGTCGCGGTCCGACGGAGGTGGCCCATGTGCGCCCCGGTCCCCGCCGCGAGGCCGAGGTCGTGACACAGCTTTCGGACGTAGGTCCCGCTCTCACACCGGATCCGGAGGAGTGCCTGCCGGTCGTGGGTTTCGAGCACGTCGAGGTCGTGGATCGTCCGGGTCCGGAGGCGCCGGGTGACTGCGCTCTTCCGCGGCGGTTTCTGGTAGATCTCCCCTTCGAACGCCGACACGACGGCACCGAGGTCGGCGGGCACCGGGCCGTGGAGTTCCAAGACCGCGAGGTACTCCTTCGTGCCTTCGAGAAAAACCTGTGCGACTCGCGTTGCGTCCCCCAGCAGTATCGGGAGGCAGCCGGTGACCTTCGGGTCCAGGGTCCCCGCGTGGGCCGCCCGGTCGACACCGGCGGCGTCGCGGGCCCACGCCGACACCTGGTGTGCGGAGGGCCCGACGGGTTTGTCGAGGTTCACCACCCCGAAGGAGAGCAGTTCGTCGACCGAGCGGTCCCCGGGTGCGCTTCGACGATCCGTCACGTTCGGTCTCCTCCCGCCATCCTCAGAACTCGTACGAGACGCCGTCGACCGGGTATTTCCCCTCGTCGCCCGCGGGGTCGTACGCCTCGACCGCGGCGGTCAGGATGTCGGGGACGTCGGACTCGCTCCACCGTGCGGTGTTCAGCGCGATGTCGTAGATCGAGAGGTCCGCAATGTCGATGTCGTAATACTCCCGGTATCGGAGCGCCTCGCTCTCCTCCCGCTCGCGAGTCTCGGTCAGTGCCGTCTCCGCGGACTTTCCCTCCCGGGTGGCGATCCTGGCTGCCCGCACGTCGATCGGGGCGTCGAGCCACAGTCGGAGGTCCGCGGCGTCGCCCGCAAGCCATCCGGCGAGTCGCGACTCCAGGAGGACGTTGTTGCGGTCGAGCGCGATCGTCCTGAGCCGACGGTCGAGATCGCGGTCGATCTGGTCGTCCTCCTCGGCGAGCCGATTGAACTCCACGGCTGTCAGCCCCCGCTCGTCGGCGAGGCTGCGGAAGATGTCGCCGCCGCTGACGTGGTCGAGGTCGAACGCGTCCGCCAGCGCCGTAACGGTCGTGCTCTTTCCAGCCCCCGGGGGACCGGAGACGGTTACCAACATACACAGTGTGGGTACAGCCGAGTAAAAGAGGTTGTCTTTGCGCGGCGTGGGTCGCGCGGCGGTCCCGTTCGCTCGCGGGGCCGCACGCCTCCGGCCGCTCACCAGAACGTGTCGCTGCAGTCGTACACGACGCCGTGGTCCGGGCAGATATACTTGCAGTGACGGTGGGCCATCGCTCGGTCACAGATCGGACAGGGCCGCCCCGGGGTGACTGTCGTCGACTCGTTCGACCTGCTCATTGTGAGACGTGGCGCGCCCGCGGACAAGAAGGTTCGCGTTCCGGGGACCCGGAGTGGACGCGAACTATCCGGACGCCGGGGTCAGCACTCCGACCAGCCGCACGACTCGCAGGTCTTGCAGCCCTCGGAGTAGTACAGCGACATGCTCCCACACTCGGGGCACTCCGGGCTTTCGCCCGCCGCAACCAGGTCGTCGGCCGCGTCGGATCCGCTTGCTCGGCTGTCGGTCAGGTCCGGGGCGCCGGCGTCGACCTCGCCAACGTCGGCATCGCTGACGTCGACCGCTGCGCCGCCGTCGGTCTCGTGGCCGAGTCGTGGCGCGTCGGCGTCGTCGTCCGCAGTGGTCCCGTTGGAGACCTCCGTGAGGTTCTGCTGCTGGGGGTACCCCTTCTCGATCTCGCCGTCGAGGTAGCGGCGCATCGCCGTTCCGATGGCGTCGGGGATGGAGTTGATCTGCTCGCCTTTGTCCCAGGCGACCTTCGGGCTCCGGATGCCCTGGAGTTCGCTCGCGATCTCGGCGGGGTCGACCCCCGACCGGAGCGCCGTGGAGATGGTCTTTGCGAGCGCCTCGGTGAAGGAAGCGGTGAAGCCGCCGGAGTTGCCGATGTTCGCGAACAGTTCGAAGGGTCGGCCCTCGGCGTCCTCGTTGATGTTGACGTAGAGCTTTCCGTAGCCCGTGTCGATCCGCTGCGTGACGCCGTAGAGGACGTCCGGTCGCGGACGCTTCGTTCCGAGGTCGGTCTCGCCGTCCGCCGCGGACAGCAGGCGTTCGACCTCCTCGTCGAGAGCGGCCTGAACCGCCTCGTTGTCGAGGAAGCCCTCGATCCCGCCGAAGACCTCCTCGATCTGCTCGACGAGCGTCTCGGCGGCCTCGCTCTCGTCGGCGAATTCGGTGTTCTGTGCGCGCGTGGTGAGGACCTGCTTCGAGCGGGTGCCGTCGCGGTAGACGGTCACCCCTTTTCCACCGTTCTCGTAGATGTAGCGGTAGACTTCGTCCATGTCCTCCTTCGTCGCGGAGTTGGGGAAGTTGCAGGTCTTCGAGATGGCCGAGTCGACGCCCTCCTGGGTGGCACACTGCACCGCGGCGTGCTGTTTGCCCGAGAGGTCGCCGGTGACGACGAACAGCTCCGAGATGGCCGCCGGCACGGTCGACAGCGACGAGACGCCGTCGAACTCGTTTTCGGCCATCTGGTCTTGGGCCTCCTGCTTCACCGCTTCGACGTCGATGTCGTTGTCCTCCAGCACGCGGAGGAAGTAGTCGTCGAACTCGACGAGCATCTCGTCGCCCTGGACGTCGCCGGAGACGTTCTTGTAGAAGGCGACGTTGTAGATCGGCTCGATCCCACCTGTCGTGTTGCCTATCATTGAGGTGGTGTTGTGGGTCACGAACCCGTTTGCGACATACGTGTTGTTCGAGGGGACGCTGATGTCCTTCGTGTACGCTTTCTCGCCGCTCACTGACCCGACTGTTGCCGCGTAGAAGTCGGTCAGCCGGCGTCCATCGAGGCAGACGGACTCGCCCGTGGCGTCCTCAACGTCGCGGACGAGCTTCCGTGAGACCGATCCGTTGATGAGCGACTGACTGACACGGGACTTGACATCTGAACTCACCGACTCGTACCCTTCGACATCCCGCAGCGTTTCGACGACCGCCGGCGGATACGTGTCGTTTCTGTACGACTGCGACGTGAGGTCGATCTCCGTCGTCTTCGTGACGAACCCGACCTCATCGAGGAACCGTCTGTCCTCCCGCTTGTTCGCACCGCGGAGGCTGTGCCGGGGACGGTCGCCGTAGTGATCCGCCCTGGACTCCATCTCCAGCGTGTCACGGACGAAAACGATCCCGAGCGACAGGAGCAGCGTTTGCACCTGATCCGCCAGCTGCTCCGAGACAGTCGACAGCTCGACCTTTCGGGAGGCCGTTCCGTCCGCCTCGAAGAGGCCGCGGAGGAACGCAGTCGCCGTCGCCTCGTCGCCTCTGAGTACGGATTCGGGGACGAACGCGCTCGCCGCGCCCTCGCCCTCGTTCCCGGCGTCCTTCTCCCACCCGTTGTCGAGGAAGTACCGCGAGAGGTGTCGGCCACCGAACGTGAGGATGTGACGGGTGTCTTTGTCCTCGACCGTCGGCGAGACGCCGAAGATGGACTCCCCGAGTTCACGGAGATGATCGTCCAACTCCGTCGCAGTCGAGTCGACGACGAGCTTGACGCCGACCTCCTTGTGGACGTAGCCGTCGCCCATAAAGTACCCCAGGAATTCTGCGAGTTCCGGCGACATCGACTCCGGCAGGACGAGATTGTCGTCGGTGTTGTGATGGAACTGCTCCGCTTCGCTCGTGTCGAGTGGAGCTCCAGTCTCTCCGTCGAACGTGCCGCGCTGCAGCAGGATCGTGTCGCCAGGCTCGAACTCGCCGGCCTCTCGCCAACCGTACTCCCCGTCGTCGGTGATCGTCCGGAACCGATGGTTCGGCGTGGCCGAGACGTTGAAGCCGCCCTCCGTCTCGATCCGCCGGACATCGGCGAAGCCGTTGTCGTACACCGCCGTGGCGGATTTGGTGCCGCCGTCCGTCGAGACGCCGACATCGATCTCGTCCCACTGCTCGAACTCGGCCGTCGTCTCGTCGAGGTCCTTGATCGGTCGGAGCCCCTCGTCGGTCGACACCAGCGATCCTTCGTCGACACAGCCGGTCGGGGCCACCGTCGTCGTGTTGTGGTTCCGGATCGGGAAGCCGTCGGCCCACTCGTCGGCGTCGAGTCCGGTGTGGTGCTCGAACCACTCGCGGTATTCGGTGGGGTCGGCGTACTTCGAGTCGCCCCAATCAGTGAACGTGCCACGCTCCTCGGCGAGCCGGTGGCTGGTCCACTTCGACTCGTGGTTGATGTGGGTCATGAGCTGCCGGGCGACTTCGTTGCCCGCCTCGGTACCGTACTGGATCCCGAGTTGGATGTACAGCTGTGCGAGCCCCATCACGCCGAGGCCGATCTTCCGCATCTCCCGCACCGTCTCCTCGATCCTCGGCACCGGGAAGTCCGACATCGTGACCACGTTCTCGAGGAACTGTGTTCCACGGTCGATCCGGTAGTCGAACTCCTCGAAGTCGATGGCCTGCGCGAGGAACTCGTCGACCGCGTCCTCGAAACTGTCGTACTCGTCGCCATGGGCGTCGTACCAGACCCGCCAATCGGGCGCCTCGAGGTCGGCGAGCGTCGAGAGGTTGATGTGACCGAGGTTGCAGGCCTCGTACTCCTCGAGCGGCTGCTCGCCGCAGTTGTGTACGTTGATTGTCTCCTCGCCATCTGCGCTGGCGAAGAAGTTGTGAGTTTCCTCGACCGTTAGATCGTAGACATCCTCGCTGCCGTCGGACTCAATGCTCGCAACCGTTTCAGTGCCGACCTCGGTTTCGGTTCCGTGAGGCGTGGCAAGTGGTGCCGACAGACTCACCATCTCTACGCCAGCGGAGAGATCAGCCGCTTCGACCCATTCGTCATCACTGGTCCGAATCTCGTGATCAGGGGTGACGCGGATCGATGTCCCCGACTCGGTTGTGATACGCAGAACCGTGGCGTCTTCCTTCGTTTGGAACGCACTCGCGGGACGGTTCACAACGCGACCCTGGCCGTCGAGCGTCCGGACACTGACGTGGTCATCCATTTCCGCGAGTTCGCCGATCGGACGTGTCGAACCGTTAGATAGCCGGATCTCCGTCTCACCCGTGACACACGGGTTCGTCGCCAGGATCTGATGCTCCGGGTGCTCCTCGACGTCGAAGGAGTGCTGCTTGTTGACGCGTTCGAGGTAGATCACGCCGGGTTCGCCGTTCTCGTGGGCGCCGTCGACGATCTGGTCCCACAGTTCCGCCGCCGGCACTGACAGTTCCTCGCCGACCTCGACGTGGTCGCCAAGGCCGAACATGTCGTAGAGCTCCTTCGTCTCCGCGGTCGCAACGTGTGGCTCGCCCGTCCGGGGGTTGGTGAAGGTGAACTCCTCGTCCTCGAACACCGCGTCCATGAACTCGTCCGTGATCCCCACCGAGATGTTGAAATTCGAGAGGTGGCCCTCGACCGCGTTCCGGAGGTGTTTGGGGACGCGTCCCTCCTCGTCGATCAGTTCGCGGGCCTCCTCTAAGGCGTCGGCGAAGGAGTTGTGAGTGAAGTCGTCGGGGTCGTTCAGTCGGAGCGTGTGTGCAAGCGAGACGTCCTTGTTCTTCGCGTGGAGGAACTGGATGACGTCCGGGTGGGAGACTCTCATAACGGCCATCTGGGCGCCGCGTCGCGCGCCGCCCTGGGCGATCGTCTCACACAGTTGGTCGTAGGTCCGCATGAACGTGATCGGGCCCGACGCGATGCCGCCGGTCGAGCCCACCGGGTCGCCGTACGGGCGGAGCCGCCAGAAGGCATACCCCATCCCGCCGCCACTGTTGTGGGAGACGACGCCGTTTGCGACGTATTCGGCGGCGTCAGCGACCGTGATGTCGTAGACGGTCGCGCTGCCGGCGTCCGCTACTGCCTCGACGGGGACCGACCAGGTCGAACCGCTGATCGTCCCGACGCTCGGCCCCTCGGAGTCGATCGAGTCGAACGTCTCGGCCATCGTCTCACTACGGGAGTCGACGAACCCGACCGCGTCGAGGAACCGCTCCAATCCTCGTTCGCCGGTCGGCCCGACGTTGTAGTACTCGCGGTCGTCACTGTGCGCCCACCGCGTAGCAGGAATCCCCAATCCGAGCAGAAGCTGCTGGACCTCGTCGATCAACTCGGCGGACGAACTCCAGAAACGGGGGTACACGTCCTTTTGAAGCCCGCCATCCGTCGAGAAGAGCCCCCGGAGGAACGCGCCGACGGTCTCGGCGTCCGCTCGTCTGATTACGTCCGGCACCGACGCGGATGTGGCGTCGGGCTTTGCGTCGCCGAAGTTCGCCAGCCACCACCGCTTGACCTCGTGGCTGTGAACGACTGCGTCGTAGCAGCCGTCCTCCCACCGCCAGTCGAGGCCGGCGTCGAACAGTTCACGGCAGAGCCGATCGGCACGGTCGAGTACTTCCTCGCGGTTGAGGTGGAGTCGGATGCCATCTTGGTGTTTCGAGCCGTCCCCGACCCACATTCCGACGAGTTCGGCGAGGTCCGCGGAGAGTTCCTTCGGCTGTGTGACACTTTTGACCGGCGTTCCGTTCGCGTCGATATCGTGTTGCTCGCGGTAGCGCGCAACGGCACGGGCGGAGACCTCGAGCCGTGCTGCGATCTCGCCGTCGGATCGACCCGCATCGTGGAGCGTCTCGAGCTCGGCCCCATCGAAGTCGACATCCCCGCCGGCGCGACCACCGACACCGTTCGGGTCGAGCCCGAGCTCGAGCGACCGTCGCCGCTGAACCGTTGACGCTGAGCAGCCGAGCCGGTCGGCGATCTCGTAGTCGTTGTGACCCTGCGCGTGGAGTTCTTCGACTGCCCCGTTCGAGACAGTACGGGTCTCCGACCACTGTGCGCCGCCGGCCACGGTCGTGAGCTCCGGGGCGTCGGCCTCGGCGTCGATCCACCCGAGCCGGAACGCGAGCCGGTCACCGGCGTCGATCGCGTCGATCCGAGCCCACTCGCCGTCGACGAGCAGTTCGTGGTTCGGCGTCCCGGTGACATCGACACCTGCAGCCGTCGTAACCCGGTGTACCGGGGCGTCATCGTATGCGTGTGTTTCCTCGACGGTGCGTGTTCGGTGTTCCGTGCCGTCCCGCTGAACGACCTCGTCACCGGGCTCGACCTCGGCGACGGAGACGATTCCCTTCCCGTCGACGGCGACCGTTGCATCCTCGGTCAGGCACTGGAACACCTGCGCGGCCTCCTTTGCGGTCTGGTGGATGTCGTCGATGTCGTCTTCGGGGGAGTCGACGAAACACGCCGACAGCTGCTGGAGCTCGTCGCCGGCGTTCATGAGTGTCGGCGAGTTCGGCATGAACGAAAGCGAGTCCATCAGCGACTCGAACTCCTCGCGTTTGGCCTCGACCTGTGCTCTGACCTCGTCGGGGAGTTCCGGGACGACGGTGTCGTACGCGAACTTGTTGACGTTGTAGACCGACAGCGCCGTTTCCGCGTCGTCGTCGGCGGTGACGCCCGCGCCGAAGACCTCCTCGGCGAGTTCGTCGCGCCGGGGGTGGTCGGGCTTCAGTTGGTCGGGCGTAACGGTGACCTCGACGCCGCGGTTGTCGGCCTCGAAGACCGCTTCCGCGAGCGCGACGTTCTTCGCGACGCGCGGGAACAGTTCCTCGGGCGACTCGCGCGGGGTGCCCTCGGGGTCCTTCCGGAGGTACCGCGCGGGGAGGATGTTGTGGTACGCGTTCGCGGTGAGCCTGTCCTCGAGTGTCTCGCCGTTGGTTCGCTTGACCGGCAGTGTCAACTCGTCGGCGCCTGCGGGTCGGTTGCTCATCTGCTCTGCCTCCGGACCGGCGTGTGTTGCCGAGCCGCGTCGGTTCTGGTAACTGGTTCGGGTACGATCATTTGTAACGGTGTGTCCGAGTGTAGCAGATCGGTTAAGGCTTCGGAATCCGGCACGAGCGACGGAACCTATCAATTTCGATACCTCGGCCTTTCCCGGATTCTGCCACGCGCTCGTTGTGACGATATGAGGTTGTCGCCGACGTAATATCAAAATAACCAGACCGGAGTGAAAGTGGAACTCCCCCGGCAGAACGTCGATCCCGTATAGCGATAATCCAGACGAACCGAGGGGGTGTTTGGCGCGGAACCGACGACGAGATTCAGGACGGTATCGCGGTGGCGGCGGGGTCGACCTACGCCGGGGCGTCGCCACGGCACGCCGACCTCCTCATCTGCTTATGTTTCGACCACCGCCGGGAACCACCACCGTGGTGTCACCCCCGAACACCGGCCGTCGCCCCTCCCACAGACTTGTTCGGACGCCCGGGAGAGAAGTCATCATGACTTCCGGACTCGAATCGACGGCAGCGGCTCTGCCGCTCCAACTCGGCGGGGTGCCCGGGTAACCGCTCGGGCGGGCGCTCGCCGTCATCGTCGCCATCGCGATCGTCGTTCTCGTCGGGCGGATCGCGCTGAGGGTCGCGTGGCGACTCGTCACGATCGCTGCGGTCGTGGTCGGTGCGCTCGTGGTGCTCTCCTTTTTCGGGATCAGCGTGCTCTGATCGGGCGAGTCCGTCGGCGGCGCTCCGCCCGGATCGCCGACTACGCCTCGGTCGTCGCTCCGTCCGAGCGCGACCGCACGCACTCGTCGATGAAGTTCCGAACGATGTCGTGGCCGACACCCGTGAGCACCGACTCGGGGTGGAACTGCACCGCTTCGATCGGCCGCTCCCGGTGGCGGATCCCCATCACGAGTTCGGTCCCGGCGTGGTCGGTCGTCGCCGTCACCGCGAAACACTCCGGAATCACCGTCGCGATCAACGAGTGGTACCGGCCGGCCTGAAACCCCTGGTCGAGACCGGTGAACGCCCCGCGGCCATCGTGGTCCACCGGGAACGCCTTTCCGTGGATCGGCTCGGGCGCGTGGCCGACCGCACCGCCGTACGCGTAGACCGCGGCCTCCAGCCCCAAGCAGACGCCGAGCGTCGGGACCGACTGCGACACCGACGTCAACACGTCGTTCGTCACCCCGACGTCGCGGTCGGTCGCCGGATGCCCCGGACCCGGGCTTATTACGATCGCGTCGGGATCTACCGCCCGGACGTCGTCGAGCGAGGCGGTGTTCTTCCGGACGAGCACCTCGACGCGCTCGCCGTCGACCCGCTGCTCCGAGAAGTACTCCACGAGGTTGTAGGTGAACGAATCGAAGTTGTCGATCACCAGGAGTCGGAGGGTCACCGCACCACCCCCTCGGTGCCGGTATCGGGGTCGATCCCCGTGGAATCGGCATCCGCGTCAGCGTCGGGGTCGTCGGGGGCGCGTTCGATCCGGTCGATCGCGGCCAACACGCCGTCCATCTTCTGCTCGGTTTCCGCGTATTCGGCGGCCGGATCGCTGTCGGCGACGATTCCGGCGCCCGCCCGAACTGAGACCGTATCCCGGTCGCCACTCCGGTCGACCGTCGCGGTCCGGATCACGATCGCGAAGTCGGCGTCACCGGACCACGAGTAGTAGCCCACACCGCCGCCGTAGACGCCCCTGGGACCCGGTTCGAGGTCGTCGACGATCTCCATCGCCCGGACCTTCGGCGCGCCGGTGAGCGTCCCCGCGGGAAACGTCGCGCGGGTGGCGTCGAAGGCGTCGGCGGCGCGCCCCTCGTGTCCGGCCCCCGTCCGGTCGCCCGCGGACGCGAGCGTCCCGGTCACGGTCGATTCGATGTGCTGGACGTGGCTGTATTTCAGGACGTTCATGAACTCCTCGACGCGCACGCTCCCGGGATCGGAGACCCGACGGACGTCGTTGCGCGCGAGGTCGACGAGCATCGTGTGCTCGGCGCGCTCCTTGCCGTCGGCCAGCATCTCACCCGCGAGCCGCCGGTCTTCCACCGGGCTGCTCCCCCGGGCGCAGGTCCCCGCAATGGGGTTCGAGACGACCCGATCGCCGGTGACCGACACCAGCGTCTCGGGGCTCGCGCCCACGATGTGGCGGTCGTCGTGCCGGAGGAGGTACATGTACGGCGAAGGGTTGACCTCTCGTAACGCCTCGTAGAGTCCGACGGGGTCGATCTCGCCGCGGAGCGCTCGGGTCCGCGAGATCACGCCCTGGTAGATGTCGCCGTCGAGGACGTGGCGCTTCGCCTCGCGCACTGCGGCCTCGTAGTCGGACTGTGCGCCGGCCGACGTCCCCGAACGGACGAACCCGCCCGTTTCGGGGGTGTCGGCGCCGGCGAGCACGTCGGCGACCCGCTCGGCCTCGGTCCGCAGATCATCGTAGACGGCGCCGGGGTCGTCGTCGGGGGCAACGATCGGCGTCAGGACAAGCGAGGTCGACCCGTCGGCGTGGTCCATGGAGAGGGTCCTCGTCGTGAGCATGAACTCCGCGTCCGGGGTTTCGGTGTCCGGGCGGTCGACGCCGACCTCCGAGAGCCACAGGTCGTAGACCGCCTCGTACGCCAGAAAGCCCACGAACCCGCCCCGAAGCTGCTGGCGGCCGTCGTCGGGGAACCCGACCCTGGGAAGGTCGGGAAACGCCGCGCGGAGTCGGTCCAGTACGTCGGGGTTGGCGGTGCTGTCCGCGTCGCTCGCAGTGTCTGTCCCACCGGGGTCGACGGCACTGTCCGTGGCGCCCACGGCGTCGGTCTCACCGGGGCCGTCGGCCCCGACGGTATCATCGGTCGCCGGCATCCCGACGTACTCCGCGCCCCGCCCGCCCAGGCGTTCGATCTCCGTTCCGTCGGGGCCGACTGTCACCACCGCGTCGGGATCGTATCCCACGAACGAAAACCGGGCGTGACGGTCGGCGGTGGCGTGGTCGGGTGCGAACGCGCCGGCCGGGTCGCTCGACGGCGTCTTCTCGGCGCTTTCGAGCAGGAAGCCGTAGGGGCTCCGGCCGGCGAGGGATGCGTACGCGGTCAACGGCGTCACGTCCGGCATCGTAGCGGTCACGTGTGCCACCACCGGGCCGTCGGTCGCGTCGGTCGCGGCCTCGACCTCCCGGACGAACGCCGACCGGGACTCCGAGAGGTCTGTCACGGCGATACCTCCCCGGGCGCCTCGTCGGGCGACTCCGACCGGCCGTCGTCCACGACACCGGTGTCGGTTGCGTTCGCGACGAACGAACGGACCGCGTCGTGATCCTTTCGTCCCCCCGAGCGCTCAACCCCGCCCGCGACATCGACAGCGAAAGGCCGGACCGTCCCGACCGCGTCGGCAACGTTGGCAGGCGTCAGCCCGCCCGCGAGAACGACTGGCGCGTCCACGGTCGCGGCGACCTCCGCTGTGGCGGTCCAGTCGTGGGTTTCGCCGGTCCCACCGGCGCCCGCGTCGTCGACCGAATCAATCAGGACGGCGTCGACATCCGGGGCGACCGCGCGGACGCGATCCGGCTCCTCGGCGTCGACGACGCCGATCAGTTTCGCGGGGATCGATTCCCGGATCGACCGGAACTCCGCGGGCGTGAAGTCGCCGTGGATCTGGATGGCGTCCGGGTCGACGGCGTCGGCCGTTTCGACCGCGTCCGCGACGGTCTCGGGCATCGTGACCGCTGTGGTCGTGAGGAACGGCGGCGCGGCGTCGGAAAGCACCGCTGCCTCGTCGAGCGACACCGCGCGTGGCGTGTCGACCGACACTTCGGTGATGAACCCGACTGCGTCGGCACCGGCGCGATCGACGGCTCGCAGGTCCGCACGGTCGGTCACCCCGCAGATCTTCACCCGGACCATCCGGTCAGCCCTCCACCGGGGCGTCAGCCCTGCCGCACAGCGCCGCGAACGTCTCCTCGGCGCCGCCCTCGTCGATAGCTTGTGCGGCCACCTCGACGCCGTCCTCGATCGAGTCCGCGAGACCGGCAACGTAGATCGCGGCACCGGCGTTGGCGAGGATGATGTCGCGCTTCGGGCCCGTCACCTCGCCGGTCACGATCCCCCGGAGGTCGGTGGCGTTCGCCTCGGGCGTGCCGCCCGCGACCGCCTCGACGGGTGCTGACTCCAGACCGATCTCCTCGGGTGTGACGGTGTACTGCTCGGTGGTGTCGGCGTCGACCTCGGCGGCAACGGTCTCGCCGTGGAGCGCGATCTCGTCCATCCCGGACCCGTGGACGACGAGCGCCCGATCCACCGACATGTGTGAGAGCGCGCGCGCAACCACCGGCACCAGGTCGGGGTCGTACACCCCGACGACCTGCGCTTCCGCGCCCGCCGGGTTCGTCAGCGGGCCGAGCACGTTGAAGATCGTCCGCATCCCGAGTTCCTTCCGGGGGCCGATGACCGCCTCCATCGCGGGGTGAAAGACCGGCGCGAGCATGAAGCCGATCCCGTCGCGGTCGATCGCGTCCTCGACGGCCGGAGGTTCGGCGTCGACGTCCGCGCCCGCGACCTCGAGGACATCCGCGCTCCCGGAGGAGGACGAGACCGAGTAGTTGCCGTGCTTTGCGACCGCCGCGCCCGCCCCTGCCGCGACGATCGCGCTCGTCGTCGAGACGTTGATCGTGCTGTGGTCGTCGCCGCCGGTCCCGCAGGTGTCGACCAGCGGGGCCCGGTCGGGGTCGATCGTGCGGGCGGCGTCCCGCATCCCCTGGGCGAACCCCGCGATTTCGGTTTCGGTCTCGCCTTTGGCTCTGAGCGCGGCCAGCAGCGCACCGATCTGGGCTTCGGTCGCGTCCTCGAAAACGAGACGGACCGCGTCCCGGGACTCGTCCTGTGTCAGATCCCCGCCGTCGGCCGCGCGTTCGATGTATTCCTGGAGTGTCATCGTGGTCACCGATGTACGGTTTCGTATTGTAGTGAACAAATCCGTTCATCAGCATAAGCGTGTCGGACCCGACCCGTCGGCGTGCTCGAAGCCGGCACCGGCGACGATATCACGAGGGGTTCAATCCCGGTGACACCGGCGGGAATCCCCAAAACCGGCCGACGGCGCGCCGTGGTGTCCGAAACGAAACCTTCAATTGTATCCCCATAAAATTCACAGTTGCAAACAGGTGTGTGCAGAAACGGTCTGACTGGCGGGTTGGTAGTCTAGTCCGGTTATGACACCTCCTTGACATGGAGGAGGCCGGCGGTTCAAATCCGCCCCAACCCATCCTCTTATACGGGCTTTCGAAGTTTTCGGTGTTTCACAACCTTCCGACAGTGGCATCCATTCAGGGGGTTGGTCCGCGTGAGCCGGACCGTTGCGCTGGAACCGCCGGTCTGTGATTTCTGTGGCTGCTATATCGAGGACGAGGATCAGCCGTGCCCTGCCCGTGATGAAGGGAGGTGTCACCCTTGACGGCGTCCCACGACGATCTTCGGGACGTCCTCGCCGCGATCGATGAGGAGCGGCCGCCCGCGCTGGAGCTCGCCGAACGGTTCGCCGCCGCCCGCAATCTTGATTTCGCCGACGCACAGGACCGAGTGTACACTGCGATTGACAACGGGATACTCCTCGAGGAGGGCGACGGCTTCGGTGGCATTCGACTCGCCGAGGACATTGTCGACAAATCGGACGAATCAGCCGAGACAGAACCCAGTTCTCCCGAGCCGAACCCTGGGGTCAACACCGGGAAAAAAACATCCCCACCCCCCGAGAGTGGCGACGGCTGGGAGAACGCCGACTTTACGAATCCACAACCGGACACCTATCCGCCGGAGCTACTGGAGTGTGAGCAATGGATGGGCCGGGTCAAAGACGGGAAGCTTCCATTCTCTCCGTGGGGCAACTCCGATCATCCCGACGCCCCGGCCGAGAAGGACGCCCGGTACAAGTGGGGTCTTGAACAGAACTACGCCGACGGTGAGACGGTCAGCCTTGCCGAGGATGATCCCCGACTCGGCGGACGAGTATTTATTCAGCGAGAGGATGATCCATACGCATTCGTCGATGGCGACGACGTCCGGGACCCTGAGACGGGCGAGGTTCACCCAGCGTTCCGGACGATGCTCCAACACCTCGGAGTCACATACGCCGACGTCTCGACCTCCGGGAGTGGGGTTCACGCCTATTACAGAGGAGAGCTCCCCCTCGAGGGCAAAGGTCAGGCTACATTTGAGATTGATACCGAACCGTGGGGGGCGAATAATGACCCACCGACAGTCGAGATCTACGCGAATAAGCACGTCAACGTCACCACGGGCGAGCACGTCCGACACACCCCGCTCACAGTCGCCGTGTGGGACGCCGACGTCCTTGGGACGATTCTCGAAGCGAACGGTATTGAGGGCAAAGAGACGCCCTCTCACGACACCGACAAAGACCGCGCAGATCTGGAGGAGTACAATCCCGACGCGACAGGAAGCGAGGAGACAACCGACGAGATTCGAGACGTGTTGCACGCGGTTGACCAACTCGAACCCCGAGACCTCCGGCTTCGGACATCAAAAGTTGGGATGGATTCGACCGGGTGGGAGAAGTGGGACCCATCCAGTTACCGGACCTCCAGCGGGGGCGACAGTCTCCACCGCCCATCCGGAGAAAGTGTCTTTCACGACCACAAACACGGCGAGTCCTTCGGTGTCCTCTCACTCTTAGCAACCGAAGAGGGCATTCTCTCGAACCCGTGGGACCGGCTCGAAGGGAGTGATTGGTGGGACGCCGTCGACGCTGCGAGAGACGCGGGTGCGTCGATCCCCGAATATGTCGGGAGTAAGACCCACGACTCCGAACCTGTCGCCGTTCTCCCACGAAGTGTCCGGGACCTTTCACACGCCACAACTGGGTGGGACTGGCGACACACCGCCGAGCACCACGATGCCACCCTCACCGTCGACGAGGCTCGCGAGCGCACAGTCGCCGCGATTGCTGATGCCTACCGGAGTGGCGACCAGATCCTCGTCGAAGCCCTCCCAACGATGGGCAAATCATACGGAGCCATCGCCGCAGCCGCCAAAACAGACGAGCCGATTACTGTCGTCACTGGCCGCGGACGGAAAGAGCAGTATGACCAATTTCGGGAGTGGTGTGATGAGCACGATCTCGGCCACTACACCCTCCCGAGCTTCACCCACGATTGCGACACGGCAAATGGCGAACACGGCGAGGAGTGGGCCGAGACCGTCCGCGAGTGGTACAGTCGCGGGGCGACACCGAAGGAGATTCACAAGTCCGCGGAGTACGTCCTTAACCGCCCACTCCCGTGTCAAGAACGGGAGGGCGAGACGTGTCCGTATGCGTCGAAGTGGGACTTTGACCCAGACGACTACGACGTCCTCATTGGCCACTACAATCACGCTCACAAATCGAAGGTCACGCAAGGGCGGACTGTCGTCTTCGACGAGTTTCCCGACGCCTACGAGACCTCTCTCGGGCCGGAACTCCAGGCTGCTGTCTCCTACTGGTTAGAGACGACTGACGGGATCCCGTTCAACACTTATACCGACCTCTTGGAACACCGCGACGACGAGAGCCGCCGTGCTGACGCCCTCGTGTGGTTTGAGGAGCACGGCGTTGATCGCGCCGAGATGGACGTCCTTGATGATCCGAACGCTCACGCCGATGCTCCGCTCGCAGCGTTCACTCTTCTTGCCAGCGAGGACCTCGGGAACGGGTTTGAGTATGCCGAGATGGACGACATTGGGCGCGGGGTATTCAATCGCGCTCGAGGCGTTGTCTCAGTCCTTCAATCGCCAGGACTGGAATACGCGAGTGGTGTTGTCGCCCTTGACGGAACCCCGACGAAACGAATGTGGGAGCTGGCACTCGGGTCGCGACTGAATCACCGCCCGGTCCTCCAAGACAGTGAGCGTAGCGAGTACATCCGCGACGCCCTGAATCTGAATCTCGTCCGGACTTCCGAATACGTGAAGCCCTACAACTCAGCCGCCCACGTCAATCCGGATCAGGACGCCGCACTCCTGGAAGCGATTGCCGACGAGCACGACACCCAGCCGTCGATCATCACGACCTCAACCGCGGAACGTGAATACGACGACGCCGGGATTTTGGAGTACGTCGACGAGACGAAACATTACGGGAATGTCCTCGGGAGCAACGAGTTTGACGAAACCCGTCTCGGCGCCGTAATTGGGTCAAACCACTACGGTGATGGATACATCAAGAAGTGGGCCGCCTACGCCGGCGAGGGCGTTGAGCGGGAAGACGGGAAAGGTTCGGACCTGTCGTACACCGGCTTCGGCAATGATGTCCTCCAGCATATGCGCGAGCACGACACGCTTCAGGCAGCAATGCGGTTCGGCCGCGATGGGAACGGCGCCGTCGTGTTCGTACACACCGACACGCTTCCAGAGTGGGTTCCAGTCGCTGGCGAGGGACGGGTCACAAACACCCGGAGTGACGGAGAGCGGGGGGTCATATCCGCACTAGAGGAGCTCGAGACAGCGACGACTGAGGCAGTAGTTCAACACCCGGCAGTTGACGTTTCCAGACAGCAAGTGTTCACTCATCTGGAAACACTTCGACAGCGGGGTGTCCTTGATCGCGAACAGGACACCGAAGACGGACGGCGGTTCGTGTGGCGTAACGATGGGTTACACCGGCTAAACGAACACGGGGAGGTAGAGTTAGACCCGGTGGAGGTAGATGAGTTAGACGAGGAGACGGTTCGTCAAGTCGCACGTAATAGTATCTATACGTGGAACTTAACGAACTCCCCCGCCGAGAACGTGTTAGACTCGGCACGGACGGATACAACCGGAGCGTCGCCGACTTCGGGGGCAATCAAAGGCCCCGGCCCTCCAGAGTAACAAGTCGATAACGGGGTGTTCGCTCGGCGGTCTCCAGCAGCGGGTATACTACTATCTCTCACGACAACAGCATCCGATAGATCGCTGCCGCGGCATCACTATATCCAAGTGTCTCTCCTCCGACCCGAATTACAGAGTACAAAAAGGATTACCGATTTTATACAAGGAAGATCAGCTAATACAGTCGCAGCAGAAATAAGCCGTAATGTATCTTAGTTGTGGTATATGTGCGACAACATCAGTCAAGAAATTGAGTTGACTCGGCGAGACCGTGGTAACCTTGCTGAAGCACTACTGAACGGACTAAACGACCATCTACCAGGCTTCCTTCAAGAGTATATCTCTGATTGTACTGAGACTCAGTATGCTGAGTACGTTGGCAAGCGTCCAGTCAGAGTATTAGAGTCTAATTTGAACCCATACAATTGGATGGAATCAGAAAAAATAGATATTGAGTCTAATATGAGTTGGCGACCTGACCTCATCGCCAAAGCCTCCTGGTCGATAAAAATGAATGATCCAAACTTGGAGATTATCAAGGAAAGGTTGGATGGTTCAGATGCAGAACCCCCGCCGCTCGTTGATCAAGGAGAGTATTACTTGAAGTTTCGTGTACAGTACCCGATTGAAATAAAGTCTGGGGAGAAAATAACACTTACCGAGCAACAGGCTACCGTGATTCCCAGGATTGTAAAGGAATGCGACTGTGTACATCCTTTATTAGCAGAAGTAGACATTTCTAATCTCCCCAGAGATTACGAAGTCAGGATACAGACTTTTTCTGACCTCTCTTTTGACGGAGGAAGGTATAGAACACAATAACTCGGACTCGGGATATACTGATCAGGAAGGATGGTGTCGTCGCTGTATGCTCCTTGGTAGTGAAGGGGGAACCGTCCCTCGGTTTTGATTGTGTATACCGGCCGCTATTCCAACCCACCGGAACGGAGGTGTGTATACCCTGTGGATAGTGGCCATTCTCCCAGTTCCGAGGAATCAGAGATGAGAAATGGCAGCGAACTATTATATAATCCAACGCTGATCCTCACAATACCCGAAGCAGAGGGCACAACGCGGTTGTTTACCCCCGGCCGCCGTTGTACTCCATAGACACCCTTTGTGCCGGGTAATCGCAGCCACAATCCCCCCTCTCCTTCCACAACTGTCGTCTGGAATCTTGACGCCGGCGACGAGCAACCGCTGAGCGTCTGACATAGCTTTGTAACACGGCGTGTTCTATTTGGGATATGGAACAGATCACCATACGGGTCCCGGAAGATCTGCTCGACGATCTCGAAACGGAGGCGGAAGAGGCGGACGTGTCCCGATCCGAGTACATCCGTGATGCGTTGCGAACACGGGAGGACACGGAGCGATTACGCGAGCGCTTGGAGAGTCGAGAGGATCGGATCGACGAGTTGGAAGAACAACTTGCGCGTCGGAGTCAGATTGAGGAGAAAGTCGACACGCTGGCGAAGCAGCAGGAGTCAGCCGACGCTCCGTTCTTCATTCAATGGGCACGGTGGTTCCGCCGACGTGGTGAGCGGGACTGAGAACCGTACTGTGACCGCGTTCGGTTATTATTACAGTAGAATCCAACCACCTCTCTGTGGCCTCCCCACAATATACCTCAGCACAATGTCGCGAATGCATCATAGTAGACGATGGTCTCACCCGATAGATGACTCGTAAGACCGCGTTTCCTCGTCCTCCCGACAGCGAACCTGCTGATCCGAGTTGTGTGGATACTGAAGCTCGACGGAGCGTGCGTATCGCTCCGCCCGAAGCAGATACGACGTGTCTTCCAAAGCCGCTTGTTGAATGCGGGTGTGGCTCGTGCCCTGATGCCGTTGACCCGCTGGATGACGTATCTCGAAACCAATTTGCTCGTGAGAATTGCCCCGATCCTCAGCCAGTAACGATGAAGCGGGCGAGAGAGGCATATCTCTGCTACCAGAGATCTGCTACCAACGGTGGCGAATACCCTTCGTCGCTACAAGATACGCGAACACAGCACGGGAGACTGCTGGACGCAGAGCGGCAGGTTCTTGATCGTATGACTGGCCCAACACTACTGCTGTTGTCTCTCCGCTTATCACCTGTAGAATCCGACAACGGCGACCGCTACTGGGTCCATCCGACGCGACTCGATGAACGATTGCACGACGCTTGGGAACCCGTCAAGAGGAAGCTGCGGCGGAGACTTGATGGGTTCAATTCTAAGTACGTAGCAGTCACGGCGCCGACTACATCCGCAGCGACACCACACAAACACGTGTTGGTCTACGCTGAGGATCCCGAGAACGAAGTAGGTATTGAGGTGGCGCAGTCCGCTGTTGAGAGCCACGTGAACAATTGTAAGGGCGCATATGAGGAAGATCATCCTGTCGAAGAAGGCCAGTCGGATGCGGGAATCGTGCTACACGACCCGCCTATTGCTGAAGAAGTCTCTGACGATACCATATTAGATATTCTCCGTTACCACGACCACGAGATATCGCAAATGAACACCGTTCAGATGCATTACGTCGCGAATCAGCGCCCTCATTGGGCGCTTGAGAACGTCTACGATGGAAAAAGCGATATCAACGCAGACGATGCGCTGGTTGACGGGGGTGCTGTCGCGTGGGCTTCTCGATACGACTGGCTCTCATCATCACGCGGGTTCTCGCTGACGCAGTAGGCACCCGATTCCCGAGAAGCGGTGGTTAGAACGGTGTCTACTATGATGCATTGGCGACATCGTAGCAGCAGCGCGTTGCCTTATTAAGTGGGTCGCAGGGCCAGGTCATATTGCCGCCAGGAGGCGGATCGCAATGGATGAGGAAACCAGGGAAGCCGTCCACGTTCGGGATCGAGGGCAGTGTGCCAACTGTCGTGCCTCGGGCTCGGACGTGACGCTCGACGTGCATCACATCGTGCCTCGTGGCCAAGGAGGGTCCAACAGGATGCCCAACCTGACCCTCCTCTGCCGCCAGTGCCACGATGCTGCACACGAGCAGGCGATGGCTCCCACAGTCGACTTCAGGAGCACAGGACAAATGGGTACCGACTGCTTCGGGGCGTTCTTGGAGTTCTTTAGAGAGCTCCCGACGGCCCGATTCGACAGCGAGGAGAGGGTCTGGAAGATCCCAAAAGCCGACTTCCAAGAGGAGGTTGTCAGCGAGATCAGTGAACCCGCAGAGTCAGCACCCCGCACCGATGGAGGTGAAGATGACGCAGCAGACTCTGAGTGAGTTCGAGGAGGTGGTCCGCTGCCCGAGTTGTGATCGGGAGTTTGAGAGCCAGAAAGCGATGCGAATCCACCACGTACAGGCCCACGGCGAGTCGTTGGCCCAGCGCAACGATCGGTATCGGTGTCTTGAGTGTGATCGCGAAGTAGATACAGAGCGCGGACTGACGAACCACGTCGCCAAGGTCCATCCCGAGACCTGGAACTATATTCAGAGCAACGGGATGGTACTGGAGTTAACCATCGAGTAGCCGCATACAGCGGCTTTCGGTCATCATCAGATATTACCTCACCTTCGGGTAGTACGAGACTTTCAGTTCCGAGGTGTTGAGGAGTCGGAGTTGTTCCGGCGTGAACTCCTCCCAGTGCTCCTGGCGATTCTCCTTGTCTTCTATGTAGTGCCGGATTGCCGTGTCGATCGCGTCGGCGCGGGTGGTGGCTTCAGTCTCCGCCTCGAGTTTGTCTAGCAATCGCTCCCGCTCGTCGTTCATCGGGTATGAATAGTGGCTCATTTTGATGTATCGGGGGGTGGAAACCGCGGGAAACCGTCTCTCGTGAGTTACTGAATGGTTCGTTCTTTATATACGCCGGTGTGGAGTTGACCGTGATCGTCGCGATCGCCACCGTGGTCGGGTCAATATGATGTACTCGGTTCAGTGTCCGCCGGGTCAAACAGTGGCAAATCTACATCAATCGGGATAGAGATTCAATTCCGGCGTAACCCCTGGGGGTTGGGTTTGAGAGTCCCATTCTACCGGACTCCAGCGCCGAGTTGTGTGAATAGTCGGCCGATTCGTGGCTACTAACTTTCTCCCGTGTAGTGCTGTCACTCACCCACCGAGCCGGTTCAGAAACCGCCGGAGCGCGAGGACGCTCCGACGAGGTGGGTCAAGAGACCCATATCGACAGACACCACCGAGAGCGAAAGTCCTCACGATAGTACCGAGGATATCCCCAACGAAATCACGATCACGGTTCCCGTTCCCGATGACGTGCGGGGAGAAGTGAGGGAGCAGCTCGGAGATGGTTCGGACGCGACCCCCCACGATCATTTAGTGGATCGGTTTACCTGGGACTGGAACGCAGATAGATAACTTGTGTCACTCTTGTGAAGCAGATTGTCGGTGAGGACTCTCCGGACTAAGCAAATTCGGTAGATCGATTCTTTCACCTTGTCTCACTCTCGTTCTGAGGAATTCAGGCGCCGTACCTCGACGCCACCGCAGTAGAGCTTGAACGTGGAGTACTTCGGTGCACGGGCTTATAGCTGTCAGTATGAGGGGTGCGGTTCCGTCAGTATCAGTACCCGCCGCCGTCGTCGTCCTCGGGTGTCGGCGTTGGTGTAGGAGTGGGAGTCGGCGCGGGTGTCGGCGTCGGTGTTGGTGTGGGTGTCTCGGTTGGCGTCGGCGTGGGAGTCTCAGTTGGAGTGGGGGTGGGTGTCGCCGTTTCGGTCGCAGTCGGCGTCTCGGTCTCGGTCTCGGTCTCTGCCGGCGCCTCCGTGTCAGTCGGTGTCTCGTCCTCTCCGGTGTCGCTGCACCCGGCGACGAGGGGCACGGCGAGCAGTGTCAAGAGCTTTCGACGGTTCACTTGTATCCTCTAGCCATACCTTGTGGAGAAGTATAAAAAAAACGCCCGACTGGTCGCCACCAACAATGTACTTCAAAAGAGCGACTGGTGTAGACGTCACAGTCGACCGGCGCGCACGTCCGCGGGTGTCCCCCTGGATGTCCGCCGCTCTCGCGCTCGCCCGCATTGTGCGCTCGGGTGCGCGCGGAGGTCCGGTCGTCCGGCGCTCGTACGGGCCACCCTTTATTCAGTAGGCCCGTCAATAAGATTATATGACGCTGGCGGAACCCGAGCGTGATCGCCTCGTGGATATTCAAGATCTACAACCAACAACTAACGCGGAGCTTAGCGATCGGTGGGGGATGAACAGCGGGAGCGAGGTCGCCGCGTACCTGCGTAACGAACTTGACGAGTACACATACCGCGACAAAGACAGGAAGATTCGCGTCGACACCGACGCCCCGATCAACAGGGACGCGGAGGCCATCGAGGACACCCCTTCGGAGCACGGCGGCGCTGCGGGTCAAGAGACCGACGCCACACCCAATTCTCGGGAGGTGGCCCCCGACGCGGATGTGTCCCCCTCGGATCGCGACGACGGGCAACTAGCGGCGGTTGAATCGGCTCCAGCGGACTCTACAGTCGACAAGGACACCAGCGACGACACGGACAGTGATCCGAGTAATAACGATAATCCGACGTTCGGTACTGTTGACCCGGACGCCGAACCGGACCCCGACCCCGAACCAGACACGCCGAATCAGGTGGAACTCCCGTGTGGGTGTGAGAGTTACGAACCGACCGAAGCCCCCGAGCGCCCGTTCGCGGTGACGTGTTCGACCTGCGGGACATCCTACAGGGTGACGCCCGACGGCGAGGCGAACGACGACGATCGCGTCAGACTCCCTTGTGGCTGTGAAAGTTTTGACCCAGCAGAAGCACCCGACAAGCCACTTGTCGTGAGCTGCGGAACGTGCGGGGAACGGTACAAAGTCACGCCGTAGCTACCCCTCGTCGTCCTCGACAGTTTCGGCGCTGAACTCCCGCCGTTTGTTCTCTAATTCTGCGACCTCGTCGGGTTCGATCCGCCCCGCTTTGACGAGTATACCGGCCTCGATGGGTGAGAGAGTGTCCCCGAGACCCGCTCGGAACCGCTCCTCGATTTCGTCGATGTCGTACCCGCGAGAAATGTCAATCTCGACGTCGGCCATAAACGGCGAACCGGCCTGATAGTACGTTTTGTCGTCGTCCTGCAACTCGCGCTCGGCGTTCTCAACGCCTTGGCGGACGGCCTCCTCGACACCCTTAGAATTGCCGTCAAGGCTGAGGTACAGCAACTCGACGACCGCAGCGGCAGCGGACCGGAGAGCGCCCGGTCCGTGGTTCTCCTCAAGATCCTCGAAAATCTCTCTCCGGGGTTTCTCGTCGAGGTGCTCAACGAGAAGCGGAAAGTCGTATAATCCCTCTTGAACGCGCTCTTTGAGCCGCTTTCGTGCCATACGGCCGGCCGAGCCCTCTTTGCCTTCTTGAAGATATTCGCGCTGGCTGTTCGTTAGTAACGACGGTTGTCGGTCTGCCATACGAACAGATGTAGTGACGCCAGCCTTATAGTGTCACAGGTGTACCATCGGATATGGGATCAAGCGAAACCCGCATCCCAGTCTCGACCGACACCCGAAGCGAACTCCGGCACATCAAAGCCGACGAGGAGGCCCACACCTACGACGACGCGATCGGTGTACTCCTCGACGCTTACGGTGGAGGGGACAACGCCTAAAACGGAGTGTTGTGACTGGGTCAATGGTTGGAACGATTCCCCGACCGACGCTCCACGCCGGCCGAGGACATCTTTTGGACGGGTGCTCTCGGCGCGGAACGGGCGTGTTGGCGTCGGTGACGGGTGAAGTGTTTAGCGGACCGGGCCTTAGCGGTGGTCCGTACTTAGGGGATGTAGCCCCTGAGTCAAAGAGTTTTCTCATACCGTCGGTTGCCCGGTGACCTTACGCCCGGGATTGCCGATAAATGAAAAATACTGACGCCGCCGATGAACGAAGCGCCTACAATAACGACGCGGTAGAGCTAGTTAAGCCGACCTCAGCCGGCCGTGTCACACTTCCCGATCACGTACTCTCTCAATTTGACGATGGTCAGCGGTTCTATCCGGTGGCCGAGGGCGGTGTGATACGGCTGGAGCCTCTCAAAGTCGACATTCCTTGGGGGTGTGAATGATGTCAAGCGACGCCGCCACCCCTGCCGACGAGAGCATAACAGCAGCTCACCCTCGACCGCTTGATCAGGTCGACCTCGTAACCGACAACGAGGGATGGTACACAGACGGCCACGGCGACCGCTCGTACATCCTCGACGAGGCGACCCTCGCGCTCCATCACATCGCGATCGCGAACGGATGGGAGCAAGTCCCCAGTCGCACACCGTACGACAATCTGCGGGCGCTCCTGGAGAAGACCGCTGAGTACGAGCTGAAGCGGGACACCGTCGAAAACTTCGCGTTCGCGCTTATCACCGGTCTTGGGCCTACTGTGACGCCGCGGGCGCTTGACCGCCTCGCTGACGAGGGTATTCCCGTTCCGGAGGGGGAGAAAGAATGAGCGCCGTTGAGACTTCCGAGGAGCGCGTCGAGACCGTCACCGAGGAGCTGATCGAACAGACGGGGCGCGACTCAGGGCTCGGTCTGAAAGAGCGCGAAACCACCGTCCGGTTCGCCACCGACGAGGACGCCGCCCACGTTCACACCGAGGAGCCGGCGCTTATCCGTCGGTGTCTTGCCCACGACCACCTCGACGTCGACGAACTCCGGGTCATTACCGATGAGGAGGTCCGCCGGCTCGGATTCGACGCTGTCCTCGCGAACGGGGGTGTCGACGGCCGTGTCGCAGCCCTCCGCGGTCGCGTTCCGGTCGCGTGTCTCACAGTCAAAGCCGACCCGCGAAAGAGCGATGGACACGCCGCGGCTGTTTCGGAGGCGGTGTTCGACAAATGAATGACGCGATCGCCGAGCAGGAGGTTCAATATGAGTTCTGACTATAAATTCCAAATTGCTCCCGAAACCGACGGGAATGGATCAAACGACCGCGTGCCCGATCTCTCTCCGCGAGAGGCTGTCGAGAGGTGGCTTAACAAACTCCGCGCGTCGAAGGCGGAGAATACGGTCTCGTCGTACCATTACCAGCTCAAACTGTTTGTTGAATGGTGCGAGGAGGAAGGGATCACGTCGGTTCGCGACCTCTCAGGATGGGATATTGAATCATACGAGACCGACCGGCGGGGGGAGGACGTCGAGATTCTATCACTCTCGAAGGAGCTCCACACTCTGAAACAGTTCCTCAGGTACTGCGCCCGAGTGGAACTCGTAGACGATGACCTCCCGGAGAAAGTTGACCCGCCGGACGTACCGCGGGACGCCCACGTGGACGAGACGCGACTCCACACCGACGACGCCGAGGCGCTGCTAGACTGGTTTGACGACCACGACTATGGCTCGCGATCGCACGCGTTGCTGTCGGTCCTCTGGTTCACCGGGTGTCGGCTGGGTGGGATTCGGGCGCTCGATTTAGAGGACTACAACAGCGAACGCCGACACCTCCAGTTCATTCACCGCCCGTCGCGCGGGACCCCGCTCAAGAACGGACGTGATGGGGAGCGGGCTGTCGGTCTCACCGAGTACGTGGTCGAGGTCCTTGACGAGTACATCGCGGAGAACCGCCACAATAAGTACGATGGCGAGGGGACGCCACCGCTGTTCACCAGTCAAGTGGGGCGCCCCTCGGAGAACGCAGTTCGCGCCTGGAGTTACTTAGCGACTCAGCCATGTCTACACACAACCTGCCCCCACGGGAACGAGCGAGAAACGTGTGAGTACGTCGACTATTCCGAAGCGAGCAAATGCCCATCTTCCCGGTCTCCGCACCAGATACGGACAGGGAGCATCACGTGGCAGCTCAATCGGGGTGTTCCGATCGAAGCCGTTGCAGATCGCGTGAATACCTCGGTCCGAGTGCTCAAGCGACATTACGACCAACCCACTCGGGTGGAGGAGTTGGAGGAGCGCCGACGGGAGCACGTGGATCGACTGGATTTCGGAGACGGAGGTGGGGGCGAATGACGTGGTTGATTCCCGCCCCAACCCACTTTCCGATTCCTCGTAGCGACGAGCGCCAGCGAGGAGGCCGTGGAATCGGAAGTGGTTCCGGAGATCACCACGCCGAGCGGAGCGACCGCCCCAGCACCCGCTCGGAGACGACCCGAACGGGAGCCCCGTCGGGAGCGGGTCGGTCGGAACGACCGCGGTTGGGGCTTCCTTACCGGGTGTTCGCATAGATGCGGCCCATCTCGTCGCCGGACAGCCCGGTGGCGTAGATCCGCACGTCCGAGAGCCTCCCGTGCAGCGTGTTCACCCACCGCTCGGGATTGCTGCCGTACGCGCTGCCGACGGTGACGTCCGACCAGAAGTCCCGGTTCGGGTCGCTGTACCCGTCCATCGACCCGTCGGAGAAGCGCTCTTCGCCGTCGACGTAGAGGGTAACGGACGACCCCGGCTCGACCGTCGCCCCGAAGTGGTGCCACTCGCCCGTCGGGACCGTGATCGACGTCCCGTCGGGGAGGCCGTACCCGGAGGCGGCCGAGCCGCCGAAGTCGCTGATGCTGAACCGTAACTCCACGCCGGACCCGTCGGCAGGTCGTCCGATGAACCGATACCCCGTGTCGTTCTTCAACAGCGTGTGTGTCGGGCGGTCCCGACCGTCCCAGGTCCCGCCGTCGCCCGCCTGCGCGTCGAAGTGGACCCACATCGAGAAGCTCGACGGGCCACAGTCGGAACACAGCCGGCTCAACTCCCCGTGCCCGCCCCTGCTGATGCGGACGGCGTCCGACCCCTCGAACGCGACTCCCGGCCGACCGTCGAACGTGCCGACCGTCGGAGCGCCGTTCACCACCTCCCCGTCGTGTCCGCCGATCTCGTCCTCGAACCCGGAACGGAACGTCCAGCGGCTCAACAGCTCCGGTTCGGCGACCGGCCCGTCGGCCGGAGTCCCCGGAGGGGTGTCCTGCGGCGGCTCCGTCCCCGTCGGACTGTCCTGGTCGCTCCGCGTCGTCGCGTCCTTCTCCCGCACCTGTTCGGCCCGCTGCACCGAGGGGTCCCTGGGGGCGTAGTCCTCGCTGTCGATGACCCCGTCCCCATCCGAATCCTGGATGGACGGCTCCCCGCCACCCACGATCCGATCGGTACACCCGGCGAGTCCGGTTACGGCGGCGATACCGCTTGCCCGAAGCAGAGTCCTTCGGGTGGGTCGCTGGTCGGTCACAGCCGCAGTCGTGATCGGTCTATCATATGTGTTTTGGTAGTTCACGGAATCCGGTATTCGACAGTCCGATACGACGTACTGCTCGAGGGCCGGACGAACGACGAACGACGTCATTACGTCGATCACTCGCCCGGCGGACGAGTCGCGTGGGCCACCCGACGAGGGGGCGGCGTCACAGCGCCGCCAGTCCGCCCGCCAACAGCGCCGCGTCGACACCCAACAGGACACTCAGTAGCGTCCCGCCGATCAGGTACGGCCGTACCGTTGCCACCGCCTCGTCCGCGTGTGTGTCCGGGAGCCCGCCGTCGACACGTACGCCCTCGCTCACGTACGCTCCGAGAGCGGGTCGGGAGCCGTCGACGACCCGGGCGCGGTAGACGCCGAGTTCGACGATCCCGTTCATGAGTCCCCACAGAAGGAGCATCCCGAGGACGAGGTGCCCCTGTGCCGTGCCGAGCAGCCGTGGGATCGGATACAGCACCCAGATCTGGTAGAACCCCGTAACCGGAAGCGCCAGTCCAGTCCAGCGGGTCACCCGGAGGAGGCGATCCAGCGTCCACTCCGGATTATGCGGGCCCGCCCCGGTACGGCGCGGAAGGTAGAGGTATGCGACGAACAGTACCGCCCCGACCCAGAACAACGCCGAGAGGACGTGCACGACGTACGAGGCCGCCAGTAAAGCGCCCATACACGAACCGAGGTCGCCACCTACCTGTCGGTTTCGACGCTGCCGGGTCGGGGTCGCCCTCGCGGATCCCGTTCCGAACTGCCCGGTGGGACGGACCCCGGCAGAAAACTGAATAGAGTGGCCACAGGATTCCGGCGTGTGGGAGTACAAGAGGACGTCAAAACGGCACTCGAAAGCGGTCGCAATGAACTGATCCGCGTTCTGGCGGAACACCAGGTTCGACCGACCACCGTCGACCAGTCGGGCGGAACGAGTCTGGGCGGGATGTCGGCCGCGCCGAGTTTCCGGTTCGACACCGAGGACGGGGACACTGCGGTCGCGGACCGACAGACCAGATCCGCGGTCGTCGATACGCTCGGCGTCCATTCGGAAGCCGACTGCGAGGCGGTCCGGGAGGAGATCGCGAACCACGCCGCGTGGGATAGCTGACGATCCGACCGGTCGCGGCCGTCGGACTTAAGCGGCACATTCACCTACGAACTGGTGTGGGATCGCCGTACGACGTACTGGGGCTTGACGCTGACGTAGACGAGGATGCGGTCGTTCAGGCGTACCGCGAGCGGGTGAAGGAGGCCCACCCTGACCACGGGGGGTCTGTCGCGGAGTTCAAACGCGTCCAGCGGGCGTACGAACACATAAGTGCCGGGCGGGACCCCGCACGGTTCGCGGCCGACGCCCCCGCCACCGACCCGGAGGCCGATCGGTCGGAGCCCGACGGGTCCGATTCGCACTCCACAACCGATGGGGATGCCGTCTCGTCCGCCGACGCGGACGGCGGTTCCGGGTCGACGTTGGGACCGACAGTCGAATACCTCGATTACGCGGTGGTCGAGTCCCGGGGGTGGGACCTCGGTGACGAGAATCTCTTCGGGAAGGCGGAAGCGGCGGACCTCGGCGCCGACAGCCACGGTCTACTCGTGGTCGAGCCCCGCGAGACCCTGCTCGAAGCCGCCGAACGG
>CAZDEJ010000009.1:8272-32775 GCA_964504395.1 uncultured Halobellus sp. | reverse complement strand
TCGGGGTCCGGAAGGTTCGTCACGGTGTAGATACGATCCAGCACCGCGCTGCCGAGGGCAACAATCGACGCCACAGTCAGCCCCAGTCTTCGGATCGCGTCCGGTGGCCCACCGCAATCCTGTGCTCTCGGCATCGGTACGGTCGGAGGACACGCATCAGTTTAGTATTATTCCCTCCACCGGTAAGCGGTGGGGATCAGTGAAGCTGAGCGCGGCTTCGGCGGTGTAGATACACGGTAGTCGATAGGCGTACGGATTTCGCGTCCGAGTCCACCCATCACGCCTCCACAAGCGCATACACGCTGCCGTCCGAGCTTCCTACGTAAACCACCCCATCCACCACCGCCGGCGACGAGAACACCGCACCGCCAGTCTTGTAGGTCCACCGCACGTTTCCGTCAGCTGTGTTCACCGCGTACACACTCCCGCCGAGGCTGCCGACGTAGCCGATACCGTCGACTACCGCCATCGATGAGAACACGGGACCATCCACGCCGAGGGACCACCGCTCCTTGCCGTCGGCCACATCGATCGCGTACACCGCGCCATCATCGCTTCCAACGTAGACTGTCCCGTCAGCCACCGTCGGCGATGACTGTACTGCGCCGCCGGTCCGGTAGGTCCACCTTTGATTACCAGTCATAGCCCCGACCGTAGACAGCCTACCGGCGTTATCACCGATATAGAATCTACCGTTGACCACCGCCGGCGACGATACCTGACCCGACAGGGTACCAAGCGTCCACCGAGGGTGACCGTCAGCGATATCAAGGCCGTAGAGCCCTCCACCGTTACTGCTGACGTAGGTTATTCCGTCAACTACTGCCGGCGAGGAGAGCACCCGGCCGTTTGTCTTCAGCGACCACCGCTCGGTGCCGTCGGACGTGTCGAGCGCGTACACCGCGCCGTCGTCGCTTCCGACGTAAATCGCTTCGTCGACCACCGCCGGCGATGACTGTACCGCACCATCCGTCTTGAAGACCCACTGCTGCTCGCCGTCAGCCGTGTCAACCGCGTGCATCGTCCTGTCGTCGCTCCCAACGTAGACCGTTCCGTCGACCACCGCCGGCGACGAGAACACCGCACCGTCGGTTTCGTAGGTCCACCGCACGTTGCCGTCGGCCGCGTCAAGAGCATAGACGTTCCCGTCTGCGCTCCCGATGTAAATCATCCCATCAACCACTGCCGGCGACGATCCCACCTCAGCGCCTGTGGTAAACGTCCACCGGTCTGTGACCTCGTTGATTGGGCCGGGTCCGGCCGGCACGTAACCGCTATTTGCGGCCCCCGACCCGTACATCGGCCACGTTTCGGAACCGCCGGCGGAGCCGGCCGCTTGGTCGGGGGGGGAGTCGCCGACCGCGTCCCGAAGCGAACCGAGACAGCCGCTTCCCAGGCTAGCCCCGGCAGCAGCGAGCACGTGGCGTCGTTGCATCAGATGTATACTCAAATAGCAGCGTCAAATAATTAGTGCTGAGTGTGCTGACGAAAGCGGCTGTCCCTGATCGGATGTCAGGTATCCCTCGCACGAGACCCTGTGGCGGCGTTACGCCATCGCTTTGACCCATCCGGGTACGCTGTCCATCCCCCGTTTGTCCGCCCAGCCGGCCTCCCCGAGATAGTCCTCGATGGTCGAGAACTCGAATCCGAACCGGGCTTCGAGCGCCGGGACATCGGCGGAGTATCCCACCTCGTTGAACCACTCGCACATCACGGTGAACTCCTCGCCGAACGTCTCGTAGGCGTCCTCGATCGGGACGTGAACCGCCTCGACGTCCCGGCCGGTGACTTCGGTGAGGATCTCCGCGGTCTCAGCGAGGCTCCTCTCGTCGCCCGCGAGGTCGATCGACTCGCCGACGAACTCCTCTGGGTTCGCGATGGCGACGGCGGCGGCGTGACCGAGGTCGTCGTAAGTCACCATCTGGAGGCCGACGCCCCCCGCGAGCGGGAGCGCGACCCGGCCGTCCTCGACGATGTCCTCCGCGAACGCCTCGAGGTTCTCCATGAAGAACACGGGCTTGAGGATCGTCCACGGCAGGTCCAGACTCCGGATGTGGTCGTCGATCTCGCCGGCGGAGTCGAAATGCGGGACGCCGGTATCCTCGTCGTGGCTGCCGACGCCGGAGAACACGAACTGGTCGACGCCCTCCTCGGCGGCGACGTCGGCGACGGTCTTGCCCTGCTGGACCTGGGCGTCGTACCCTTCCGTCCAGAAGTTGGTCACCGCGAAGACGGCGTCGGCGTCGCCGACCGGCTCCCGGAGCGTCTCCGGATCGTCGAGGTCGCCCTCGACCATCGTAACGCCGCGATCCTCGAGAGCCTGTGCCGCGTCGCTGGTCGCGTCGCGGGTCAGCCCGCGGACGTCGAACGCGTCCTCGCTCGCGAGGAGGTGATCGACGACCGCGCCGCCCTGGTTGCCCGTCGCTCCAACGACTAACACGCGTGTTTCGGATTCAGTCATTATCGAGTTCGGTCATACCAACGGGTCGAGCGGGCATGAGGCTTCGCGGACAGCGGCGTAATCGACTGACACGAGTGTAACCGGGTCGTCCGGGAGACGACGCCGACGTGGTCGGTGGGATCAGCGTCGGATCCGGACCCCGGTCGACCGTGCGAAGCGCCTAAGCCGCAGGCTCGCCGACAGGGACGTAATGGAGACCCGGCACCGCGTCGCGGTCGGCGACGCCCGCCGGCTGGAGGGGATCGACGACAACGCGGTCGAACTCGTGGTGACGTCGCCGCCGTACCCGATGATCGAGCTGTGGGACGACGTCTTCGCGGACCTCGACCCCGCGGTCGGGGACGCACTGGACGCTGGTGACGGGGCTGCGGCGTTCGACCTGATGCACGACGTCCTGGACGACGTCTGGGCGGAGGTCGAACGCGTCCTCGTCGACGGTGGGATCGCCTGCGTGAACGTCGGCGACGCCACCCGGAGTCTCGACGGGAGTTTCCGGGTCTACCAGAACCACGCCCGGGTCGTCGAGTCGTTCGCGGCACTGGGGTTCGACCCGCTTCCGGAGATCCTCTGGCGGAAGCCGGGCAACGCCGCGGCGAAGTTCATGGGGTCGGGGATGGTGCCGCCGAACGCGTACGTCACGCTCGAGCACGAGTACGTCCTAATACTCCGGAACGGCCACGGTTCGCGGACGTTCGAGCCGAACGCGGAGCGTCGGTACAACGCGGCGTACTTCTGGGAGGAGCGGAACCGGTGGTTCTCCGACGTCTGGACCGACGTCGGCGGAACGGCGCAGGCCCTCGATCACGACAACCTCCGGGACCGCGCCGCCGCGTACCCCGTCGAGGTCCCCTACCGGCTCGTGAACATGTACAGCGTCTACGGCGATACCGTGCTCGACCCGTTTTGGGGAACCGGGACGACGTCGGTGGCGGCACTCGTCGCCGGTCGGGACTCGATCGGGGTCGAGCGCGACCCGGAGTTCGCCGAGGTGTTCGACGACCGGGTGGGGACAGTCCCCGAGCTGTCCCGCCGGATCACCCGGTCGCGGCTCGCGGACCACCGGGCGTTCGTCGAGGAGCGCCGCGAGGCGGGCGCGACCGTCGGATACGACGCCGATCACTACGACTTCCCGGTAACCACCAAACAGGAGGTCCCCATCCGGCTGTACGCGGTCGACTCGGTCGACGCCACCGACGAGGGGTATCGGGCGACGCACACCCCCATCGGCCGGGAGTGAGTCCGGGTTCGGGCGCCGGGGAGAGGCGGACCACGTGGAGTTTTCACTGCCCGCCCCGAACGTTCACGCCATGTTGGAGGGCGTCAACGTCGCACTCGGAGTTTCGGGGAGCATCGCCGCCGTGACGGTGGTCGAACTCGCCCACGAACTCCGGCGGCAGGGGGCGGCGGTCCGCGGTGTGATGACCGACAGCGCGCGCGGGATCATCCACCCGTGGGCCGTCGAGTTCGCAACCGAGCGTGACGTGATCACGGAGATCACCGGCCGCGTCGAACACGTCGAACTCTGCGGCCGCGACGGGTGGGCGGACGTGCTCCTCCTCGCGCCCGCGACCGCAAACACCGTCGGGAAGGTCGCGAGCGCGGTCGACGACACCCCGGTGACCACGTGTGCGACCACCGCCCTCGGGGCGGGGGTGTCGGTCGTGGCTGTGCCCGCGATGCACGAGCCGATGTACGATCACCCCGGCGTCCTCGACGCGCTCGATCGGGTCGAATCGTGGGGCGTCGACGTCGTCGACCCGCGGATCGAGGAGGGGAAGGCCAAGATCGCGAGCCGGGAGGCGATCGTGACCGCGACCGCGCGGGCGACCACCGAGGACAGCCTCGCCGGGACGCACGTCGTCGTCACCGCCGGGGCGACCGCCGAGGCCGTCGACCCCGTCCGGATCCTCACCACCCGCGCCTCCGGGAAGACCGGCCGCGCGGTTGCCCGGGCGTGTCACGTCCGCGGGGCCGACGTCACGCTGGTCCACGACGGCGGCGAGGTCCACTACGCGGACACTCTGCAGGTCGAGTCCGCCGCCGAGATGCGCGACGGCGTCTTTGCCGCGGTCGAGGGCGCAGGCGGTGACGCCGCCCCCGCCCCCGCAGCCGACGCGCTGGTCTCCGCGGCGGCGATCTCCGATTATACGGTCGGAACGGCGCCCGAGAAACTCCGATCCGGCGAACCGCGGCGACTCGACCTCGACCCGACGCCGAAGCTGCTCGACGGCGTTCGCGACGCCTACCCTGCCCTCCCGATCGTGGGGTTCAAAACCGAGACCTCTGGCGACGACGACGCGATGGCCGACGCCGCCCGCGACCTCCGGGACCGCCTCAATTGTGCGTTCGTCGTCGCCAACGACGCGTCGGTGATGGGCGCCGACGACACCCGGGCCCTGCTCGTCGGCGCCGACGGCACGGAGGCGTTCTCGGGGTCGAAACCCGGTCTCGGCGACGCGGTTGCGGCGCGGCTCGTGGCTGCACTGAACTGATCCGCCGGCCCCCGGTCACGACCCCCGGTTCGAGGAGGTCCGGCACGACGATCCGTGTCAGAGCATCCCGACCAGCGTCGCCGCGAGCACAACGAGCACTAGCAACACGCTCGTTGCGATGCCCGCCCGGAGGCTGCCGTCGTGCAGCGGGTCGTCGCCGCCGACGACCCCGGAGAGCGGCCCGCGGATCGTGTCGTAGGGGTCGCCGGCGGCCGAGAGCGCGCGGCGGGCGGTCGCGACCGCGCTGCGATCGACCGCGGCGAAGAGTTCGGTCGCCCCGCGGACGACCCCGCGGACGCCGTAGAACGTGAGCGGTTCGAGCACGCGGTCGACGTCGACGCCGGGGCCGATCTTCGAGAGCGGCTTCCTGAGGACCGCGAACCCGACAACACCCAGCACCGCCAGCGCGAACCCTTCCCCGAGGTGGCCGAGCGTGAAGGGGTGGGCGTCGGCGGTGCTGCCGGGCAACAGCGCAAACAGCGCGTCCGGGTAGAGTCCGAGGACGACACACAGCCCGGCAACGCCGAGCATCGCGATCCGCTGGCCGGTGACGGACTGCTGGATCGTCCACGTCCCGGACGACTCCTTCAGGAACGCGTAGTAACCGAACTTGAGGAACGACATGAACGTCCCCACCCCTGCGGCGAGCAGGATGTAGAAGATGCCGTCGAGGTGCTCTTTGTGCGCCGCCGCGGTGATCATTCCCTTGCTCACGAACCCGTTGAACCCGGGGAACCCGCTGATCGACAGCGCCGCAACGGTGAACGCAAGCGCGGTCACCGGGAGCGCCCGCCCCAACCCGCCGAGGTATTTCAGGCTCTGCTCGTCGGTCCGGGCGATCACGACGCCCGCAGTCATGAACAGCAGCGCCTTGTACAGGATGTGGTTGAAGACGTGGGCGAACGCGCCCGCGGTCGCGAGCGCCGTCCCGACGCCGACGCCCGCAACCATGTACCCGACCTGCGACTGGATGTGGTAGGAGAGTAGCCTGCGCATGTCGTTCTGGAGGAGGGCGTAGACGACGCCGACGAGCGCCATCGCCGCACCCATGTACGCGATCGCGAGGTTGCCGTCGGGGAACGCCCGGGCGAGGCCGTACACGCCGGTTTTGGTGGTGTAGACCGATAGGAACACGCTCGCGGCGATGTGGGGCCGCGGGTACGTGTCGGGCAGCCAGGTGTGGAGCCCCACGAACCCGACGTTGACGCCGATTCCGACCGCCGCAAGCGCCGCGGGGATCCCGGCGGTAATCCCGTCGGCGGCACTGAACAGGAACGACCCGACCGCGGTGTAGTGCCACACCACCGCGACCAGCAGCAGGCTGCCGCCGAGGCCGTGGTAGATGGCGTACCGGAAGCCCGCCCGGACCGCCTCGCCGCCGTAGTCCCACACGAGGAGGGTGCTCGTGACGGCCATCAACTCCCAGAAGAACAGCAGGGTGAGCCAGTCGCCCGCGAAGACGCTTCCGAGGCTGGTGCCGACGTACCCCAGCGCGAAGGCGGTCTGGCGGTTCCGGGCGTCGGAGGAGTACGAGTACAGGACTGCAGCGGCGCCGATCAGCCCGAAGATGACACCCATCACCCGGGAGAACGCGTCGACGTTGAACAGTACGGCGTCGAACCCGAGGAAAGTGACCGGGAGGTAGGTGCCCGCGGGCATGAGCAGCGACCAGATCGCGACCATCCCGGCGGCGCCGAACCCGAGGGCGTGGCCCACGCGCCGCGACAGAAACGGCGCGAGGAGCGCGGCCCCGAGCACGAAAAACGCCGGCGGCGCCACCGCGGGGATGTCCGCGGTCGGGAGCGACACCGACGAGGCGAGGATCGTCGCCGGCGCTCCGAAGGGGGAGGCCGCCATCAGACCATCACCCCGGTGACCTCGAAGACGACGCGTTGGATCACCGCGAGAAAGACCATCGCCCGCGGCGCGATCCCGAGCGCGACGGCGCCTGCGGCCGCGACAGCGATCGGGCCGAGCATGAACCACGTCGTCTCGGCGCCGAACCCGCGGGCCTCCCACCCGCCGGCCGGCGCGCCGCCGTGGTGGGCGTGGTCGTCGTCCGCGTGGTCACTGTCGTGTTCGGCCTCCACGGCGGCGTCGCCCGTCGTCGACCTGTCGTCGCGGTCAGCCCCCGAGCTGCGGCGGTGGTCGCTCGGATGTCGGTCGACCGCGTACTCGCCGTCGACCTTCGCCTCGATTTCGACCCGGCTCTCGCCCTCGGAGGGGTCGATGTCTGGGGCGACTGTCCCCTCGGTCGGGGGGGTGCCGACGAACGCGTCGGGGCCGTCGTCAGCGTCGGGAACCGCGGCATCGTCCGAGTCGGGGTCGGCGGTGTCGCTCGCCACGTCGGATCCCACGGCGTCAGTCGAGTCGTCGCCGTCGGCCGCCTCCGCGTCGCTGTCACCGTCGACCGGCCGTCCCCCGTCGGCGCGGACCCGCTGGCCCCCGATCGGGAACTCGAGGAGGGGCTTCGCGTCGGAGTCGTCGGCCGTCTGGAAGAACGCCTGGTAGACGATCGGCCAGAAGTACCCGATGTTCAGGAGTCCCGACAGGAACAGTACACCCGCAAACACCGCGGTTCCGGCGTCGATACTCCCGATCAGGAGGTACCACTTGCTCACGAACCCCGCGACGAGGGGGAGCCCTGCCATCCCGAGGCTCGCAACCGCAAACGCCGCCATCGTGACCGGCATCCGCCGGCCGATTCCCGCCATCTCGCTGATGTCGTCGGTGTGGGTCTCGACGTGGATCGCGCCCGCACAGAAAAACAGGGTGAGCTTCATGAACGCGTGCGCCGGGATGTGGAGCAGCCCGCCCACCAGCGACGCGGGCGAGAGGATGCCCAGGCCGAGCACGATGTAGGAGAGCTGGCTGATCGTCGAGTACGCCAGCCGGCGCTTCAGGTTGTCCTGGCGGAGCGCAATCACGCTCGCGACTACGATGGTGAGCGCCGCGACCGCCGCGAGCGGGAGGCCGACCCCGAGCTCCGAAACCGTCTCCGGGCCGAATACGTCGAGTACGACCCGTGCGACGCCGAAAACGCCACTCTTGACGACAGCGACCGCGTGGAGCAGCCCCGAGACGGGAGTGGGTGCGACCATGGCGTCGGGGAGCCACGAGTGGACGGGCATCAGCGCAGCCTTGACGCCGAACCCGCCCGCGAGCAGCGCAAACGCCGCGCGGGCGATCACCGGGTCCGCCGACGCGAGTGCCGCGATCCCGCCGGGGGTGAACGCGACCGTGCCCGTCGTCCAGAAGACGAGGACGGTCCCCGCCAGGACCGCGACGCCGCCGCCGAAGGTGTAGGTGAGGTACTTCCGCCCGGCCTGGCGTGCGGTCTCGCTCTCGTCGTGTGCGACGAGCGGGAAGGTCGCAACCGTGAGGAGTTCGTAGAACACGTACAGCGAAACCAGATTCGACGCGAAGGAGACCCCCAGCGCCGCGCCGACGCTCCCCGCAAACGCCGCGAAATACCGGGTCTGGGAGTGCTCGTCCAGCCCGCGCATGTACCCGATGCTGTAGAAGCTGGTGACGAGCCAGAGCAGGCTGGCAACGAGCGCAAAGATCATTCCCAACGCGTCTGCGCGAAGCGTGAGTTCGATCCCGGGGACGAGCGTCCCGAGTCGGGTAATATAGACGTCGCCGGAGAGCGTCGCCGGCACGATGCTCGCGACGATGCCGAACGTCGACAGCGCCGTGAGGATGGTAACGCCCTCGCGGACGTCGGGGTTGCGGCGCGATGCGACAATCGCCAGGACCCCCACGGCGGGGAGCAGCACCGCCAGAAGCGGCCTGAGAGAGAGGAGTTCAGTCATTGGAAGGACACCTCCACAACGGGCGCAAAGAGCGAGATCAGGTCGGTCGCGAATAGCCCGAGCACCACTGCGGCGACCGCGGCGACGACGACGACGACCCGGGCCTGCGTCGAAACGGTCGGGATCGCCGCATCAACCGGATCGGCGGCCGTTCCGTCCGGACCGCCGTCGGCGGTCAACGCGGCGTCCGCGTCGGGGGCGGTCGCGGCGTCATGGCGGTCAGCCACGTCAGCAGCGGCCGGCGCGTCGCGGAAGTAGAGCCGCTCGACGACGCGGGCGAAGTACGCGAGCGTCAGCAGGGTGCTCACGACCGCAACACCCGCGACGACCCACCGGCCCGCCTCCACGGCGCCGAGGACGATCTGCCACTTGCCAGCGAACCCGACCGCCGGCGGCACGCCCACGAGGGCGAACGCGAGGACCGCAAACGCCGCGCTCACGACCGGCGCACGGTCGGCCATTCCCGCGAAGTCGTCGACGGTTCGCCCGCCGGCGACGGTCGCAAGCGCTCCGACAGCGACGAACAGCCCTGCCTTCATTACGCCGTGGCCCACGAGGTGGACCAGTCCACCCAGCGTCGCGGTTTCGTTGACAACCGCAAAGCCCGCGACCACGAGGCCGAACTGCGCCACCGACGAGTACGCCAACATCCGCTTGAGGTCGGACTGGAGGACCGCGAGCACGGAGCCGACCACCACGCTGACCGACGCCAACACCACCAGGGTGTCGAGCGCGGCGGGGACTGCGGCGTCGAACGCGGGGGTAAACACCGCGTAGAGCACCCGGAACAGCGCGTACGCCGCCGCAGTCGACACCAGCGCGGCGATGTACGCGGCGACGCTGCCGGGCGATTCGGCGTAGGCGTCGGGCTGCCAGGTGTGCAACGGGAACAGCGCGGTCTTCACCCCCAGTCCGACCACGATCAGGCCGAACCCGGTCAGGATCAGCGGCGAGTCGTACCCGACCTCGGGTATCAGTGTCGCCAGGTCGGCCATGTTCAGCGATCCCGTGACGATGTAGAGGTAGCCAACGCCGAGGAGGTACAGCGACGCTCCGATGGTGCCGACGAGCAGGTATTTCAGGCTGGCGAGCGCCGCCGCGGGCGAGCGCCCGGTCGCCACGAGGGCGTACGTCGCCAGCCCGGTGATCTCCAAGAACACGTAGAGGTTGAACAGGTCGGCGGTCACGATCATCCCGGAGATCCCGGCGGTCAGGATGAGGAGTTCGCTGTAGAAAGTGTTCGACCGGGGGCCCGCCGAGCGGGCGTAGATCACGGTCGCAAGCGTCACCGCCGAGACGAGGACGACGAGCGTTGCTGAAACCCCGTCGGCGACGAGCTCGATCCCGAACGGCGGGACGTAGCCGCCGACCGCGTAGGAGGCCCGCCCGGCGGTGAGGACGGTTGTGAGGACGCTCACGGAGAGTCCCAGGTGGACGAGCGCCCCCACGACGCCCGCGGCCCACCCGGCGTCCGGCCGGACGCGCCCGATCACGATGGGTATCAGCGCGAGCACGATTGGGAGGACCACCAGAAGCGGCAGCGCGTCAGTCATGCGTTCGCACCTCCTCGATCGCGTCCGCGTCGAGCGTCCCGTAGGCGTCGTAGATCCGGACAACGAGCGCCAGCGCCACCGCGGTCAGGCTGACGCCGACGACGATGGCCGTGAGGATCAGTACGTGCGGCAGCGGGCTGGCGTACGGACCCGACCCGTGGCCGAGCAGCGGCGGCGACGCCCCGTCGACGAATCCGCTGGTGACGAAAAACAGGAAGATGCCGACCTGGAAGATGTTCAACCCGATGATCTTCTTCACGAGGTTCGGGCTGGCGGTCACGCCGTAGAGCCCGATCCCGATCAGCGCGACGGCGATGAGGTAGCTGTAGTGCGTCGCAAACAGGTCGATCACGGCTCCTCACCTCCCGTCTCCGCGTCGGTGTCCCCGCCTGGGGCCAACTCGAAGTCCCCGCCGGCGAGGCTGAAGAACAACCCGACCAGGACTCCGGAAACGACCGCGCCGATCCCGAGTTCCACGAGTTCGATACCGTACTTCGTGCCGGTCGACCCGTAGCCGTACGCGACGTACTCGAGGAACGCGCCGTCGAGTGCGACCGTGGCGAGGCCGATGATCGCGAACGCCGCGCCGCCGCCGGCGATCGCGGTCCGGACCAGCGCACTCGCGAGCCACGCCCGGGTGGATTCGATCCCGAACGCGAACGCGAGGAGCAACACCGCGGCTGCGACCAACGCGCCGCCCTGGAACCCGCCGCCGGCCGACTCCGCACCGTGGAACATCACGAACAGTCCGAACGTGAAGACGAACGGCGCGACCGCCCGAACCGTGGTCATGATGATCGTGCTCTCGACGTAGACGCCGCCGTCGGAGCCGCTCATACGTACGCCTCCTGTCGAAGCACCAGCAGGACCGCGACGCCGGCGGAGATGACCACCGTCGCCTCCCCGAAGGTGTCGAACCCACGGTACGCCGCGAGAACAGCTGTCACGGCGTTTTCGACGCCGGTTTCGGTGTAGGCGTTGCCGAGGTAATACTCCGTGACCGGCGAGGTCGCAACCGCGGAGTCGGCGGCGCCGACCGCGGGCAGCGACCCGACCGTCGAGAGCAACGCCCCTACCAGGATCGCCACGACCGCGACCGAGCGCCACTCGATGCGCTCGAGCAGGCGGTCGCCGCCGGGGCGGACCGTCTTCGCGATGGTCACGAGGAAGAAAACGGTCGTGATACCGGCGCCGACCGCGGCCTCCGTCAGCGCGACGTCGGGCGCCGCGAGCAACACCCAGGCCGCGGCGATCCCGAAGCTGAACGCCGCGAAGGCGACGATGGCGTTGAGTACGTCCCGGAGGAGGATCGCCGCAAGCGAACCCGCGGCCCCGAAAGTGAGCACCACCGCGAGTACGAGCCCTTCGGTGGTCATTCCTCGCCCTCCGTGGTCCAGGGGGTGATGTCCTGATCGTAGGCGGCACGGGTGATCGCGTGGGCCGCCGTGGGGTTGGTCACGAACAGGAAACCCGCCAGAAGCACCGTCTTGGCGACGGCCAGATCCGCCCCGAACACGAGCGCGACCCCGCCGAGCGTCAGGAGGATTCCGAGCGTGTCGCTCTTCGATGTCGCGTGGGCGCGAGTGTAGAGGTCGGGAAGTCGGATAATGCCGACGACTGCGACGAACCCGAAGAACGTGCCGGCGACAACGAGCGCCACGACCAGGATCTCGGTGATCGTCACTCAGATCACCCCGCCGCGTTCGACGGTGAACTTCGAGATCGCGATGCTCATGACGAAGTTCAACAACCCGTAGACGATGGCGACATCGAGGAATCCGGGTTCGTTGAGCGCGGCCGCCAGGAGTGCGATAACGACCACCGCGTTCGTTCCGATACCGTTGACCGCGATAACCCGGTCCTGCATTGTCGGACCAACCACGACCCGGTAGACGAGGACGATCGCGAAGAGAACGAACGCCGCCGCCGCCCCCAAGAGGACCGTCTGGAGGAGTCCCGACACCGCCATCATTCCACCTCCTCCAGGACGTCGGGTTCGGATTCCGGCGGGGCCGTATCGTCGGGGGAATCGGCCACGCCGGTCGTGTCAGCCGCGTCGACCGCGTCGATCTCGGGGTCCACGACCGACTCGCCGTCCGCGTCGTCGATGGTCGAGATGCTGCCGCGCTCGGCCGGCGTCGAGATCCGAGCGCCCGACCGGCCGTAGAACACGAACCGGACCGCCCGCTCTAACCCGCCCGCGGCGAGGTCGTCGCGGGCGCTGCCGGTCAGGGTGTGGATGTCGAGGCCGTCGGGGCCGACGTCGACGGTCAGCGTACCTGGGGTGAGGGTGATGCTGTTGCCGAGCGTCGTCACGGGGATCTCCCCCCAGACCGCCACCCGGAACCGTCGCATCCCGGGGTCGATCGGTAGCGACGGATGGAGGATGATGTACGCGATCGTGATGTTAGCCTTGGTGATCTCCCAGATCAGATACGGGATGAAAAGCACCATCCGGGCGACCCGGAGCCCGGTCCGGCGCGGCGAGGGCGAGGCGACGAAGGAGATGCTCGCAAAGCCGGCGGCTGCCAGAAGCGCGGTCAACGCCCCCGTCGCGAGGTTGAAAAGCGAGAGCGACCCCGCGATCAGGAGGTAGAACGCGTATGTGGCACCGAACGTCGCGACGCCCTTTGAGACAGTCGTCCGTGAGACGAGGGGAACCCGGGCAGTCCGGCGGTCCACCGGTGCCTCCTCGACAGCCAGTGACGACTTCGCGAGTTCCCGCTCGAACGGCAGAAGCATCGGGGCGTTCCCGCCGGGCTGGAACTCCGGATCGACGACAACGCGGTCGAGCCCGAACTCCGTGGCGTACTCGACCATCACCGTCGCGTAGTCGTTCGGGCTGAACAGGTATCGGTCGGCGCCGACGACGGCGGTTGTGATCTCCACCTCGGAGCCGTCGGCGGCGTCGCTGTCGCCGTCGTCGTCGTAGTCGAGGTCCTCACGGGCCCAGACGACGGCCCGATCGAGGAGGTCGGTGGCGACGTCGTCACCGAGTTCGCCGTCGGTGATCCGCCCGCGTGCAGGACAGACGAAGTGGACGGTCGCGGTGCCGTCCCCGGCCTCGGCGCCCGACCGGGCCTCCCGGACGGCGTACGCCACCGTGTTCCGGACGGTCGAGGACTCGCCGACGGGGACGAGGATCCGGGCGCTGTCCCCGGCCATCACCCACCACCCGCGCCGGTGGCCGGCCGCCGCGCTCGGTTGGTCACTCGGGTCATACGTTACTCTACCGTTACTAAGGGTATCAAATACGTCTTCCGCTCCTTCGGCGGGTCGCTTCCGTGTCGGCAGCCCGGTTTTATACTGGGTTGCGGGATCAGCCAGCGACGCAAGGAGGGGCACGCCCAGTTCCTATGCGTGAAATGTGCTGACTATGGTAACAGATTTATTATACATCTTGAGTGGTAGATATGGACATATCGGAATTATTCGTCGACGAATCGGCGGTGTCGCCCGTCGTCGACGTGGTCCTATGATCGCGGTCACAGTCATTCTCGCGGTCGTTCGCACTCAACCTCGGCGGGTCGCTGCAGCAGAGCGCGCCGCAGGCGAGTTTCGACTTCGACTATACTATCGACGAAACTGTTGATACAGTCGCTCGCCTCGCTGAGAGCGAGCAGGCGTATCAGGAATTTCGTCCGACAGTATACGACACGACCGATACGAGAACCGTTATCATTCACACCAAAGTGGTGGCACGATCGAGGCGACACGGGTGAACGTGACTGGTGTCGATACGGGACCGAAGAGCCGGGACACGACCGGCACCATCTCCGCCGAGACCAGCAAGGAGTTCGAGAACGACGATGGTTGGGACGGCGAGACAGTCCGTATCGTCTGGGAGTCCGAGAACGGCGAGAACTCCGCGGCGCTGCGTCACACTGTCGGCCGTAGTCACGTGACGGATTTCGACACCCCGGAGTGTGGAAAAGCGTCACGTAGGCGTAGCCAACAGTACCAGTCCACGGCACCGACCGAGTGATCCCGGCGTACCGGGGCGGTCGTAGGAGTAAACAGTCGCTTTCCGATCGACGCCCGGTAGCGGAACCACTACCTTTTATTTTCGACCCGCAGAACCCAGGGTATGGATCGATTGCGGCAGTCGTTACTCGACGCGCCGATCATAGAAAAGGGCGATTACGAGTATTTCGTCCACCCGATAAGCGACGGCGTCCCGATGCTCCGCCCGGAGTTACTGCGGGAGATCGTCGTTCGGATCGTCCGGAAGGCCGAAACCGACGGTGTCGACAAGATCGTCACCCCGGCGGCGATGGGGATCCACATCTCCACCGGGGTGTCGCTGATGACGGACGTCCCGCTCGTCGTCATCCGAAAGCGCCGGTACGGCCTCGACGGCGAGGAACCGCTGAGCCAGCAGACCGGCTACGACGAAAACGAGATGTACATCAACGACGTCGACCCCGGCGACCGGGTGCTGGTCCTCGACGACGTGCTCTCGACCGGCGGGACGATGCGGGCGGTCCTCGACGCACTCGACCGGGTCGGCGCGGAGGTCGTCGACACCGTCGCGGTGATCAAGAAGGCCGGCCCCAACGAACTCGACGACAGCGGCCATCACGTCAAGACGCTGATCAACGTCCGCGTCGACGACGGCGAGGTCGTCATCGTCGACGAGCACGGCGACGACTGATATGATTGACTACACCTACATGAAGGTTTCCGCACCCCGAGGTGTCGAAACCCGTCAGGTGACTGTAGCCAACAGTGTGAGGCGCGCTCGGGTTCTCGCTCCCGTGTGCGCTCACTCGATCACGAACGTCGGTTGCGCGATCCGCTCCGAACGACACTCCGGGCATCGCGAGGGGTCGTTCAGCGGGTCGTCGAAGCCGTCGAACCCACACGCGTGACACTCCGGAGGCGCGACCAGGAACTGTTCGTCGGCCGCGTCGGTGCGGACGCTCCGGGCGACGTGTTCGAGGTGCGTGTAGACCGCAGAGCGGGGAACACCGACCGCCGTCGAGAGGTCGGCGGCGTCGTGGGGCGCGGTCCGCAGGGCGTCGGCAATCCGCTGCCGGGTGGTGGCATCGTCGGCGTCGGGCATACCCGGAGAGGGGGGCGGCGAGGGATATATATCTCCTGGCGCGGGCGGTGCGGTGGGAAACAAACTTGCCACTCCGGGTGGAGGGAGGTGGTATGAAGGCTGTTGTGCTCGCTGGTGGCTACGCGACCCGGATGTGGCCGATCACGAAGGACCGGCCGAAGATGTTCCTCCCGGTCGGCGACGGGACTGTCATCGACGTGATCTTCGAGGATCTCGAATCCGACGCCCGTATCGATGAGGTGTTCGTGAGCACCAACGAGCGGTTTTCCGGGGCGTTCGAGTCGTTTATCGACGAATCACCCTACGAGAAGCCGACGCTCTCCGTCGAGGAAACCGTCGCGGAAGACGAGAAGTTCGGCGTCGTCGGCGCCCTCGCACAGCTCATCGACCGGGAGGGCGTCGACGACGACCTCGTCGTCATCGCGGGCGACAACCTCCTCTCGTTCGACGTGGGGGAGTTCGTCGACTTCTTCGAGGATGCTGGGACGCCGTGTCTGGTGGCCTACGACGTCGGGTCGAGAGAGCGCGCGAAGTCATACGGCCTCGTCCAACTGGACGGCGACCGCGTGACCGACTTCCAGGAGAAACCCGACGACCCGCGGAGTACGCTCGTGTCGATCGCGTGTTACGCGTTCCCTTCGGACACGCTCGCGGAGTTCGACACCTACCTCGCGGACGGCAACAACCCCGACGAGCCCGGGTGGTTCCTCCAGTGGCTCCAGGCCCGCGGCACGGTCAACGCGTTCACTTTCGACGGCGCGTGGTTCGACATCGGCACTCCGGAGAGCTACCTCGACGCGGTGTCGTGGTATCTCGACGGCGACACCTTCGTTCACGGGGATGCCACGGTCGAGGACGCCGACCTCGGCGCGAACGTCCATGTGATGGCCGACGCGGCGGTGACCGGCGCCGAACTGGAGCGAACCGTCGTGTTCGAGGGGGTGACGATCGCCGACGCCGAACTCGAAGCGACCATCGTCGACGAGCACGCACACGTCGACGGGCTGGAGCTGTCGGAGGCGCTCGTCGGGGCGTACTCACGGGTGAAATAGCGGGTCCGGGGGGACGGAGTGGGGTCACGGGACGCCCCCGGTCAGTTCGCCCCAAGCCTGGCGAGCACCCGGCCTCTGAGGTGGTACACCACCGCGGACAGGACGATGAGCCCGCCGACGGCCGTCACCGCAACGACGAGCGCCCCGTCGTCGACCCGTGTGCCGACGTAGGCGGCGGCCAGGAACGTCGGTGTCCGGCCGACGATCACCAGCACGAGGAACGTGCGCAGCCGGAGGTCGGCGAGCCCGGCGACGGCACAGAGCAGGTCGTCCGGGAACGTCGGAAGCACGAACAGGCCGAACAACCCGAGGGTGCCGGTCCGCTCGAAGAACGCGTCCCACTGCGCCAGCCGCTCGGGGTCGATCGCCCGCTCGACGTACGGCCGACCGAACCGACGGCTTAGGGCGAACACGGCGGCGCTACCCGTCGTCACACCGATCATGCTGTACGTGACGCCGAGCGGCGCCCCGAAGAGGTAGCCCGCGACGCCGCCGAGTACCTGGCCGGGGATCGGCGCGACGATCACCTGTGCGGCCTGGAGCGCGACGAACGCCAGCGGCGCGTACTGCCCCAGCCCGGCCAGTCGCCGTCGGATCCACTCCGGGTCGGTGGCCGAGGGGGCGAGCAGCCAGACGCCGACCGTCACGGCGACAAGACCCACAACGAGCGACCCGAGGCGGAGAGCGGCGCTCCGGCGGGCCGCCGGCGACCTGAAGACGCCGTCGGTCATCGTCGCAGGGCCGCCGCCCGCAGGCGCGCGGTGGTGAACAGCTTGGTGACGTACTGCCACGTCGAGGTGCGCCCTCCGACCGTGGTCGTTCGTCCGTTCCGCATCGCCCGAACGATCGATTCGGCGGTGGCCGGCGTACGTGGCGGGAGGGAGACCTCCGTTGCGGCCAGTCCGACGGTCCGCGGTCGGTGGGCGTCGCTCCCGCCGAAGTGTGTGTAGCCGCGGCGCGCCGCGAACCGCCGGGCCTGTGCGTTACGGACGTTCGACACCGTGTGCGCGTTGTACACCTCGATACCGTCGACCGCCGCGATGCCGTCGCGGCTCGCCCCGTGGCGAAGTCGCTGAAACGGGTGCGGAACCACCGCGACCCCGCCGCGGTCACGGATCCAGCGGGCTGTAGCGGCCAGCGACTGGTGCGGGTCGGGGCGGTCATCCACCCCGATCGCGAGCAGGTGGCCGTCGGCGGTCGACACCTCACAACCGATGATCACGACGATGTTGCGATCGGAGGCCAGAGCCGCGGCGGCGTGTGCGCCGGAAACGGAGTCGTGGTCCGTGACGACCACCGCGTCCAGTCCAACCTGGGACGCCGCAGCCAGCAGATCCTCGGGGGAACTGTGTCCGTCGTACGACGCCTCGGTGTGGACGTGCGGATCCACGCGGACGGTCCGGCCGTCGATCATACGTATCCTAACTCGAAACCGACCGCGACCGCGGCCGCAAGCAGCACACACCCCGCCGCGAGGGCGTGAGCAGTGTCGGTCTTGTACGCCTTGTAGTCCGAGATCATCAGGGGACAGGCTGCCGCGACAACCAGCCCGGCACTCCACCCCGACCACCCGATCGAGGTCGCGAGCAGGTAGTTCGCAACGACCACGAGGTTGGTGTGAACGACGGTCGTGCCGTGATAGTAGCTGCGACCGTCGGTCTCACCGAACCCCTCAGCGTTGTGACGGATGAGCCGCAACCCGCCGAAGGCGAGGACGACGAATCCGACCACCCAGGTGGCAGCCACGTGTGGGGAGAACGTACGGTAGAGAAGCGCCGCGGGGACGAGGTACGCGAAGACATCGATAAAGGAGTCCACCCGCCGTCCGAACGGCGAGGAGTTGCCCGTTCGGCGGGCGTAGTAGCCGTCCAGTTTGTCCAGGAGGAAGGCGACGAACATCGCGAGCAGCGCCAGGTTCGGCTCGCCGCGGAGAAACAGCAGCGCCGAGCCCCACGCGACGGAAAGCGCCCCGAGGCTGATGTAGTCGGCCCCCGTCAGCCGCGCCACGACGTTCGTTCGCTCGCTCGATTCGAGGACGCGGTCGGTGGCTACGATCCGGGCTTTGACCCGCCTGAGAGCCTCCTTGACTTCCTGGCTCATCCTCGTCCGACCCGACACCCGCCGGTCTATTAAGCGTACTCCGAGAACTATTTACTTAGTAGAATATTATATATCTATGTAGTATACCGGAACGAACACTCAGAACATCCGGCGAACTGAGACCGGTCCGAGCCGGATATAGAGGTGTGAGCGCTCCGCCTCGAAGCCGCCGCGCTCGAACAGGCGCCGCGAGGGGACGTTGTCGCGGGCGACCAACGCCGTCACACTCCCCGCGTCGCGCTCGTGCGCCCACTCGCAGGCGGCCGACACCAGCGCCGTCGCCACCCCACGGGTTCGATGCTCGGGCATCACGAACACCCGCCTGAGGTACGCCCCATCGACGGAGCATACCCGCTCCAGCGGGTCGATGGTGTGTGTCGCGTCCAAGGAGCAGAACAGATACCCCACCGGGGAACCCCCGTCGAGCGCGGCAATCACGACCTCGTCGGGTCGGAGGGCCGCCGTTGGCGCCCCGATCGCCGCGACCCGGTCCGGCTCCACCACGTCCGTCACGACATCGTGGGGCGGGTGCTCCGACATCGGCGCGGGGAGCCGCGCCACGTACTCGCTTATCAGGGTTGCGGTCACGCCGATGTCCCGCAGCCGCTCGTACACGGCCCGTCCGTAGGGGTTCCGGACCAGTCGCCAAGCGTCGACCATACCGTAATATGTACTCCGAATCTCGAATATATAGTTATGTGGGTCGTCGGTGTCAGCGGCGTGGCTGCGCCGACGATCCGCGCTACGTCCGCGGACCCGACCGGTCGTTACTGGCGGTCGCCCAGTCGCGCGTCGGTCACGCGGATGTGGCCACGCATCCCCTCCCAGACGGTCTCGTACGCGAGTTCGACCGGCCGGGACATGTGCGGGCCGTCGGTGACGAACGTCTCGAACTCCCCGCCTTCGCCCAGGATGTGTACGCCGTACTCCTCGTTCAGTGCGGTCAACTCCGCCAGGGCGTCGGCGTCGAGGCGCCGACCCAGCCACGACTCGCCCATGCCCCCCGCGGCGACCTGGATAACACGGATCTCGAAGCCCGCGTCTAACATCGCGTCGGCGAGCGCCCGCGGCTCCTCCTGCCACAGCGGCGCGAACAGGTCGATCCCGAGCCGGTCGCACATGCCCCTGATTCTGGCGGTCTGAAACTCGCTTTCGACCGCGCCGGCAGTGACTCCCGCGAGGCCGCCGTGCAGATCCGACTGGAGGTCAGTCAGCGCGGCCTCCAGCGGCTCGAGTTCGCGGTCACCTTGCGCGCCTGCGTCGTCGGCGTCGGCAGCGTCGAGGTCGCCGGGGTCGACCTCGACGAGGTCGATCCCGATGCTCTCGGCGGCGAGGGTCGCGAGCCGGGTCTCGGGGACGTGATACATGTACGAGCCCTCGCCCGGGTGGACCGTCAGCAGATGCGAGACGTCTAGTCCCGCCGCAAGCGCCCGGTAAAGCGCCCACGAGGAGTCCTTCCCGCCCGAGAAGAGCGCCACCCAGCGGTCGGCGTCCGTCATCACGCGGAGTAGCCGGCGGAGCTACAAACCGCCACCGGTTCCTCGCGGGCCGGTCGGGCGTCAGTTGCCGTCGGAGCGGATGCCGGGGCCGTCGGGTCCGGTCACACTGTCCCCGGGGGTACCCCCAGTGTCCCTTCGGTGCTCGTCGGGGTCCCGGTCGTCGTGGTCGCCGTTCGGTGCCCCGGGTTCGGGGTCCTCGGGGACGGATTCGCCAGGCGCGTCGCCGTCGCTCGCGTCCGCCGACGGCCTCGCCTCGGCGGCCATCCTGATCCCGCTGTCGACCTCCGCGGCCGTTGCGATCCGCTCGACCGCCGCGACCAGCCGGAAACCCGCGATGACGAGGAGGTAAACGAGGGCGACCCCGACGAGGATGAACCACACCGGGATCTGTCCGACGACGACGATGCTGTGCAGGAACGTGACGAGCGCGACGGCCGCGAGCGCAACGGTGGTGCGCGTCGACGGCCGTGGAGGGAACTCGGGGGGCACACCGCCGACGTGCCGACGAGGGCGACTAATACTGTTGGCTATAACTACGTGAAGATTTTCGGCACCCCGGGGTGCCGAGATCCGTCACGTGACTATAGCCAACAGTATAAGCCTGCCGCGACAGCCGCGGGATCACACCTCGTGCCCGTCGCCGGAGTCGACGTCGTGGTCCATCTCCGTAACCTCGCTTTCGAGCCACTCGCGGAACCACCGGACCCGCTTGAGCCGCTTGTGGACGATGGTTTCGGCGGTGTCGGATTCGACCCGGTTCGCGGCGTCGCGACCGCGGTCCAGCACGCGCTCGACCATCTCGGCGGCGTCCATGTGTGTCCGTGACTCGTAGCCCATTCGGAGCAGCATGAGCGCCGTCCCGTTGGCGCCGACCTTGTCGAGGATATCGGCCTCGATGAGGCTCCGAGTCTCCAGGGAGACGTCCGTGAGCGGGCCCTGATAGGAGTGGTCGGCAACGATCTGACACACCTGCTCGACGAACGACGCGGGAAAGTTCCCGTGGGCGTTCAGGTACTCGCGGGCGACGCGGGCGCCTTCCTCGGCGTGGACGTCCTGGTCGGCTTCGAGCTTCGAGATGTCGTGGAAGAGCGCGGCAACGCGCACGGCGTCCGTGTCCGCGCCCTCGCGATCGGCGATCTCACCCGCGAGGTCGACGACGTTCAGGATGTGGTTGAAGCGGTACTCCGCGCTGTGCCAGGGGTACCACCGCATCCGTCCGCCGTCCTCTTCGCTCTCGACGCTGGCAGCGAGGTAGTCGCGGACGAACCGTTTCATCTGCTCGAACTCCGCGTCCGAAACGGTCGAGTCCTTGATTTCAACGCCCACGGAACCACCGCCGTTCCGTGCCGGGGGGGCCGGCGAGATCCGAGTACGCGTTCGAATTCATTACTCGACAGAACGGTTCTTCGGTTCTTAGGCGTTACGACAGACGAAACGCTCCGGAGGGACGAGTGGAGATCTCGGGGCCCCGGCGTTACCCCCGTCGGGAGACGTAGACGACGACAGCAGTCAGTGCCGCAACCGCGACGGCGACGTCGAAGCCGAACAGGCGGTCACGGATCGATTCGGGGTCGGCGTCGTCGACGGCGGTTCCGAGCACGCCACCCAGGAACTGCCGCGTCGAGTCGATCACGGAGCCGCCGGAATCCGAGGACTGCGCCGGTGTCGGGGTGGCTGTCGCGTCCGGCGACGGCGTGTCCGGATCTGGGGTAGGGGCGTCGTTATCGTCGCCGCCACCCGCACCGCCCCCGCCCGCGCCACCGCCGCCCGATCCCCCGGCGGTAGTGGGTTCCTGCGGCGTCGAGGTGTTTCGCGGGGTCGACGCGTTCTCCGGCAGGACCGCCCGAACCTCGCCGTCGACCGCGAGTTCGTTCGCCGAAGCGACCGTATCGGCGGCCGACCGCACGGTGAAGTTGTCGCCGACGCGTCCGGACTCGAAGTCGACGGTGGCGTTCCACCGACCACTGGGGTCGACAGTCGTCCGCGCGGTCTTCAGGAACTGTGGTTCGGTCCCGTTCTCCGAGCGGAGTCGGAGCGTGAACTCAGTTCCCGGCGCAAGCGTCGTCGTTCCTGCCACGGACTGGTTCGTGGCGTTGGTGACAACGACCGGTTCGTCGGCGGTGATCCGCGCCGCGACGAGGGAGTGCGCCGCGGTGACGCGTCGCTCCGCCCGTTCGAGATCGGTGAACGGGGCGTCGGGGGACACGGTGAATTCGGCCGACAGGGAGTCGCCGGCCGCGGGCGCTCCCGCTTCGGGCGGACCGGTTTCGGCGGTGCCGTTCCAGGGGGCGGCAGCGGGGCCGTCGCTCCGGTAGACCACGAAGTACGTGTCGTTGGCCGTGTCGGCGACAACTCGTGCGCTCGTGTTGTTCAGCCGAAGCCGGTAGGCGTTCCGGTTCGCGTCGGGATCGCGCTGTGTGACGTTCAGCGTATATCGAGCACGGTCCGAGGACCCGGCCAACCCGAAGAACGCCTCGGTCGTGGGTCCGGTCTCGGCCGCGAACGCCCCCGCGACCCCCGGCGCGACGATCCGGTGGACCACCGTATCGCCGGCCGCAACCTCCGTGATGTTGGTGAGTCGCCCCGCCGCGACCGCGTCCGAGACCGCCGCGGGAGCCGAAAACGTCGCGTCCGCGGGCGCGACCCACGTGTCGAGCGCTCGCGGCGATGGCTGCCGCAGTGTGAGCACCCCGGCGGTGGTTGCGGCGGCGCTCGCGTTCGATCCCGGCCGGACTGTCAGGGGGTAATCGCCGGGGTCGAGTCCATCCGTCGGCGCGCCGCTGTTATCGATACCTGCAGCCACGACCGTATCGGGCGTGCTGGACGCGTTTTCGGCCGGTGTGGTCGCAAAGACGTCGCCGCCGTCGTCGGAGAGCGTCGTCACGTCGGCCGCCGCGAAAGTGTTGAACCGTACCCGTACGCGCCCGTCGTCGTCGCGGTCTTCGACTGTCGCGTTCGCTCGGAATCCGACGTCGGGCCCGCCGACAGTCACCGTCGCCGTGTCGGCGTACCGCAGTTCGAGGTCGAGCACCGTCACGTCGCCGGTGTGCTCGGTGATGACGCCCGACCGGAACGCCGCGGTCCGCGCGTCGGCGTCGACAACGCGAATCCGGTCGGATCCGGCTGTCGCATCCGTGACCGCATCGGTGGCGTTGACCGTGTAGTTCCCCGGGCCGGCCGCCGCAAGGCGGTCGCCACCGAACTCGAGGGTCACGTCTCCGTTGCCGCCGAGTGTGGCGTTTCGCCGGTCGACGACCTCGCCGCCCGAAGCGACGAGCGCCGCCTCGACCTCCCGCCCGCTGTCGGCCGCGGAGAGCCGGGCGTCGATCCCCGTAGCGGCAGTGACGGTCCGGTCGTCGACCCCGACCGACAGCCCCAGATCGTGGAGGGTGAGGTCAGTCGTCGACGCGGCGCTGCCGTCGGAATCGACCGACTCGAGCGCGTACCCGCCGGTCCAGTTCCGCGCGGCGGTGTCGAACACGAACACCTGGCTTCCGTTGCCGGTCCGGCCGGCGAACACGAACGTCCCGGAGTCGTTGTACACCTCGAACGCCCGGTTCGGGTCGGCCGTGACGAACGCGACGGCCTCGGTATTGTAGACGTTGAAGTCGCCGCTCTCGGTGGCGGTCGCGTCCGCCACCGTCGCGTCGGTGGTCCCCGGCGCGATCGTCTCCGTGTCCGCGGAATCGTTCGCGGCGTCGACCGCAACCGTGACGTTCGCACGGGGGCCGGTCGGCGTCGCCGACGTCATCACCACCTGGCCGTCGGCGGAGCCGTTGGCGTCAAGCACGTATCGGTCGGTGACGTTCTCGCCGTCGACTGCAACGGTGAGGTTGCTGCCGAGCGTCAGATCCCCCGCCGCCCTGCCGGCCCTCGAGACGTCCTCGCTGAACGGGACTTCGATCACGCTCGCGGTGTGTGTGAGCGACGTACCGTCGAGGGAGTCAGTGGAGAGTTCGGTCACCGGGCCGAGAGTGAGTGGTTCGGGGTCGTTGCTAGAATCTTTAGATTCACTTTTGATTGTTGCAGTGGCCGTTCGATCTTGATCTGAACTTTCATCAGAGTAAGTTGCATTAATCGTATCTCCGTCTGTTATTTGTAATTCTCCTATTGTATCCGATTCAGAAACTTGTGTTGTACCGGAAAATTTGTTATTTTTCTCGTGAGATAATTTGACCGTCTCTCCAGCAGTATATCCGATAGTATCGTCTGAATCTGACTTGGATTTTAGATTGATCTCAACAGTCCCATTCTGATTTCGAGATACGCTTGAGATGCCCCCAGAGCCGTCAGCACCGTTATCATAAAGAAACTCATAGGACGTAATCTTGTTGTCGCCATTAGCTTCAGCAACTGTATATTCCGTCGTAATCGATGAAACCCCATCTTTTATATCTCTGCTTGATATCGCTACCTGTCCCTCAGTCTCCGACTGAACGTTTACGACGTACTCCGCTGTCGTCGAG
>CAZDEJ010000009.1:0-8172 GCA_964504395.1 uncultured Halobellus sp. | reverse complement strand
TACCTGTCCCTCAGTCTCCGACTGAACGTTTACGACGTACTCCGCTGTCGTCGAGAGGTCGCCGTCCGCAACCGTGACGGCCACCGTGTCGCCATCCGCGTAGGAGGAGTCGTTGAACGAGATACTCCCCTGGTCCGCGGCGGCAACGCCGGCGAACGGTCCGATACTGCCCAGGAGAGTGATAACCAGAAGCGATGCGAGCAAAGCGAGCCGAAGTCGACCAGCGTATTCCATCAAGTGATCTTGCCCGAGCCGGGTCGAGGGTGTGGACGGGTGGACACGCCGGTATCGCCGGATCGACCGGTGCCGTGCAGGGCGGATTCGGCCCCCACGGCGGGTACTCGGTCGCAGCCGAGCGTCGACCGCCGGGGGTGGCGGCGGCTCCGTTTCCGGGGCCGACCGCTGCCGACGGGTCGAGACCGATGGCTGTAGCTATCGGTGGCCTCCGCTTCCCCCTCGCTTCCGACTCACGTGGTCCGAGCGTGAGCCGGAATAAATACCTTGTTTTTCGTTTTGATAATTACGATCGATCGGTACTAACGGTATGAATCACGACCAATGCCGGAGCAAACCGGAGCATCTTCACCTTTGCCGGACGGTATTTGGAGGGCCTACATCCGAATAGCGGCGTTGAAGCCGCCGCCTACTCGTACCGCAGCGCGTCGATCGGGTCGACCCGAGCGGCGCGCCACGCGGGGTAGAGCCCGGCGACGACCCCGACGCCGACCCCGACCACGACGGCAAACACCATCCAGTCGACGGCGAGCGTGAGCGCGACGTCCGCGAAGCGCGCCGCGCCCCACGCGACGGCGAGGCCGACGGGGACGCCGAGCACCGCGCCGGTGGTTCCCAGAAGCACCGACTCCGTGAGGAACAACTGCATCGTGTCGCGGTTGGTTGCACCGACCGACTTCATGATCCCGATCTCCTTCGTCCGCTCGGTCACCGACACCAGGGTGATGTTGGCGATTCCGATGGCGGCGACCACGAGCGAGATCACCGCGATCCCGGTCACGAACCGAGTGATCTGCGAGATCACGTCCTGGATCGCGCCGACGATGTCCTCGCTGGTTTGGACCCGGATCTCGACACCCTCCGCGAGGAGTTGAGCGGCGTCGGAGTCGTCGGTGAGGTACGCCTCGGTCCGGTCTTTGACCGCCGGGACGGCGTCGGGCGCCGCGATCACCGTGACCTGGGGGTACACTTGGACGTCGGCGCCGACCGAAGGGCTCTCGACGACCGTGGTGTAGAACGGGTCGGCCGGGAGGAAGATTCGGGGTGTCGTGTCACCGAAGCCGGATAGGAAGCCCCCGCGGGTGCCGGAGACGATGCCGACGACCGTGACGTTCCGGGTCTCCCCCGACGTCAGCGTGAGTTGGAGGGTCGAGCCAACGGTGACGTTCCGATCGAACGACCGGGCGGCGGCCTCGTTGAGCACAGCCTCCTCGGCACCCGGCTCGAACCCGCGCCCCGCAACGGTGTTCGCGTCGGTGAACGTCTCCGGCACGGTCGCCGTGGCTTGTCGCTGTGCGACCGTCTCGGACCCGTAGGTGGCCGACGAGAGGCCGATCACCCCCTGTGGGATCACCGCCTCCACGCCGGGTTGGTCCCGAAGCCGGTCGATGTCGATACTGGTGAACACCGGGCGGGTCGCCGCGAGTTCCGTCCCACCGGGGGAGTCGTCATCGACGCTCGCGGGGGTGACGAACACGTTGTTGGCGTTGGTCTCGCCGATATCGCCGATGACCGCGGCTTGGACGCTCGCCCCGAACGTCGCGAACGCGACGACCGACGCGATACCGATCACCATCCCGACGACCGTTAGCCCCGATCGCAGCCGGTGGGCGCGGATCGACCGGGCGGCGATCCGGAGTGCCTCACTCGGATCCATCGGCCCCCGCTGCCGGCCCTCCGGCCGACTGTGCGTCGGCGTCACTCGGGGTGTCGGCGTCGCCGTCCGTGTCTGCGCCGTTGTCGCGTGGACGCCGCCGCTCGACCGTCTCGACCCGTTCGATCCGCCCGTCGCGGACGTGGACGATCCGCTCGGCGTGTTCGGCGATCCGGCGGGCGTGGGTCACAAGCAGGATGGTGTTTCCGCGGTCGTGGATCGCCGCGAGCAGGCGCATGATCGCCGCGCCGGTGTCGGTGTCGACGTTGCCGGTCGGCTCGTCGGCCAGGAGGAGCGACGGCTCCGGCGCCAGCGCCCGGGCGATCGCAACCCGCTGACGCTGGCCGCCCGAGAGCTCCGCGGGCGCGTGGTCGTATCGGTCGCCGAGTCCGACGTCGTCGAGCACGTCCCGGGCCCGATCCAGCCGATTTTGCCGGGGCCACCCGTCGAAGACGAGCGGGAGCGCGACGTTTTCGACCGCAGTCAGCCGCGGCATCAGGTTGAACGTCTGGAAGACGAACCCGATCGCCGTCCCCCGCTTCTCGGCGCGTCGCGCCTCGGAAACCCGGCTCAGGTCGACGCCGGCAACGCGGACGGTTCCGGAGTCGGCGGTGTCGAGACCGCCGACCAGGTTGAGTAGCGTCGACTTCCCCGACCCGCTGGGGCCCATCACCGCGGTGTAGGACCCGGCTTCGAGCGAGACCGACACGTCGTCGAGCGCGGTGACGGTCCCACCGAGTTGGTAGGTCTTGGTGACGCCGTCGACCGAAACGACGGGGTCCGTCGCGTCGCCGGCGTCGCCGGGATCACGACTGGCCGGGTCCAGCGTCGAATCCGCCCCCGACGCGCGTCCGGCCGCCGGTCCGTTCGATGATGATCGCATCACTCGCCGTTGTCGCCGGACGGTGAAAACGGCTCCCCCGGCCACGTCGGATCCGACGGCCGCCGTCCCACGGGTTCACCGGTCACCGCAGAGCGTATAAGTGCCAATCGCGTATTGCACATAATGCGAAAGACCGACGGAAACGACAGGGGTGCAGTCGGAGCCGTGGTTATTGCCGGCGTGCTACTCGTCGTCGGCGTCGCCGCTGTGGCGGGGTTAGGCCTCGCCGACGTGGGCGACCCCACAGGCGATGCTATTCTCGACGACGTCGAAGACCGGTACGGCACCGCGGACACTGTCGTCGGCGCGGCGACAGTGACCGTCGAAAACGACACAACCGAGCGACAGTACAACACCTCGTTCACGTTCGGCGAGGGCAACGCCTCGCGGGTGTCCGTCTCGGGTGACAACCGCACCGTGATCGCGGGCACGAACGGCACCGTCGCGTGGGTCCACGACGAGCGGACCGGTATCACGCGGGTGCTCTCGAACGGGAGTCACGTCGGGAACGGGACGCACGCACCGGAGTCCAACGCGACCGGCGAATACGCCGACAACGGGAGCGTCCGAAACGCGACCGAGCGGGTCCGGGCGTTCGCGTTCGACTGGACGGAAGAGAACACCACAGCGACCCGAACCGGGCGTGAGGCCGTCGACGGCACCGACGCGTGGGTCGTGTCGGTCGACCCCGACAACGAGAGCCGTGAGGGTACCGTCACCCACTGGGTTGGCGTCGACTCCTCGACGGTTCTCAAAAGCGAGTACGACCGGCCGAACGCCACGATGACTGTCGAGTACACCGAGACCCGATTCAACGTCAGCGTCGCAGACAGCACCTTCCAGCCGCCCGAGCCGGACTCGGGGGTCGTCTTCGACTCGTTGGCGCCGCTTCAGAACGCCACCACCACGACCGTGCCCGAACTCGGAAACGACTCCTACACCTTCTCGGAGGGACGGATCGCCGCGTTCGGCGGCGAAACCGTGATCACCCGATACGACGGGCCGGCGAACGTGACGCTCGTCGCCACCACCGCCGAGGGCGACGCGCCGGACGAGAACGCCACCACCGAGGAGGTCGCCGGGGAGACCGTGAACGTCACCGAGACGGATGACGGTGTCGCAGTGACGTGGGAGCGCGCCGACCGCTCGGTCTCGCTTTTCACCGACGCAGATCGCGGAACCGCGCTTGCGCTTACCGCCGACACGATCGAGGCGACCGACGTGTCAGCGTCCGACGCGGACGAGTAGCGGTTCACCGCCGGCCGGGGGGTCCGGACTCCGGACTCCGGCTTCCGTGTCGCCGATCCTCGACGTGACGCCGAACGGGAGCCGCTGAGTCCGATCCTGCCCGCAACGCTTTCATCGCCGGGAGCAAAGGAGTTGTCGTGGACGAACTCGTCGTCAGTACCGTCGTCTATCTACCGCCGGAGGAGACCTACGACTTCCTCGTGGATTTCCCGCGGTACGCGACGTACTCCGAACATCTCAATGACGTCGTCCGCCGGAGCGGCGACGGCGGCGCGGGGACCCGCTACGCGCTCCGGTTTTCGTGGTGGAAACTCACCTACACCGTCGAGTCCGCGGTCACCGAGGTCGACCCGCCGAACCGGATCGAGTGGCGGATCGTAAAGAACCTCGACGCGAGCGGCCGGTGGCGGGTCGAGGGACTCGACGACCTCCCTGCGGACGCCCCGGCGGACGCAACGGCCGCATCCCGCGTCTCGATGGAAGTCGCCTACGACCCCGGATCGGCCAACGAGAGCCGGGTCAGCCTGCCGCGGTTCGTCTCGCTGGGGTGGGTGGCCGACAGGATCAGGCCCGCGATCACCAGCGAGGCCGAAACCGTCGTCGAGCGGGTCGTTGCCGACCTCGAAGGCGAACACAGGTCGGTCGACCTCACGGTCGAACAGGGGCCGGGCGTGACCGCCGAGTGACGCCGGAGCGGCGTGAGACGGCGGACGCGGCCCGTTCGCAGGGTGTCGCCCATCGGAGTGAGCCGCGGGTGGAGGCCGAAAGACGAATAGGTCCCCGCCGGACACACTCGGAGTACACGATGCTTGGTGACCGGCCGTGAACGTGATAATCGTCGGCGCGGGGCAGGTCGGGTCGAGCATCGCCGCCGACCTCGCGGACGCACACGACGTGATCGTCGTCGATCGCGACGCCGACCGGGTCGAGGACCTCAACTACTCCCTCGACGTGCTCGGGGTGACCGGCGACGGAACCACGATGGACACCTTAGAGGACGCCGGGATCGACAGCGCGGATATGGTGATCGCCTCGACGGACAACGACGAGACGAACGTCGTCGTCTGCTCGACCGCGAAGGCCGTCTCCGACGCGTTCACCATCGCCCGGGTGAAGAACACCGAGTATCTCCGGACGTGGGAGCGTTCGAACCGGGCGTTCGGGGTCGATTTCATGGTCTGCACCAACCTGCTGGCCGCGAAGTCGATCGCCCGGATGCTGAGTCTACCGGCCGCGCGCGATGTCGACCTGTTCGCGGGCGGCCGGGTGGAGATGGCGGAGTTCGAGGTGAGCAACGACAGCCCGGTCGCAGGTCAGACCGTCGCGGAGGCCGACCGGTTCGAATCGCTGACGTTCGTCGCAGTGTTGCGGAACGGGTCGGTGGAGATCGCCCGCGGTGAGACCGTCATCGACGCCGGCGACCGGGTGGTCGTGATCGGGTCGCCGGAGAGCGTCCGCAGGTTCGCGGAGTCGGTTGCGCCCGAGGAGTCCACGGGCGAGGACGAGGAGGTGGTGGTGATCGGCGGCTCGGAGATCGGGTATCACGTTGCTCGCCTGCTCGAAGACCGCGGTCTCCGTCCGCGGCTGATCGAACAGGACGACGAGCGCGCCCGCGAGCTCGCCGAGCGGCTCCCCGGGACCGAGGTGATGAAGTCGGACGCGACAGACGTGGATTTCCTCCGACGGGAGCACATCGGCGAGGCCGACGTCGTCGTGTCGACACTCGGCTCCGACGAGAAGAACCTGCTCGTGTCGCTTCTGGCCGACCGGATGGGGATCGAGCGAACCATCGCGGTCATCGATACCGCGGAGTACGTCGACCTCTTCGAGACCGTCGGGATCGACATCGGGGTGAGCCCGCGGAGCGTGGTCGCCGAGGAGATCTCCCGGTTCACCCTGGAGGGTACCGCCGAGAACGTCGCGTTCGTCGAATCCGACAAGGCGGAAGTCCTGGAGATCGAGGTCAGCGACGACAGCATCCTCGCGGGGCAGCCGATCCGGGAGTCCGCCCGAGACCTGCCGAACGGTGTCGTGATCGGCGCGTTGGTCCGCGAGGAGGCGTTCATCGCGCCCCGCGGTGACACGACCGTCGAAGCCGGCGATCAGGTGATCGTCTTCACTGAGATGGCCGTTTCCGACGAGGTTACACCCCAACTCTGAGCAGCAACGCGCGGACGGGACGCACCCGTCGGCGGCGTCTCAGCGGTCTTCGACCGAGGAGATGAACACCGCGAGCACCGGAACGATCTCCAACCGGCCGATCCACATCAGGAAGATCATGAGCAGCTTCGACGCGTCCGAAAAGAGGAGATAGCTCCCGAACGGCCCCAGCCGGCCGAAGCCCGGCCCGATGTTCCCCAGGGTCGCGAGCGACGCGCTGACCGCCTCGAGCGTGGTGAGTTGGATCCCGATCCGGGCGGTGTCCAAGGCGAGAAACACCGACGCCAGCCCGAACAGCAGGACGTACAGCATCGTGAACACCAGGATGCCGCGGATCGCGTCCTCGTCGACGACGCTGCCACCGAGCCGGACGGGCTGGACCACGTCGGGGCGGGCGGTGGTGAACAGTTCGCGTCTGATGGTTTTCAGAACGACCAGCCACCGGACGACTTTCACCCCGCCACCGGTCGACCCCGCCGACCCGCCGATGAACATCACGAACAGGAGAAACACCTGCGCGTGGGTGTCCCACTGCGCGAAGTCGGCGGTGGCGTACCCCGTCGAGTTCATCAGGGATCCGACCTGGAACGCCGCCTGCCGGGCCGTGTTCTCGGTGAAGCCGCCCGTGACCCCACCGAGGGTCCCCAGCGGCGGGGCGGCGCCGCCGACGAGGAGCACGGCGACGCCGGCGGCGAGGACCGCGAGCGCGCCGGCGTACGCGCGAAACTCCGTGTTCCCGAGCAGGACTTCGGCCTCGCCTTTCAGCACGTGCCAGAACAGCGCGAAGTTGACCCCGGCGATGATCATGAACGGGATCACGACCCACTGAACGGCCGCCGAAAAGTACGCGATGCTCTCGGCCTGCGGGGAGAACCCGCCGGTCGGGAGCGTGGTGAACCCGTGGGCGATGGCGTTGTAGGCGTTCATGTTCGGCGCCATTCCGAGGAGGTGCAGCGCGTAGAGGAGCCCGATGTAGAGGACGGTGAACCCGAAGTAGATCAGCCACAGCGCGCGGGCGGTCTCCGCGATCTTCGGGGTCAGCTTCTGGAGTTCCGGGCCGGGCGCCTCCGACGCCATCAGTTGGGCGCCGTTGACCGCGACCTCCGGGAGGATCGCGATCATCAGCACGATGATCCCCATTCCGCCGAGCCACTGGGTGAGCTGCCGCCACAGCAGCAGGGCGTGGGAGTGTCGTTCGAAGCTGATCTCGCCCATCACGGTCGCGCCCGTGGTGGTGAACCCGCTCATCGACTCGAACAGCGCGTTGACCGGGTTCGCGAGCGTCGACGCCGTTCCGGCGCCGGCGAGTACGTACGGGAGCGCCCCGACGACGGCCGCGACAACCCACGCAAGCGTCACGAAGACGAGCGCCTCGGTCGCCCCGAGGTCGGGGTCGGGATCGACCCGTTCCAAGCTGAACCCGACGGCCGCGACGATGACGATCGAGAGCGCGAAGACCCAGATGTCCTCGGCGTAGATCACCGCCACGACGAGCGGAACGAACATCGTCACCGAGAGGTACTTCATCCCGGTTCCGAGCAGTCCGGTTATCGTCCGCCAGTCGGGTCGCCACGGCATACGAGGAGTACGGTCCGATGGAGTGGAAACATGCGTATCAAACCATCGAAACCGCCACCACCCCGCCGTTCGGGACCTACGTGTCGACGGCGGACGCCGCCCGGACGATGGCTTCCTCGCCGAACGCCGGGCCGATGAACTGCAGACCGACCGGGAGCCCGTCGGCCTCGCCGGCGGGCACGGAGATCGCGGGGAGGTTCGCGAGGTTGACCGGGACGGTGTTCGCGTCCATCAGGTAGAGCTGTAGCGGGTCGTCGAGGCTGTCGCCGAGCGCCGGCGGGAGGACCGGCATCGTCGGCGTCGCAAGCATATCCGCGCGCTCGAACGCGTCGTCGAAGTCGCGTTTGACCCACGCGCGGGCGTCCTGGGCCTTCTTGTAGTACTTGTCGTGGTAGCCCGCCGAGAGGGCGTAGGT